>CAZDWA010000080.1:0-10419 GCA_964509065.1 uncultured Lentimicrobiaceae bacterium
TATATCAGTATATTTACCCGCATTTATTTTTATTTTATGAATTATTCAGGTTAGATGCAAATGTAGCTGTTTTCTATAAATTATTCTAACTGTAAATAATGCCTCACCTAATTTGTGCTATGATGGAGTACATTGCAAACTATATAAAAATAGCAGTAATTATTATAGAATTTTAACAATGGTACGATTGTTGTAAATCGTATACCTAGAATTGTGTTGTAAAAGGATTTAAAACGCTTAAATAGCTGTTTTACGATTCAAAAAATGCATGAATTACGTAATCTAAATCGATTTTATATATTTTTGTTTTTTTAAATGCGGCTTATGCAGTCATTATACCCTTTTAAATTACGCCCCTTATTCATGGAAAAAATATGGGGTGGGCAAAAGATTCGCAGCATATTAAATATTGATTTTGGTTCAATATCCAACTGTGGTGAAGCTTGGCTGCTTTCCGGTGTTGAAGGCAATCCTACCATAGTGGATAACGGCTATCTCGCAGAGAATGAGCTTAATGAACTGGTAGAAGTGTTTATGGGCGACTTGGTTGGCGAAAAAGTTTATGAGCGTTTTGGCAATCGCTTTCCAATCTTGGTGAAACTGATTGATACCAATGATTGGCTGTCAATTCAGGTGCATCCGGATGATGCAATGGCTCGTCAACAAGGGGAAGAGGCAGGTAAAACTGAAATGTGGTATATACTTCAGGCAGACGAAAATGCACAGTTAATCAATGGATTTAATCAAAATCTTGAAAGTGAACAGTATTTGAATCAGCTGAAGGATAATAAGTTGGAAGAGATTTTAAACTTTGAGTCTGTAACCAAAGGAGATGTGTTTTACATCCCCGCCGGAAGACTGCATGCACTGGGACCCGGCATGCTGTTAGCAGAAATTCAGCAGACAAGCGATATCACATATCGGATTTATGATTGGAATCGGAAGGATAAAGACGGAAAAACCCGCGAATTGCATACCGAACAAGCGCTTGAAGCACTTAGATTTGAAAAGTCTGAAAATACCAAAACCCCTTACGACTTACAAGAAAATCGGACTGCAAAGCTTGTTGATTCCGAATATTTCACAACAAACATATTAGAGTTTACCAAGCCTTTGAAGAAAGATTATTCAGACTTGGATTCCTTTGTGATACTTCTTTGCACAGAAGGAGAGGTGGAATTAAGGTGGGAAGGAAATGCATATGGAATTCGGCAAGGCGAACTTATTTTATTGCCACAAATAGTAAATCATATCGAATTATATCCAAAAGAAAAATCAAGACTTCTGGAAGTTTATATTTCTTGAAGCAACTATAAAGAAGAAAAGGTTGTCTAAAATATTTAAAACTATTAATGATCATGAAAAAATCAATTTTTGCAGTAGTGTTGCTGATGATGGCTTTTATGGCTTCGGCACAAGATTCAGCTTTACCCAAGGTAGCTATTAAAACTTTGGATGGTAAAAACTTCAATACCAGTGAGATTAGCAATGACGGTAAGCCGATGATTCTCAGCTTTTGGGCTTTATGGTGCAAACCTTGTCAAAAGGAATTGGATGCCTTCATGGAAAACTATGAAGAATGGCAAGAAGAGACAGGTGTAAAAATTTATGCTGTTTCAATTGATGATGCGCGTTCAACCACACGTGTGGCTCCCATGGCAAAAAGTAAAGGATGGGATTTTGAAATACTGCTGGATGCAAACGGCGACTTCAAGCGTGCAATGAATGTGAATATGATTCCCCATACCTTTTTATTGGATGGTAAAGGAAATATCGTTTCACAGCATACTGCTTATTTTGAAGGAGCTGAATTTGAACTTTATGAAAAAGTAAAGGAATTGGTAAACAAATAAAAAAAACCACACCTTTGTTTTTACATTAACCATCGACTATGAAAAAAATTACAACTTTATTCTTGTTTATCGCCCTGGCTTTTGGGGGTTATGCACAAGACTTTTTTGACAATGCTTCTGTAAACGGGAGCTTCCAGATAGATGCACAGCTCTATCGTCCGGATGCCGCCATCGGTATTACGGATTCTACTTTGGCAGGAAAGAAAATTGGCATCAATGGATACGGAAATATCATTTATACCCTTGGAAATTTCAAAGCCGGGATGCGCTACGAAGCAATGCTCAGCCCGCTTGCCGGATTTGATGCTGCCCAAGAAGGTAATGGATTTCCAAACATTTGGGCATCCTATACCAGCGATTTCGTGGATGTCACGATTGGTAACTTTTATGAACAATTTGGTAACGGCTTGATTTTCCGTTCTTATGAAGAATGGACATTGGGCTATGATAACAGTATGAACGGTATGCGTGTGCTGCTGTATCCTGCAAAAGGAGTTACGCTGAAAGGAGTCTATGGCACCCAGCGTTTGTATTGGCAGAAATATGAACGGAACAACCGTGGTATTGTACGTGGACTTGATGCGGAGCTAAGCCTTAATGAAGCCTTTAAAGGTTTGGAGTCATCTGCTCTGAGGATGATAGTAGGAGCAAGTGCCGTAAGTAAATATCAGCGTGATGCCGACCCCATATATAAACTGCCCGAAAATGTGGGAAGCATGGCAGCCAGAATCAATCTTGGCATGGGTAATTTTAGTTTTATGACAGAATATGCTCATAAAATCAATGATCCATCCGGAATTAATAACTTTATTTATAATGAAGGAAGAGCTGTTTTAAGCTCGTTGTCCTATGCGCAACGGGGGCTTGGAGTGGTGCTCCAGTTGAAACGCGTAGATAACTTCAGCTTTAAATCAGACCGTACTTTTAATGGAAATGCACTCGATATTAACTTTATTCCACCTATTAACCGTACACACTCATACAGCCTTACCGGAAAATATCCCTATGCCACTCAGCCAAATGGGGAAATGGGAATGCAGTTACAAGTAAATTATAAAATTCCGAAAGGAACTTTACTCGGTGGTAAATACGGAACGGGTTTGGCGCTGAACTACAGTCAAGTGAACGACATAGTACGTAACCCGATTCATGATACCATCCCCGTCGGACAGTCAGGCACATTAGGATATAATTCTGATTTCTTTAAGGTATCAGACCATATCTTTTTCAGAGATATCAACTTTGAAGTTGACAAGCGCTTCAACTCGAAACTCAAGGGGGTATTTATGTATATGAACTTACTCTACGATATTGCCACTATTGAAGGGCATACCGGCGACCCCATGGTTGAAGCAAATCTTTTCTTGGCTGATGTGACCTATCGCTTAAGCAACAGAAAGGCTATACGTGCTGAAGCACAAGGCTTATTTACCAAGCAAGATAAGGGTGATTGGGCTGCCTTAATGGTAGAGTACACCATTGCGCCACGTTGGTTCTTTGCCATAGCCGATCAATATAATTATGGAAATCCGGATAAAGATTTGCGTAGTCATTATTATACGGTTTCTGCAGGTATTACCAAGGAGGCAACCCGCTTGGCACTTACCTTTGGTCGTCAGGCCGAAGGAGTGGTATGTGTGGGTGGTGTGTGCCGACAAGTGCCTGCTTCAAGTGGACTTACGTTTACGCTTACAACTAACTTCTAAACTTTTTGAATCATGTTGAAAAATCTAAAATATTTTATTCCCTTCTTTGTTTTGGTGTTCATCCTTTCTTCTTGTGACAAGATTGAACCCCCGTATTTTAAAGAAAGATCAGGTGGTGGGGGCGAGCCCACTGAGAAGTTTGTTAAAAAAGTGCTTCTTGAAGAATATACCGGACATCATTGTGTAAACTGCCCAACAGCTGCCAAAATTGCACATGAACTAGTAGATTTATACGATGGTCGCGTGTTGATGTTGTCAGTACATGCCGGATGGTTTGCCAATCCCTCAGGAGCACCTTTTGACGCCGATTATCGAACCGAGGCAGGAGAAGAATGGAATTCGTCCTTTGGCGTCACCATGTATCCTATGGGCTTAATTAATAGAATAAGTGCAAGTGGTGGCTCATTTACTGTTCCCCCAACAAATTGGGGAAGTAAGATTACTGAAATAATTGAAGATGAACCGGAAGTGGGATTGATTATTAAGAATGAGTATAATTCTTCAAACCGTAAGCTGGAGGTGGAGATTAAAGGTACATTTCTACAGATGATGGATGGCGACTACAGATTGCTCGCCTGCATAGTAGAAGATAATCTTGTTAGTGCACAAAAAAACAATGATCCCAATGCAGGCGAAACACCCGTAATTCAAGAATACGTACATCGTCATGTGTTGCGTGAAACAATTAATGGTATATGGGGAGATGAAGCATTGTCGAATCCCAATTTGGATGAAAGTTTTACACTGAATTATAGCCTCACACTTAAGAGCAATTATGATGAAGAAAATTGTTCGGTCCTAGTATTTGTATATGATTATACGAGCAAGGAAATCATTCAGGTGGAGGAGAAAAAGATCAAATAAGCGAAAATAAATGAGTTATTTTTTGAAAAACCGGCTGAATCCAGTCGGTTTTTCTTTTTTAGGCGTGTACAATATTTGATAGCTGTTGCTCCGAGTGAATCGTTTAATAACTGCCTGAAACTTTGTAAAAAGGCAGTCATTAATTTGTGCCTATGCGCCGAATATTCTAATTTTGACTGCTCTATTGAATTAGGCTAAGAAAATTAATAAATACCGGATTAGTATGTTGAAAAGAATGAAACTGACACTGCTCACCTTCTTATGGATTATGCTGAGCGCCATGCCCAATTATGTAAATGCACAAGACAAAATCTTTACGGAAAAAGACGCTGCCGGTGCAAATTTTGCATTATACCCCAAGTCCATGTCACAATTGAAATGGCTGCCAAATGATGACCGTTTTGTATGGCTTGAAGACAATGCTATTTTGATGGGAGATGTACGAAATGAGGCAGTGGATACCGTACTAAATCTGGATATCCTGAATACTTGGCTGCACGAATCGGCTATCGATAGCATGAAGCGGATTCCTTTTTTAAACTGGAAAAGCACGAGCACGGCTGTGTTTCAATCCAAATCAAATATCTACAGCTTAGATATTGGAAATCAATCGATTGAACTTATGGTCGAGCTGCCTGAAAAGGCACGCAATCAAAGTTGGAATAAGGATTTTACGGCTCTTGCATATACCGTTGATAACAACTTGTTTGTATACCATAATAAAAAGCACATCCAAATCACTGATGAAGAGGAAGGAATCGTCTGCGGACAAACTGTCCATCGCAATGAATTTGGTATTAATGGTGGGATTTTTTGGTCAGCCGAAGGCGATAAAATAGCTTTTTACCGTATGGATGAACGTATGGTGGACCGCTATCCCATTGTAGATGTCAGCAAACGCATTGCCGAATTGAAAGAAGAGCGATATCCGATGGCCGGACTGACAAGCCATGAAGTGAGTTTAAAGGTGTATGAGCTGGAATTCGGTAGTACAACCACTATTCAAACCGAAGGATCGGTAGATCAATTTCTTACTTCAGTGAGCTGGCATCCCGATGGCAAAAGTATTTTTATCGGTATATTAAACCGCGACCAAAATCATTTGAAAATGATGCGCTATGAGGTGCAAAGCGGGAAAGAAACAGCAATGTTGTTTGAAGAGCGAAACGACAAATATGTCGAGCCAAACTTACCAATGTATTTTGTCCCGAATAAGTCAGATCAGTTTGTGTGGTTTAGCGAACGCGACGGATTTCATCATGCCTATCTTTATACAACTGACGGAAAACTTTTAAAGCAGCTGACCCAAGGTGATTGGATGATTACAAACGTATTGGGCTTTGATAAAAAAGGCGAACATTTGTATGTTGCTTCAACCAAAGAAAGTCCGCTCGAAAGACATAATTATGGTATATCGCTTAAGAGCGGAAAAATAACGCGCTTCGGAATCCAAAAGGGAAGCCATCGTGCGCAGCTAAGCCCTTCCGGCAACTATTTGCTCGATACGTATTCGAATACTGAAACTCCCAGTGAAACATATTTGATAGGAACAAAATCAAGATATACACGCTTGCTGCATCAATCGGAAAATCCCATAGCCGACTATAAGCTTGGCGATATGGAGTTGTTTAGCCTTGAAGCTTCGGATGGCTCAGCTTTGCATTGCCGATTAATCAAGCCGATAGATTTTGACCCTTCCAAGAAATATCCGGTGATTGTATATGTATATGGAGGTCCTCATGCACAGCTTGTTACGGAAAGCTGGCTGGGTGGCTCCAACTTTTACTTGAATTATCTTGCACAGCTGGGTTATGCCGTATTTACACTTGATAATCGTGGCTCGGCAAACAGAGGAAAGGCTTTTGAACAGCAAATTCATCGCCGCCTTGGCGAGCTTGAGCGGGAAGACCAAATGAAAGGCATCGCGTATTTAAAGTCCTTGCCTTGGATAGACGCTGACCGTATTGGTGTAGATGGATGGAGCTATGGCGGATTTATGTCCATTAACTTAAAACTCAATCATCCTGAGACATTTAAGGTGGCAGTGGCAGGAGGTCCGGTTACCGATTGGAAATATTATGAGATAATGTATGGCGAACGTTATATGGATACACCGGAACAAAATCCCGAAGGCTATGAACAAACGAGTTTGATTAATCAAGCGAGTAAGTTAGAAGGGAAACTGCTTCTTATTCATGGAGATATGGACCCGGTTGTTGTATGGCAGCACAGCCTGCGATTTATTCAAGAATGTGTGAAAGAAGGTAAAATCGTGGATTATTTTGTTTATCCAGGACATGAACATAATGTTAGAGGACTCGATCGAGCACACCTTATAAAAAGGATTACACACTACTTCAATGAAAATTTATGATTGTAGGTGAATAAGCCAATAGCACTTCCCGTTTTTGGAATATTTGTTACAAAATGGGAATTAATCTACTATTCTCAATGAGTTAATGAGTTGATTATCACGCAGTAATATATTTGGAATAAAAATTGATGATGATATAATTGATTATCAATTTTTTATGGCAGTTAAAACTCATATAACTAAAAATTCGCTACAGAAATCGATTAATATTCGACGCCCGATTCTCATGCTGGTAGTAGATGATTTAGAATTAAATTATCTGCTCGTTCGTGCGATGTTGAAACATTCGAATATTTATCCAATATATTTTGAGAGTGGACGAAAAGCAGTTGAGTATGTGCATAATGGCAATGCGGTGGATATTATTTTGATGGACTACGATATGCCCGGCATGAACGGTTCGGATGCTGCCATACAAATTAAAAGCATGCGGCCTAACCTTCCTGTGATTTCTTTCAGCAGTATTCCACCAAATTGCCCGGAAAATAGAAACCCATATGATGCTGTGTTAATAAAACCGGTAAAGCAAAGCTGTTTAAAAAATCTGGTGTTTGAAATGACCAAATAATCCCTTCAGATTGGGAGGGTTTTCATTGACTATACTAAGCTGCTTAATTTTTGTATTTAATTTTATCATAAACGCTTTTTTTAAATTTCTACTAAAAGCTTCTAACGCAATGATCAGGAGCTTATTACGATTAAATTAGATTGACAAGCTTATGAATTGGTGAATTATGCAGGCTAAAAGATTATATTTGCATTATAGCTTCTATAATTTGAAAAATTAATACTGCAAATGAAAGCTGAATCCAACGAAATGCTGCAGCTTACGGCTAATTTTATCCAAAACACGGATGTGAATGTCTTTTTAACCGGAAAAGCGGGAACAGGCAAGACCACCTTTTTGCATAAATTGGCTGATTATACGCACAAGCGATTTGTGGTCGTGGCACCTACGGGTGTAGCAGCCATCAATGCCGGTGGGGTGACGATTCATAGCTTTTTTCAACTGCCTTTCGGACCGCAGATTCCGGCTGCTGCTTTGCAATCCGTTGAAAGTAAAGATGCTTTTCGCCCATCAGCTCATCAGCGCTTGCGCCGTGAGAAAATAAATATCATCCGCAGCCTTGATTTGTTGGTGATTGATGAGATAAGCATGGTTCGGGCAGACTTATTAGATGCAATTGATACGGTTTTACGGCGGTATAAAGACCCGAAATTACCATTCGGGGGGACACAGCTATTATTAATCGGCGATTTATGGCAGCTGGCACCCATTGCAAAAGAAGAAGAATGGAAACTGCTTAGTCAATACTATGATTCGGTTTATTTCTTCAGCAGCCATGCCTTGCAACAGTCAGAATTTGTGAGCATTATGCTTGAAAAAGTGTATCGGCAAACGGATGAGAAGTTTATTTCACTGTTAAATAGTTTGCGTGATGGGGCTTTTGATGGAACCACTTTAGACGAACTAAATACACGTTATCAACCGGAGCTAAATGAAAAAATGCCGGAAGGATACATTATACTTACCACACATAACCGCCAAGCAGACGATATAAACGAAAAACGATTAGGCGCATTGCCTGCCGCTTCTGCCTTTTTCGATGCAGAAATAAATGGTGATTTTCCTGACTATTTATATCCGACAGCTGCACAGCTCGAACTAAAAGTAGGAGCTCAATTGATGTTTGTGAAGAATGACCCTTCACCCGCAAAAGCATTTTATAATGGTAAAATTGGCGAACTAATCGATATAGATGAAGATGATGAAACGCTTAGTATACTTTGCGAAGGGGAAGATGAGCCTATTGTTGTGGGGCGGCTCGAATGGCATAATACCAGCTACAGCTTGAATGCTGAATCCAAAGAAATTGAAGAAAAGATAATGGGAGGTTTTGTCCAATTTCCGGTGAAAGCCGCTTGGGCAATAACGATTCATAAAAGTCAGGGGCTAAGTTTTGATAAAGCCATCATCGATGCGCAAAGTGCTTTTGCATATGGGCAGGTATATGTGGCATTAAGTCGCTGCCGTAGCTTTGAAGGGCTGCTGCTGAAGACGCCTTTGGCGCCTTCTGCCGTAAAAATTAATTCCACCGTAAATACGTTTGTGAAACAAATTGAACAAAATCTGCCCGACAAGAACTATTACGAAACTGCCCGCCATGCATATCAGCTGAAACAGTTGATTTCCGTCTTCGATTTTGAAGCTTTAACACGAATCCTCAAAGCTATCATGAGGTTAAGTAAAGAAAATAATACGGATATTGAGAATCTGTTAACTACAAAACTGATTCAATATGAAGCTGCAATGCACGAGCAAATGTCAGCTGTTGGCGAAAAATTCATTGTGCAGCTTAGCCGTTTAGCACAGCATACAATTAATCTTGAAGAAGACAATCATATTCAGGATCGGTTGAAACGAGCTGCAGCATATTTCATGCCTCTGCTGAATAAATTTGATGCGGATTTCGATTTTGACTTGGATACGGACAATAAAGCTGCTGCTAAAAGCTTTAAAGAGCTGACTAAAAGCTTTTTATTGGCATTAAATGTAAAATCAGCTTGTATGCATGCCTTGCAGAATGGCTTTGTGCTATCAAAACTTCTGCATGCACGCGCCAAAGCCATGATTGACGCGCCGGCTCGTAAAAAGACAAAGAAATCTAAAAAGACGAAGGAGCATGCTGCCTTGGATGCCATTCTCAGACAATGGCGCTCCAATTTGGCAGAAGAATTGGGCTTGGAAGCTTATAATATTATTACGGTAAAAAGCATACAAGACATTGTACGCCAAATGCCTACCACTGCCGCCGAATTGAAAAAGACAAAAGGCTTTGGAAAAGTCCGATATAATAAATACGGAAAAATCATCTTAGAACTTATTCATGAGTTTATCGAAGGAGATGCGGTTGTTTTGGAGGAAAAACAAGCTCCTGAGGTGCCGAAAGAACCACCAAAATCAAGTGCAGAAAAGAGCCTTGAAATGTTTTTACAAGGCATGAGTTTTGAAGAAATTGCGACATCGCGCGAATTGGCATTATCCACTGTTGAAGCACATCTCAATGTGTTTATAGCCAATGGCACCATCGCCATAGAACAACTGATGTCCAAAGAAAAGCTGGAATGGATTATGGAATACTTTCTTGAAACAGAAGACTTGCGCCTTGGTCCCGCAAAAGATGTATTGGGCGAAGAAATTAGTTTTTCTGAGCTGCGTTGGGTGATTAGCCATTTAAAATTCTTGGGAAAGATTGAAAAATCGGATAATACATTGCAGTTTAAATAAAGAATAGTATTTTTGCAGACCCGAATTTCAAATATCATGTTTCGGGGTGTGGCGCAGTCCGGTAGCGCGCTTCGTTCGGGACGAAGAGGCCGCTGGTTCGAATCCAGTCACCCCGACAAAAGTCGCTGATTATCAGCGGCTTTTTTTGTTCAGGAGAGCAATATATAGACAAGTATTCGATTTTTAAGCCTGTTAGTGAAGTCGGATAAAAGTGGATTAGGTAAGCTTGCATTTTCTTCAAATAAACACAAGGAAAAATAGTTGATGCTATTTTCTTCCGGGAGTATCCCACAATCTGTGTAAGTAATTAATCAGGGGGTTCAAAGTCCGGAC
>CAZDWA010000081.1:0-10249 GCA_964509065.1 uncultured Lentimicrobiaceae bacterium
TCAGTAATTTGCAAAAATTTAAAGAATGTTGCTTATTTTTGTCATGTACTTAGTTTTAAAGGCTTAAAAAATTAATCCGTTATGACGCATTTTAAAATACGCTTATACACAATCTTCATCATTCTTTTGGCGATTTTCCAAGTTGGAATTGCACAAACTAATGGAGATCAACTTGTTATAGCAATCTCAAAAGAGCGTGCCCTTGTCGGCAAAAAATACAGCGAATGGCTTGCAAACCAACAAATTCCATTCCGATATATTGATTTGAGTAAAGTTGCCTACACTAATTTATCCGACTCCTTGGCTATTTCTCACGGCTTAGTATTAACCGGTGGTGAAGACATCTACCCCGGCAATTACGGTAAAGAGCATGATACCATCCGCTGCGGCAACTTCGACATCAAAAGGGATAGCACTGAGTTTGAAGCCTTTCGTATTGCTTCAAAGCTTCATATGCCGGTGCTTGGAATCTGCCGAGGAATGCAGCTTATAAATATTGCATCAGGCGGTACACTGTATATTGATTTGCCGGAAGACACAGGCAGTGGCACATTGCATCGCCAAGGGAAAGAAGGCTGGACACAACATAAAATCCTTTTGAAAGACGAAAGCCTGCTATCAAAAATTGCAACGGACAAGCAACAAGAGGTAGCAAGCAATCATCATCAAGGGATTGAAAAGATAGGCAAAGGGCTTGTGCCGGCAGCATATAGCGAAGATTCACTTATTGAAGCCGTAGAAGGACAAAATAGTTTTTTATTGGCTGTACAATGGCATCCCGAGTGGATGGATTATGAAGACCAATTATCTGCCGCCATAGCCCGTACATTCCTTGAAGCAGCCGGCAAATATCAGGCTGAAAAACAATAGATTTCAAATTTTAGAGCTGTTAAAACTATGATAACAACCATCTTACAGCAAACTTTTATCATTACCACCTTTGTATTGGGGATGATGATGGTTATTGAATATTTCAATATTCAAACTCGCGGACTTTGGAGCAAAAAGATACAAAAGTCGCCCTTCGGGCAGATATTGCTGGGTACAATAATGGGTATAATTCCGGGTTGTTTGGGTGCTTACACCATGGTCTCACTCTATATACATCGTGTTGTCATGTTTCCTGCCATCGTTGCCACCATGATAGCCACATCAGGTGATGAAGCCTTCCTGATGTTCTCCATAATGCCCACCACAGCCATAAAACTGCATATCATATTGTTTTTTGTTGCACTCATTTCAGGGGTAATTGTACATTTTACCGTTAAAAATAAATATATCGGACTAAAAGTACATGCCAAATTCCCAATTCACAAACATGATGCAGATTGCCATCCGGTAGGATTCTCATCCATCAAACATAATCTGAAGCATATGAGCTTTACGAGAGCATTGCTCATCGCCGGTACAATCAGTATACTTTTTTTATTGTTGAGCGGCATCATTGATGGAGACCACCACCTGAATACCCTAATGGGTAACAACAGCGAGCATGTACTGGCACACGAAAGCGGTGACCACCATCATGCAGAAGCAGATTGGATACGCTATATTTTAATCGGTCTGTTTAGCATTATATTATTTATGGTAACTGCCGCCGCAGACCATTTTTTACATGAACATTTGTGGCAGCACATTATCAAAAAACATTTTTTGAAAATCTTTTTATGGACATTGGGTGTGCTGATATTGATCTACGTATTAAACAGCTATATCGACCTTACTCAATGGATTTCGGCTAACAGTTGGACGGTATTGGTAATCGCCCTATTAATTGGTATAATACCCGAATCAGGTCCTCATTTTATTTTTGTAATCCTCTTTACACAAGGGGTACTGCCTTTCAGTATATTACTTGCAAATTCTATTGCTCAAGATGGGCATGGCAGCCTGCCATTACTTGCCGAATCGCAAAAAAGCTTTATTGCAGTAAAAGCCGTAAACTTACTTGTGGCACTAATTGTAGGCGCTTCAGGCTTGCTTATGGGATGGTAAAGAACTAAAATAATTTGCACTTTTTTTAAAACTTATGTAATTTTACAAAATAACCTAAAAAAATGGGCTATGAAGATTATTCTTTCCACTGATTTCAGCGAACAAAATAATATGTTATTTCCTTATGCAGTTGATTTACTCAGGTCGGGAGGTGGTAAAATAATCTTATTTCATGCATATATGGACCAGGTGCGCATGAGCGATGGTGGCTTTTCTACCGGCATGGGCTCCGATGCATTTTATCATCGCGAATTATTCCTTGAACTCAAGAATCAAGCGATGGAATTCATGAGCGAAAAAGAAAAATGTCTCAGCGATTTATTAAAAGAAAATGAGTTAACCAATATTGAAGTACAAACTTATTTAAAAGGAGGAGAGCCAGAATACGAGCTTTTGGAACTGACACGAGCCGAAGAGCCTGACCTTATATTAATGGGTACCAAAGGCTTGGGGCGAAAAGCATTTCTGGAAGGCAGCATGGCAAAAAAACTCATGTCGAAAGTAAACGTACCCCTGCTTGCCATACCTGAGAATTATATTTGGTCAACTAAAAACAACATCTTATATGCCACTAATTTCAGTCATTATGAAGTTTCTACAATCAATCAACTTATGAAACTCACTGATCGGCATAAACCGACAATACATATTGTACATTTGGTCTTTGAAGCAAAAAAACAAAAGGCAAAACTTTTGATGAATGAGCTAAAACAAGCATTTGAAGAAGAATATCAACAGCAGAAGCTGGATTTTCACCTGCTTCCCACAAAAAATGCCGCTAAAACTTTAAAGGATTTTGCTGATACACATCAAATTGGAATGGCAGCATTTATTGCCAACAAACGCGGATGGATTGACTATATTTTTAAAGATAAAGTTGGAAAAGACGACTTTTTCCAATTAAATACTCCGCTTTTGGCATTCAAATGTCCGGATTCGTAGTGTCATAAAAATGTTTCTAACCTGCTTAATTCATGAATTTAATTTTGAGAAATTTTAAGGCGTGAGCTGTGAAGCTGTAGCCAACTACTGCGAACAACTCATAACGTAAAAATTGCCAAAATTAAATCAAAATTCATTTTATAATAAACGCTTTTAAAATTACTATAGAATCTCCTAATGCATTGTTCATAAGCTTAATACAATTAAGTCAGATTGATAAGCTTATGAATTGGTGAATTATGCAGGCTAAAGAACTAAAGGCAGCATTTTAAATATTATCACGAGTTATTTTTCAAACATCAAGTTTTTTATCGACTTTTATTTAAACCAATAGTTTTTGGCACAACTTTTGTTGATTTTTATATAATTCCATAAATTTTTATTTTATTAAGATTAACCTGCTTAATTCATGAATTTAATTTTGAGAAATTTTAAGGCATGAGCTGTGAAGCTGTAGTAAGCTACTGCGAACAACTCATAACGCAAAAATTGCCAAAATTAAATCAAGATTCATTTTATAATAAACACTATTTTAATTTAACACATAAATCTCCAAACTAAATGTTCATAAGCTTATTACGATAAAGTTAAATTGACAAGCTTATGAATTGGTGAATTATGCAGGTTAGATGGGCAAATTATGCCCGCGTTCTTTGAAATCTTGTTAGTTTAACAACATAATAACTTGATTTTATGTGTATTATGATTATAAACCTTTAATACATTTCGTGTATGAGTCACACGAAAAAGCTTATGGATACAGTTGAATATTTAAACTGTCCATTAATTAATCTCGACGTTTCAGCACGTTTACTTTTCAGTTTTTCACGATTAGAAATCGAAGTATTACTTGATCTTCTCGTCCTCATTTATAAAGAAGATCCGAGCCTAGACAGAGTGCTTGGACTTGTTTCCAGAACTGAAATCTACGCGCTCTTTTATCACATCGACCCCGTGATAATTAAAAGCCTGCCTTTTGAATGGCAGCAGTACTACTCCATGAATCCAAGATTTATTGGAAGATTTTAGTTGCACACATAGTGTATTGTTTCGCCCGAAAGGCGGCAATTGATTCTCAAACCTGAAACGGTATTTTTTTTTAAAAAAAAGTTTAAAATCAATTTAATCCTAATAATTTATGGAAAGAAAAATTTCTATTACTTCTGATAATCCTTATGATCGCTATCTTCTTCAGCCTCAGCTGAGTGCAGAGGAAGCTCTAAATTCACCGATTCAAATTCTTAATATAGGAGATGACTTAAGGCATCTTTTTGAAAACCTCAAGGTGGAAACCTTATTAGACTTGTTAAGTCTAATTTACAAGCACGATTCCCAAGTGACGGAATTGGATGAAGTGAGCCGTGGCAAAATATGGGTACTCCTACATTCCATGGACCATGATTTGGTAAAAGATTTGCCCCAACTGTGGAAAGACAGTAATCCATATGCCAAGATGGAAGGTCCAATGCATTTGTCTATTTCTTTGTAAGACATATTCCCCCTCAACATTTTTTTGTTGAGGGGATTAAATAAACTTATAAATCCTTTTATAATTTAAGTTATAATTCGTTGATGGTAAGTTCATTAAATATTGATTATGGATTATAGAATTACACCAAGTTTAGTAGAAACTTTAAATATTCCGGTTAGAAATTTCGACTTTAGCGTCAGGCTATTGATGGTTTTCAAACATTTCAAGGTTGAAACCATTTTAGATTTCCTTAGTTTAGTTTACAGGAACGAACCTGGTTTAGAGCGGTTTGGGAAAAAGTCAAGGAATGAAATCCACGATTTTCTTATTGACTTGGAACCTAATATTCTAAAAAGTCTGCCTGATGAATGGCAGGCATACCACGAGTTTGGTAATTAATTTTAAAGAGGCAAAGCGCCTCTTTTTTTTTGCTTATTTTTCAAGCTATCAGCGCACACTTTCGCGATACCACTGATGCAACAGTTTCCCTACTGCTTCCTTGCCATAAGTTGCTTCTACCATGGCACGAATTTTATGTTTTTCGAAACGCTCCGGGTCCTCATAGATTGAAAAAATGGCTTCTTTCAATGCATGTTCATCCGCGCGTTCGATTAGTATTCCGTTTTCATCATTAATTATTTCCGGAATCCCTCCTACTTTGGTTGCAATCACCGGCAAGCCGCAAGCAAATGCCTCCGGAATTACCACCGGCAGGTTTTCATAATTGCTGAAGACAACCAAAAAATCCGCTTTAGCCAATTCATCTATCAACTGTTCGTCATGTAAAACTCCCGTAAAACGTAGCTCAGGCTCTGCCAAGCCAAGAGCAGCAGCACGCTTTTGAAGGAGCTCAAAATCCAGCCCATCCCCTATCATAACCGACTCCAGCTGAGGTAAATCTGTTTTTAAATCAGCCAACACATTTAAAATACCCGAAATATTTTTGGATCTATCTTCAAAACAGCTGATATGTGCCAAGCGCAGCTTGCCATCATCCTTCCGATGCTGAATTCCAAATTTATGCATATCAACCACATTCGGAAGAATTGTCATCCTCGGGCTTTTCAACTTATGTGCCAGCATTGCCTGCTTTAGGTTTTCAGTTACACTGGTCAGCATAAACGAATTTCGTACAATGATACGGCTTATCCATTTCCTTAAACGACCGTTAAATTCATTTCTATACGGCAAATAACGTGACCAATGTTCCGTAATCAGAAAAGGTGTTCCGCGAAAAAACTTATAATACAAGGCGGGTATTCCCAATCGACTTAAAATATGAAAATGAATTACATCTGCCTTTCCATTATGCTTTTGAGCTAGTTTCATCCCCTTAAAAATCGCCCGATAATACCTAAAAAGGTTCATTATTCGTGCAGTTTTCGAATTACTTTTGGAAACAGGATAATAAATTCGAATATTTTGAACGCCTTCACTGATTTCTTGTTCGATTTCAGTACTATTTTTGTCAGACTGATTGGGTTCGGCATAAACTACCGAAACGCTTTCAAACAAAGCGGCCGCTTCGGCATGACGTTGTACAAACAATCCAAACATGGGGTCATAACGATGGGGATACCAACGTGCTAAGTGCAATATATGAAGTCGTTCTCCTTGTTTTTTCATATTTGTTTGATGTATGCATCCACAACTTTTAGTGCAGATTGAAAGCGATCGTCGCCAAGTCCTTTTACCGTATAAAAATTCCAGCCCATCTGCAGCATCATTTGTTCGTATAAGTCATAAAGCTCCATGCGCTCATTCGGATGCTCACGCAAAGGGTCCGGCTCCCACGGCAAATCGGGATAACTAAGCAAATATAACGGAAAATCTTGATTTTGCAGGCGTTGCATGATGCTTGGAGGCACTTCTCCAAATACATAATCAGCCCATATATAACACATGAGTGTTTCCGTATCAACAAATATCGGTTTATGTGTCTTTTTAGCAGCAGCTTTTACCAAGCTTTCCTGACGTGCAGCAATCCATTCCACATCATTCAGGGTGTATGGTCTAGCTAAATCAGAAAGATAATTACGGGCATATTCCGGAATCCAAATCGTATCATAATGCGCAGCAAGCTGCTTTGCAAGTTGTGTTTTACCTGAAGATTCGGGACCGGTAATAGCAATTATATTAGGCATTCAAAGCCTCCTTTCGCCATGAAATAAGTCCCTTGACTGCTAATATTAAAAAAACAAGGTATTGAAAACTGGTGAATGCCAATCCTTTATAGAAGTATAGTGGGATAGACACCACATTTCCGATAATCCAATAAACCCAATTTTCAACTTTCTTAATTGCCATAAAATACATTCCTACGATGAAGATTGCAGTAGTAAACGCATCAATATAAGGCACGGTGCTATCCGTATATTTTACTAATACCTGGCTGATAATAACAAAAGAAACCGCAGCAGCTGCAATTCCTATAAGCTGTTGTTTTTTAGTATTAAAGCTAACCGGTAACTCTTTCTCTTCAGCAGTAGGTCGCAGCCAATTGTACCATCCGTAGACGCTCATAGAAAAATAAACCACATTAATTGCCATATCCGCATATAAGCCGACAATAAAACAAATGTACACATAAATCAGTACATTAATAATACCGGTAGGATAAACAAGGATATTTACTTTTGTGCTATACCATACGCTCAACAAGCCAAATATCACTGCAACAACCTCAAGCCAAGTGGTTTGATATATGTTTTGCAAAAATATATCCCATAGTTCCGCTATACCCATAACAAATACAGTTAAAACATAAGAGGCAAAGCCATTGAGAAACGCTAAAGCCTTTTATAAAGCGGCAAAAATACAATGTTTTTCCGCCCAAGCCTCTTAAAAGAGTTTAAAGCCGGTAAGATTGGGCATACAAAAGGGAAATTGATGATAAAAAATAGCGGTGGGAAACTGTAATTTAAATTTGGATGTTATTCTTGTTCCACAATCAAATAAATTTCTTCTTTATCTTTTTTAAGCAAATAATGCTCACGGGCGTATCTTTCCATGAACGCAGTATCTTCCGTCAAATCTTGAATAAGTTGTTGATTATTTTCAATTTCTTCAATATAATATTGCTTTTGATTCTCTAAATCGCGTAATGTACGTCGCATCTTCAATTGATTTAACATGCGATTTTGATCAAAAAACAGCATCCATACAACAAATAACAGTATGGTTAACAAGTATTTATATCGAATAATATATTTAAAAAACGCCTTCATTCAAAATAGAAGCTCAAAAACATAAATTTGCTGTACAAAGGTAGTATTTATCAATATAGCTTTAAAAAATACTTTCTAAGATTTCATTTTCGACTTTTCACACAATGAATATCAAATAAAACAGCTAAAATTCAGGAAATAAATGAACTTTTGGTCTTAATTTCAACAAAAGTATTATTTTTAACTTTTTCAAGTGAGGCTTTGAGCCTAAAGCATGTTAATATTATGGAACAATTTGATTTACAGCCATCATCCGAAAAAGAATTAGTTCGAGAAATAAGCCACAATTTAAGCAGGGCCTCAGGATGGATGAAGTTTTTAGGGGTGATAATGATATTTTACGGAATTCTCATCGCAATTACTATCGTGGGAATTATATTTGCATGGCTTCCAATTTGGATGGGTATCTTACTTTTCAGGGCAGCCTCCCAAGCAAATTATGCCATTAATTTAGGCGACAAGAAATCTTTACAAACATCACTGCAATACATCAACAACTTTTTTACAATCAATGGCATATTATTCATTGTAATGATGTTGTTAACAATATTGAGTCTGATTATTTTGTGGGGAACGGGTATTTCACTCGAAAGATTAGAAACAATCTTATTATAAATCCCGAGGATAAATTTGATTTCGCTTAATGCATAATCCTGTACATCATCTCCTTATACAAATCTCCTTCGTTTACATTGCTGCTTCTGTAACCTTTTGATTTCATATCATATTCGCGGAGTAACGCAATAATTTGCACCAGTTTAGCAATGCTATACCGAGAAGCCGCTTCCAAATAATCGTTCACAAAAAACGGATTTACCCCTAATGAACTAGCCAATGCATTTTTTGATTTATCCTTGGCATAATGAACTTTTAGCACTTTCGTGAAGAAGCTGTAAAGCAGGATGACGGTTTTAATAATCGGGTTATCCTTGCTGTTGGCAGCAAAATAATTTACAATACGATTCGCTTTCAGCACATCTTGTTTTATAATGGCAGATTGCAATTCAAAAATATTGTAATCTTTTGATATTCCGATATTTGAATCAATTTCAACTTCGGTTATTTTTGTCGACTTTTTGGTTGTGATAAGCAATTTATCCAGTTCATTGCGCACTTTATGCAAGTCAGTCCCCAAGAAGTCGGACATAATTTGAGCAGCTTTGGGTGTGATGCTGTATCCTTTTTGCCGGAGATAATTCGTAATCCATCCCGGGATATTATAATCTCGCAATTTTTTCGACTCGAATAGCACCCCACGCTTGTCAATTGTCTTTGCGAAACTCTTTCGTCCGTCAAGTTTTTTATATTTATAATTTATTACCAATATGGTGCTTTCGGGAAAAGTCGGGAAGTACTTATCCAGTTCTTCAATATTTTTTACATCTTGGGCTTCTTTAATAATTATCAGCTGATAATTTCCGCTCATCGGGAAGCTACGCGCCTGATTGGCAATGGTCGGCACATCCACATCACGGCCATACAATACAAGCTGATTAAACGCACGATAATCTTCTTCGAGTACGGTTTCTTCAAGTTGTTCCGTAATCGAATCAATAAAATAAGGCTCATCACCCATCAAAAAGTAAATGGGATGGAATACCTTATTATGGATATTCGATAAAATTTGCTCGTAGCTTAAAGCAGGCATTAGAAACGAAGATGTTTTACGGTAATTCCGTTATTAATCAATTGCTGAAGTGCTTCAATTCCAATTTTCAAATGCTCGTTCACAAAGCGTTTATTCACTTTTCGGTCACTTTCCGAGGTCTTTACTCCTTCGGGAGTCATCGGCTGGTCGGAAACCAACAAAAGTGCGCCGGTAGGAATTTCATTTGCAAATCCCACCACAAAAATTGTAGCCGTTTCCATATCTACTGCCATGCTGCGTGTTTCCAAAAGGTAATCTTTAAACACCTCATCATGCTCCCACACACGACGATTGGTGGTAAATACAGTACCTGTCCAATAATCTCTCCCATGATCTCTGATGGTGGTAGAAATAGCTTTTTGCAGGCTAAAAGCAGGTAAAGCAGGCACTTCAAAAGGTAAATAATCGTTAGAAGTACCGTCTCCGCGAATGGCGGCAATAGGTAAAATGAGGTCACCTACCTGATTCTTCTTTTTCAATCCGCCACATTTGCCTAAAAACAATACTGCCTTGGGATGAATAGCTGCAAGCAAGTCCATGACAGTAGCTGCATTGGCGCTGCCCATACCGAAATTGATAATCGTGATATTACCTGAAGTGGCACAAGGCATCGGAAACTCCGCTCCTATTATAGGTACATTATGCCATTGGGCAAAAAGTTCCAGATATTGATTGAAGTTGGTCAATAAGATATATTCGCCAAAATCTTCCAAGTTTTGCCCGGTATAGCGTGGCAACCAGTTTTTTATGATATCCGCCTTGGTCTTAAGATACGGAGCTTGTCGTTGAATGTTTGTTGGATTCATATTAAATCAATTTTTTGAGCTACAAAAATAATCTAAATTTAATGATTAATACACCGGCTGCGCTAATTCCTAAAGATTTATGCATCGAGTTGCAGAGAGATGTATCCTGCATAATTCACCAATTCATAAGTTTGTCGATCTAACTTTATCGTAATAAGCT
>CAZDWA010000082.1:0-9984 GCA_964509065.1 uncultured Lentimicrobiaceae bacterium
AATATCAATGCGACTTGGTATGCGCTTGAATCCTTTGATAATCCGATAATTTGGATTGCCGGAGGGGTGGATAAAGGGAACGACTATTCACTGTTGTTACCTCTTGTACGACAAAAAGTTAAAGCCATCATTTGTATTGGAAAAGATAACAAAGCCATACACAATGCATTTGGCAATACAGTAGAACAATTTTATGAAGCTGATTCAATCGAAAATGCGGTTGCCATGGCATCCATACTGGCTACCAAGGACGAAGTAGTCCTGCTCTCGCCGGCATGTGCCAGCTTTGACCGCTTTGAAAATTTTGAAGAAAGAGGACAAAAGTTTAAAAAAGCAGTAAGATCATTATAAAGCACAACAAAATGTTATTCACTAAAATTAAAGGCGATAAAGTTATTTGGTTTATAGTACTGGTGCTTAGCCTATTTTCTCTATTGGCTGTGTATAGCTCAACCGGTACGCTTGCATATAAATTTCAAGGGGGAAATACCGAATATTATATGCTCAAGCACTTTATTATCTTGCTTTTTGGCTTGATTTTCATGTACTTGGCACATAAAATCAAATATGTGTATTATTCGCCATTGTTTAACATTGCTTTGTGGATTAGCATTCCACTCTTACTGCTTACACTTTTTGTAGGCTTAGATTTGAACGACGCTAAACGTGTGTTGCCACTTCCATTTAATTTAACCTTCCAAACTAGCGACCTTGCCAAGCTTACGCTTATTATTTACTTGGCACGCCTGCTGACAAAAAAACAAGAAAACATCAAGGATTTTAAATCTGCCTTCCTGCCGTTGATGATACCGGTATTACTTGTGGTGTTTTTAATCTTACCGGCTAACTTTTCAACTGCCGCCATGTTGTTTTTCATTAGCCTTGTGTTAATGTTCATCGGTCGTGTAAACCTTAAATACATTGCTATTTTTGTAGGAATGGGTATTGCTGCATTAGCAATTTTTGTGTTTATATTATATCAGCTGCCTGCAAGCCAACAAGGTCGATTAAAAACATGGGAAAATAGAATTGAACGGCATATCACGGGAGGCGGCGACAACTATCAGGTTGAACAAGCTGAAATTGCAATTGCCAATGGCGGATTATTGGGTAAACTTCCCGGAAACAGCACCCAACGAAATTTCTTACCCCACCCCTATTCCGATTTTATTTTTGCAATAATTATTGAAGAATATGGAATCATTGGAGCAAGTTTTATCTTGTTTTTATATCTCATACTCCTTTTCAGGGCAGTACGTATTGTTATAAAAATACCGCAGACATTTGGAGCCTTTTTAAGCATAGGGGTTGCCTTCAGCTTGGTATTCCAAGCTATGATAAATATGTCGGTGGCCGTAGGTATTATGCCGGTAACGGGTCAACCTTTACCTTTGGTAAGCATGGGTGGGACCTCAATCTGGTTTACGAGTCTTTCACTCGGCATTATGCTGAGTGTAAGCAAAGAATTAACTCATCCTCAAAACGAAGAATTGACACATGAAACAGAAACCATTGAAGATACTGATTAGTGGTGGAGGTACAGGCGGTCATATCTTCCCCGCCATTGCCATCGCCGACGCATTAAAAGAAAAAGCTCCAAATACTGAGTTTTTATTTATTGGTGCAAAGGGGCGAATGGAAATGGAAAAAATACCCGCTGCCGGTTATCCCATTAAAGGATTATGGATTAGTGGTTTTCAAAGAAGTTTAAGCATAAAAAACCTTAGCTTCCCATTCAAGCTGATTCATAGCCTGTACAAAGCCGGACAAATCATCAAGCAATTTAAACCGGATGTGGTTATTGGTGTAGGAGGCTATGCAAGCGGACCATGCCTGCGCATGGCAATCCGAAAGGGCAAGAAAACACTTATACAAGAGCAAAATTCATATCCCGGCATCACAAACCGTTTAGTCGGGAAGCAAGTAGATAAAATTTGTGTGGCATTCCATGATATGGATAAGTGGTTTCCAAAAGAAAAAATAGTTTATACCGGAAATCCATTGCGAAAAAGTGCAGTTAACATCGAAAATAAAAAAGATGAAGCAGCCACATTCTTTGAGGTAGACATAAATAAGCCCGTGATACTTATAGTAGGTGGTAGCCAAGGTGCTTTAGCAATAAATCAAGCTATTGCCAACAATCTGGAAAAGCTAAAAGAAACAAATATTCAACTGGTATGGCAAACCGGCACAAACTTCTTGCCTCAAGCACAAGAAGTTATCAAAGCAGCCGGCATGGAAAAGCAGTTAAAAGCCACGGCATTTATCAATAGAATGGACTTGGCTTATGCCATAGCCGATATCGTAATTGCCCGCGCAGGTGCAATGACGATATCTGAGCTATCAGTTGTTCAAAAACCGGTGATTTTTGTGCCGCTGCCAACAGCAGCAGAAGATCATCAAACCAAGAATGCGCAACGACTTGTTGATAAACAAGCCGCATTATTGATAGAAAATAGCAAAGCCGATAAAGAGCTTATAGCTGCTGCGATAAAGCTGGCAAATAATAGAGCAATACAGGTAGAACTAACAAAAAATATTGGACATTTTGCGAAATATAATGCAGCGGAAGAAATTGCGGAGGAAGTATTAAAACTAGCTGAACGATGAGATACGGCAAAGGACATAGTATGTATTTTTTAGGCATTGGCGGTATAGGAATGAGTGCCTTGGCACGGTATTACCATCGCTTAGGCGTAAAAATATATGGCTATGACCGTGTCAAAACCTTGTTGACCAAAGCGCTGGAACACGAAGGAATACACATACACTATACAGAAGATGTATATCAGCTCCCGAATGATATTGATTTAGTCGTATATACACCTGCAATTCCTGATGACCACAAAGAGCTTGTTTATTTAAAAGAAAAGGGATTTCCACTTATAAAACGCGCTAGTTTACTTGGAGAAATAACGAGTAATAATAAAACCATTGCCATTGCCGGTACACATGGTAAAACTACTATTACTTCCATGGTCACGCACATCTTACAAGCTGCCGGAATTGAGGTTTGTGCTTTTATAGGCGGTATTGCAAAAAACTTTAACAGCAATTTTGTGTGTTCGCCAAACCCTGAATTTTATATCGTAGAAGCAGATGAATACGACCAAAGTTTTTTACAGCTTCAGCCACATATTGCCGTAATAAGCTCCATTGATGCGGATCATCTTGATATTTATCGCTCACATAATGATATGCTTGATTCGTATAAGCAATTTTCCAAAAAGCTTGACAGCAATGGCAAACTAATTGTGAATAACACCATTAGTCCCAACATTCTACAAGCTGAATATCACTATGGATTTGGTGATGACAGCCTAGTAAAAGCCAAAAACATCCACATTGCATCCGGAAAATACCATTTTGAACTGCAATACCGGAACGAACGCATTGAAAGCTCCCTGCAGATTGGAGGAACACACAATATTGAAAACGCACTGGCAGCGGCAAGCGTGGCAATTAGTTGCGGAATAGATTTAGCCACTATTGCCAACGTACTTGAGAGCTATAAAGGCGTGCAAAGGCGTTTTGATATACGATTTATCAGTGAAAAAACTATTTTTATCGATGATTATGCACATCATCCCACAGAAATAAAAGCCTGCATAAATACCGTAAGGGAATTATATCCCGGCAAAGAAATAAGCTTGGTATTTCAGCCGCATCTTTATAGCCGTACACGTGATTTTATGAACGACTTTGCCAAAAGCCTTTCATTGGTTGATCGTTTAATCCTGATGGATATTTATCCTGCCAGAGAGTTGCCGATTGAAGGCATTACATCCGAAAAACTACTCGAGTTGACACAGGTAAAAGATAAATTCTTAGTTAAAAAAGAAGAGCTTATTGAATTTTTAAAACAAGAAAAGTCTGAAATACTAATTACTATGGGAGCTGGTGATATCGCTCATTTTGTTGAACCAATAACAGAAATACTTGCAGTATGATAAAAAAGATTTTGAGTTATATAAGTTGGATTTTAACAGCAGCCGGTATTATTGTTTTACTCGGTTTTGTGCGCTATCAGCAGGCAAACGATAGCATCACTGATTTAAATCTTACGATTACAGCTCAGCACAATGCAACTTTTTTAAACTACAATACAACATTTAATGAGCTTGCCCAAAATATCAAACTATATAACAAACCTAAATTTAGCGAGCTGAACATTCACCAAATAAAAACAAATTTACTTGCAAACCCCTATATTGAAGAGGCATCGGCTTTTACCACTTTAGACGGAAAACTTGTTGTCAATCTCCGAGAATACAATGCATTAATTCGTATATTTACTCCGGAGCAAAGTTTTTATATCGACCCGAACGGTATTATATTCCCTATAAGTGAACAGCATACGGAGCGTGTGATGATAGCAAACGGGAACATAGAGGATATTCCATGGTTAGGCAATACAAATCCAAGTATTTTTGATCAAGAGTTTGAAGAAAGCTCACTTGCATCCGTTTATAAACTCGCGAAATTATTAGAAAAGGAACAATTGCTCACTTTATTGGTCGATCAAATTTATATCAATACGAACAACGAATTAGAGCTGACTCCTAAAATCGGGCATGCCAGTATTTTGATTGGCGACATGAACGATTTAGATAAAAAATTCAGAAATATTTCATATTTTTTTAAAGAAAAATCAGGTAGTGAAGAGATAAACCATTACAGTCTCATCAATGCTAAGTATACGAATCAGATAATTTGTACAAAATAAATAATATCATGAAAACCTCAGAAATCATTGTTGGATTAGACATTGGCACCACAAAAATCGCGTGTGTTGTCGGCCGAGAAAACGAGTTCGGCAAAATTGAGATATTGGGTTATGGGCGTGCTGATTCTATCGGCGTGCGCAGAGGCATCGTTTCAAATATCGAAGACACTGTTAATTCCATCAAACTGGCCGTTGAAGAGGCATCGGCAAAATCAAATGTCGATATAAAATATGTAAGTGTCGGCATTGCCGGTCAACATATTCGAAGCTTACAACATCGTGGAAGCATGATTCGCGAATCAATAGAAACTGAAATCAGCATTCAAGAAATCGAAAAGCTGACCAACGATATGTATAAGCTAAATATGGCTGCCGGTGAAGAGATAATCGAAGTTATTCCACAAGATTATATTATTGACGGCGAACAAGGAATTACGCAACCGGTGGGCATGCTGGGCAGTAAGATAGAAGCTAATTTCCATGTTATCATTGGTCAAACAGCTGCAGCAAAAAATATTTTAACTTGTGTAAAACGTGCCGGACTTGAACTTGTGGGTTTAATAATGGAACCTATTGCATCCACCGCAGCTGTATTAAGTGAGGAGGAAAAAGAAGCAGGTGTTGCATTGGTAGATATTGGCGGTGGCACAACCGATATCGCAATATTTTACGACCACCTCATCCAGCATACCGCTGTTATCCCATTTGGCGGAAACAGCATTACTGACGATATTCGCGAAGGCTGTTCAATAATAAAACGCCATGCCGAAGCAGTTAAAGTGAAATTCGGCTCCGCCTTGGCAAGCGTAAATAGAGATGATGTGGTCATATCAATTCCGGTGGCACACCAACGTCCTGCAAAAGAAATATCTGTTAAAAATTTGGCTTCAATAATTGAAGCACGAATGGAAGAAATTATTGAACATATTTATTATGAAATTAAAAACTCCGGCTTTGAACGCAAGCTAATTGCCGGTATTGTACTTACTGGAGGCGGTGCCATGCTGAAACATGTGGATCAACTTACGGCTTTTCGTACCGGATTGGATGTACGCATCGGCTATCCAAATGAGCATTTGGCTCAAGGAAGCCCGGAAGAAATTACCACTCCCATGTATGCAACAAGTATAGGACTGGTTATCATGGGCATAGAGCAACATAAAATGGAAATGAAAAGACAGCAAGGCACTGTAACTACATCAGAAGCAGAGCCGGAAGAAAAACAAGAGCAAGCACCTGCCAAAAAGCCCAGCTTCCTTGATAAAATGATTAAACTATTCGAAAGAGATATTATCGAATAATAAGTATCTTATCAACGAAGCATTGTTAACAACTAATAAAAATTAATATAAGGAAATCAAAAACAAGATTGTAATTTTAAAACCCTTAAAAAGCGAATCATACAATGATAAAATTTGAACATCCCAAAGAAAAATCTAATATTATTAAAGTCATCGGAGTTGGTGGAGGAGGCAGTAATGCAGTTACACATATGTTTCACCAAGGTATTGAAGGTGTTGACTTTATATTATGTAACACGGATATTCAGGTACTAGATATAAGCCCGGTTCCGAATAAGATTCACTTAGGCAAACGACAACTTGGAGCAGGTAATGTGCCATCTGTTGGGCGTGATGCAGCAATTGAAACTTACGACGAAATCAAGGAAATGCTGGAAGGGCATACAAAAATGCTCTTTATTACAGCAGGGATGGGCGGCGGAACCGGTACCGGAGCAGCTCCTGTAGTAGCAGAAATTGCTCGTGAACTTGATATTTTAACCGTAGGCATTGTAACTATTCCGTTTAGCTTCGAAGGCAGAAAAAGAAAGCAGCAAGCACTTGCCGGTATCGAAGAGCTAAAAAAACATGTGGATACATTACTTGTTATCAGCAATGATAAGCTAAGGCATTTGTATGGCGACATGAAGCTGACCGAAGCTTTTCAAATGGCAGACAATATTTTAAGCATTGCTGCCAAAGGGATAGCCGAAATAATTACCATACCCGGCAATATAAATGTGGACTTCGAAGACGTGAAAACTGTTATGAAAGACAGTGGAAAAGCCATTATGGGCTCCGCAACAGCCTCCGGTCCAAACCGTGCCCTTCAAGCCATCGAAGATGCCATGCAATCACCTTTGCTTGATAATGCAGATATTGCAGGTGCAAAAAATATATTATTATATATCTCATCAGGAGAAGATGAAATATCACTTGATGAAGTACATGAAATCACCGATTATATCCAAAGCATTTGTGGAAATGAAGCCGATGTAATTTGGGGTAGCAGCACCGATAAAAACCTGGAAACTGAAATTTCCATTACCATTATTGCGACCGATTTCACCAATAAACCTCAAGGTACAGGAAATAAACCTCCAGTAACAGTAACCAAATTGTATGATGATCAGGATGAACCGGCAAAAGCTGAAACTCCGCAACAGCCTATGCCCAAACAACGTGTATTCCTTAGCGATGAAGAGCTAGAAAAGCCGGAAACACAAGTGAGCGAAACACAGCATTTGGTTGCAGAAGATACAGTAGAGTTTGAACCTACTGTACATCTTTTATTCGATGATGAAGAAGAATTCGTTGAAAAAGCCAATGTTCATGAAGAAGATACCGATATTGATGAGTTTCAGCTGATACAGAAAGATAGCGGTGCATCCGTAAACCCCAAACTATATTTAAGCGAAACAGATATACATCAGCCCCTTATAAGTTCACAACCATCTCACACTACAGATTATGAAGAAAATAAAGATGAGATGGATAAAAAATCGAGAGAAAAAGCCCAGCTTTTAAAGATGATGAGTTTGGAAAGTATGAGGGCAAAAAGCAAGGAAGATATTAATGAATTGGAACGTGTCCCCGCATTTATCCGTAGAGGAAAACAAATAGACACAGATACAGATTCATCAAATACACTATCGAGCTATAGCCTAGACAGTAAAACAGGCTTACGTAGTGAAAACTCTTTTTTACACGATAATGTAGATTAGTTAATGAAATGGAACTAGAAAAGAAAATAAATGAGGATATAAAAGCAGCAATGCTTTCCAAAGATATGCGCAAACTAAATGCATTACGCGCAATCAAGGCGGCACTGATGCTGGAAAAAACCGGCAAGGATATCAATAGCGGCATTATACCCGAATCAGTTGAATTGAAACTGCTCCAACGCTTGGTAAAGCAAAGGCACGATTCTGCCGCAATTTACCAAGAGCAAGGCCGTCAAGATTTGGCAGAAGAAGAAATCTATCAAGCATCTATTATTGAAAACTATCTACCGGAAAAATTATCGATTGAAGAAGTTACAGAAATACTCAAAAGCATCATATCTGAAACGGGCGCTACATCAATGAAAGACATGGGCAAAGTAATGGGTCAAGCCTCCGCAAAAATTGCGGGACAGGCAGATAACCAAACTATTGCTTCAATTGTTAAAAAATTGTTGGGCTAATCCTTTTTAAGGGGGGATATGAAAAAAGGAGCCTTAGTAAAGGCTCCTTTTGCTTTTTATTCTTGTTGGATTTTATTATCCTAAAGCTGCACGTTTAAACGCAGTAACTGTAAGTTCTTTATCGGCATCAGCCAAATATTGTCTTACAGACTTTTTGTTGTCACGTACAAAGTCTTGATTAAGCAAGGTGTTCTCACGATAAAATCTATTGAGTTTTCCACGTGCAATTCTTTCAAGCATTTCTTCGGGTTTTCCTTCGTTACGTGCTTGGTCCATTCCCACTTCAATTTCTCTTTGAATTGCTTCGGATGACACATCAGCTTCATCAAGTGCAATCGGATCCATAGCAGCAACCTGCATGGCTAATTCCCTACCAATTTGCTGTACCTCGGCTACATCAGCTTTGTTTAAGCCTAAGATCGTTGCCAATCTGTTTCCGGGGTGAATATATGCGGCTGTCATCGCAGCTTCGATATAATAGAAAGCACCTAAATCGATTTTTTCACCAATCACACCGGTTTGATCGATTACGGTATCTTCAATCTTGCGACCGTCCAATTCCAACACCTTGAGTTCGTCAATAGATTTTACTTTATTGGCAATTGCAAGGTCTAAAATATTGTGGGCATAGGCAATAAAGTCTTCGTTTTTAGCAACGAAGTCAGTTTCACAGTTTACCATCACTATAGCAGCATAGGTATTGTCTGCATTTGTTTTGGAAACTACTACGCCTTCTGATGCTTCTCTATCAGCACGATTTGCGGCAACTCTTTGTCCTTTTTTACGCAAATAATCTACGGCAGCTTTCATGTCGCCATTGCTTTCTACAAGGGCTTTTTTACAATCCATCATTCCGGCTCCCGTGAGCTTTCTTAACTCATTTACTTGTGCAGCGGTAATTTTCATTATTATCTTTTCCTTTAAAAATTTATACTATTTTTTTGAAACCGGGCGGCGAGGTCTTCTCGGACGTCCTTCGTCACCTGATCTTCTACCACTATCGCCATCCTTATCATCGTCATCATCTTGTCTTCTACCTTCTGCTTCGATGATATCGTCTTCATCCGTATCACGCTCGTCTTGGCTTTTGTCTCTTGCCAATTTACGGTCGTTCAAACCTTCTTCAATGGCTTCTACCATCAAGCGAACAATCAGTGCGATAGATTTTGAAGCATCATCATTACCCGGAATAGGGAAGTTGATGAGGTTCGGATTGGTGTTTGTATCTGTGATGGCAAAGGTTGGGATATTTAGCTTACGTGCTTCGGCAATAGCAATATGTTCCTTTAAAATATCAACTACAAAAATTGCAGAAGGCAAACGGTTCAAATCAGAAATACTTCCTAAGTTCTTTTCCAATTTTTCGCGTTCACGCTGAATTTGAAGACGTTCGCGCTTTGACAAGTTGTTATACGCATCGCTTACCATCAACTTATCAATATTTGACATCTTACGCACTGCTTTACGAATAGTAGCAAAGTTAGTCAGCATACCACCGGGCCAACGCTCGGTTACATATGGCATTCCAACTTTTGATACTTCCTCGGAAACAATATTTTTTGCTTGCTTTTTCGTTGCAACAAACAATACTTTTTTACCGGAACGGGCAAGTTGACAAAGTGCATTTGCAGCTTCTTCAATCTTTGCTTGCGTTTTGTATAAGTCAATAATATGGATTCCATTGCGCTCCATAAATATATAAGGAGCCATGTTGGGATTCCACTTTCTTCTCAGGTGACCAAAATGTACACCTGCATCCAATAGTTCTTCGAATGTTACTCTTGACATAAATT
>CAZDWA010000083.1:0-9400 GCA_964509065.1 uncultured Lentimicrobiaceae bacterium
CTGTAAAGCAAGACCCTCTGATTAAAACTTACACACTTAATGGGATAGTGTCTAAAATTGCCAATTCCCCTTTGTTTGTTTCAATATTTTACTGCTTTACTGAATATGTATGTAAAACGGCATACGCGCCTGAACACCGGACATATTCAAGCTGTTGTTGATATATTCAATATATTCATAATATTCGCCTAAATCCTTTTTCAACAATGCTCTTGCTCGGCTTTGTCCGCCCATTTCATCCATTAATTGTTTGAAAGGGTCTTTAATTTCAGGCATTTCCGACAACTTATATTCGGTGAGCCCAGCCTTTTCTGCTGCAAAAGCAATTGCCTTTTCAATTCCGCCCAGCTCATCAACCAAGCCCAATTCAAGTGCATCAGCGCCGGTCCACACTCTTCCTTGTCCGATGCTATCCACATAAGACTGGCGCAGTCCGCGTGTTCGGGCAACCAACGAAGTGAAGTCATCATAAATTCTCACTACATCATTTTGAATCTTTTGCTGTTGAAAATCTGACAAAGGCTCCATCACATTGATATAATCAGAGTTTTTATTCGTCATCACCTGGTCAAATTTAACACCAAGTTTATTATTAAATAAACCTTTTAAATTAGGTATCACACCAAATACGCCAATAGAGCCGGTGATAGTAGTCGGATCGGCAAAGATATGGTCGGCATTTGTCGAAATCCAATATCCACCCGAAGCTGCCACATTACCCATAGATACGATAAATGGTTTTTCCTTTTGTGCCAGTTCTACTTCACGACGGATCACCTCCGAAGCAAGTGCGCTGCCACCGGGCGAGTTAACACGCATTACAATAGCTTTTACCTTGTCGTCTTCACGTGCTTTGCGAATCGTTTTCGATAAAGCTTCCGAGCCGATTGCAGTTTCGGAACCATTCCCGCCACTAATCTCACCAATTGCATAAATAACCGCAATCTTATCTCGGCCACGTGATGGGTTTACTTCTTTAACACTGCTATATTTTGCAATGGAAACAGTCTCAATCTTGTCTTTTTCCGTACGTCCGGTTTTTTCTTTAATTATTTCCAAAAGCTCATCTTTATACACCAGCTTATCCACAAATCCGAGGGCTAAAGCATCCTCTGCATTTGAAAGCTCCAGCTCATCCGCAATACGGTTTAATTCATTTAGCTCAATACCTCTGCTTGCCGAAATTGCCTGAAGCATGCTTTCCCATGCCGAATTTAATAATTGTTGCGTTTGCTCTCTGTTCGAATCACTCATCTTATCATACATAAAAGGCTCCACCGCACTTTTAAATTTATTGTCGGGTCCACGAATAATCTGTGCTTCAATTTCGAGCTTTTTAAGTAAATCCTTTAAAAAATAAGATTGACTCATTAATCCTTTAAATAATACTGCCCCTTCAGGATTAAGATAAATTTCATCGGCTACCGAAGCCAGATAATATGCACTTTGGCTATAGCCCTCTGAATAAGTAACAATAAACTTACCGGACTCTTTGAAAGCCAGCATCTTATTCCGAATCTCCTCCAAATTACCCATGCCGACAGAAAGTTCCGACAAATCTAAATAGATACCCGAAATATTTGGGTCATCGGCTGAATTTTCAATATTCTTCAAAATATCATTTAATCCAATCGAGCTGGTGGATTTAAAACTGCCGAAATCAAAATTTTGAAATGGGTTTTTTGCAGTTCGATCAAGGACAGGGGTGTTAAAGTTGGCTACCAACACAGTGTTTTCTTTTAACTTCAGCTGATCTTTTTGACCAACAGTTACTAAAGCAGTAAGTGCTCCTATAAAAAGAAAAAGCAATACCACCAAGGTTAATAAAGTCCCCAAAAATGAGGCAAATACAAATTTTAAGAATTGTTTCATTGCAATGATATATTTAGTCGATTTTTATTTTAAATCCGTAATTGTACAAATGCAAAAGTACATATCTTACTGATTTTTATAACGGAATCAGGAAAATTCTTTTTCTTTCAAGAATTTATCGCTAATTTTGAATTAGGTTTAACAATGCCGGTACATGCATTCTTTACAACATCATAGGGCAGTTATATTACTTGGAAGTAATTTGGGCAATCGCGAGAAAAAACTACAAGAAGCCACACACAAAATCCAAGATATCAGTGAAGCTATTCGTATACAGTCATCAATTTATGAATCCGAGGCATGGGGCTTTCAAGCTCCGCCCTTTTTAAATCAGGTTATTGTCATTGAGTACCGATTCAGCGCAGAAGACTTACTCAGCAAACTGCTTGATATTGAACGCAGTTTAGGGCGAAGGCGCTCTTACAAAAAAGGATATATATCGCGCCCCATAGACTTGGACATACTTTATTTTGATGATTTGATTATTGAAAGCAAGAACTTGATAGTACCTCATCCACGTTTGCATCTTCGCCGATTTACGCTTGCACCGCTTGTTGAAATCATGCCCGAATTCATCCATCCCCTCATGCAACAATCACAGCATGAGCTATTCGAGGCATTGAAAGATTTTTCGGAGGTAAAACTTTATAAAAGCGTACCATAAAAAGCAATTCATCCGTATATTTGCTCCATGATACCCTATAATTTCATTGCGATAGAAGGTACAATAGGTGCCGGGAAGACTTCATTGGCAAGTAAAATTGCAGCTGACTTCAATGGACGCCTTATTTTGGAACAATTTGAAGACAATGCATTTTTGCCAAAATTTTACAAGGATCAGGATAAATATGCATTCCCTCTTGAAATGTCATTTATGGCATCGCGCTTTCAACAGCTGAAAGAACAACTTGGCACGCAAGATTTATTCAAGTCGTTTACCATTTCTGATTATTATATGGTGAAGTCCTTAATTTTTGCACGCAAAACGCTTCCGGTTGACGAGTTAAACTTATTCACACGCTTTTTTAACTTCATCAGTCAAAATCTTCCCAAACCGGACTTATTGGTGTATTTATTTCTACCGGTGGATAAGTTACAAGAGAATATTCGTAAACGAGGACGAAGCTACGAGCTCGACATCAAAGATGAATATCTGGATAAAATACAACAAGGTTATTTTGAGTTTTTCAAACAACAAAGTGATATGCGCATCCTCTTGTTAGATACGAACAGCATTGACTTTATTGAAAAGCCGGAAGATTACCAAAAAATATTGGATATTATCAGTAAACCATATCCCTTGGGGCTTCATCGGTTCACCTTTTAATATAGTATACATTTACCAACGAAAACAAAAAAGGCTGCACGTCAAACGTACAGCCTTTTTCGCGTATAAAAATATTCTTATTATTTTACGATAGCTTGGAAGTCAGGCTCATTAAAGAAGTCAATGAACTCACGATCCCATCTTGCTACTTTCTTATAAGATTCATCTTTTTGGATTGCATTAATCAGGTTGCTGTATAATGCAGCTGCATCATTTTGGCGAGCAGCAAGAACAGCTTTCAGATAAATAGTTTTAACAGTTTCAGGAGCACAATCCAAAGTAGCTTTTGCAGCTGCATAGTCTTTGGTTAGCAATTGTGCCAGACCGAGGTTGTAATCACATTTATCGGAAACCATTTGGCTAACGGCTCTCGGATAATCACCTTTGAATATATTCACCATACCCATATTGTAATCTACATCACCGCCAAGACCTTTAGCTTTGTTAAGATTTGCTTCAGCTTTTACAAAATCACGCTCTAAGATATTAATGGCAGCCATATTATTATAGAGTTCGGGTGATTTATCGGTCATTCCTGCAGCTTTATCAAGCAATGCTTGTGCAGCGGCAATATTTCCGAGTAGCAATTCAACTTCAGCAGCATTCACAACCGCGCGTGGGCAGGTGGGATGTAATTCCATTGCGCTGGCATAGATAAGTTTACGAGTTTGTAAGTCTTCAGTCAGCGTAGCAGAATAAAGTAATTCATTCAATGCAAGCTCTTCGGGATTGCTGGTTGCTAATGTAGCAATTTCATCATCCGTTCTCTTTGGTTCGAAGGTGTTCACGCTAATCATTGCACGACGTAATGCAGGCAATATGTCTTTATCCAATTCAGGATAAATTAAAATCATATTACGAATTTCTCTTTCGCGTTCTGCGGGGCTAGCCGAGCGAACAACGTTCAAGATTGCATTCTTATCTTTAATTGAAGAAGCTTCAACAGCAGCCATGAAACCATTCCAATCAGGACCATTTGCGCTTAGCTCATAATTGACTTCATTCACATTGTCAAATGCAACTTCAATCTTCTTGTTTCTCAACAGTTTTGCGAGTTCGGTATTCATATATCTCTGAGCTGTTTTTGCTCTGCGATCTGAAAGTCCATTGTTAAATGTTTCTTCACCTTCGGGTGAGGCCCATCCGGCAATTGTAATGTCTTTTACTTCCCATCCTTTTTCAATGTTTTTGGTAACATCTCTCAGCAAGTCAGCATTTTCTTTCTTTCTGTTCAAAGGAAGGTTTCTATTGTGATCATGCAGGTTCACTTGATAATAAATGGCGGCATCTTCTGAAATGATGGTCACTTTTTCATATCCGTGTGCTGCAGTAGAGGTTGCAATCTTATCATCCATGCGCTTTGAGGTATAGATTACACCATCGGCAAGATGTCTTTGGTCAGCCATATAATATTTTTCGTAATTCTGTACGGACTCACGGTCTGTATTTTCAATTACTTTTGCGGCATACACCATAGGAGCTACAACCAATTCGCTCACATTCATTGCGGGGTCATAAGGGAATTTATAGGTATAGGTAAATGTGCCACCATTATTATAATTAATCATCTGTGCATCACCTGATACATTTTCACCTTTAAAGTTCATTGATGGGAACACTACCGATCCACCGTCATAAGTGAGTACAGGAGTGAAGTTCATCACTGCATTACGTTTGAAATATTTTGGAGGGAATGTTCCTTTAATGGTCACTTCAACGGAATCTCCTTGTTCAACAAGCGGATCCGGAATCACTTCCAAAATAACGTCTCCAAAGTTATCAGCCATTGGCTTTACACTGCTTTTGATGAATTTGTAACGCAGTCCAAGATTTAAGTGGGCGTACATATCATTCAGTACTTCTCCTTCTCTTTTGTGAAGTTCCGATGAGTTATCATCTTTAAAGCCATCTACATTGTCTGAATTAACAAAGTTAAATGTGTAATCTACATAAAGATCCACTTTTTCGGACACGTTGAAGTTTAAGTCGGCTCCGATTGGAATAGTATAGGCACTGGCTCTATTTCCCAGCCAACCTTTTTCTTCTCCATCAGGATCCACACCAATTTCTTTAATTAAAGCACCGGTAACTAAATCAACTGTACGTGATGACCAGTTCATTTGTCCAAAACCAAAGTGAGGAGCAAATGTAAACACCCTATCAGGATTGTAGCCCCAAATGAGGTTTACCAAGTTGATAGAAAGGTTTATGTTTCCATCAATAAATTTATTTTCCTCCAATTTAGCTTGTCTCCACTCTTTTTCACCGGCAAGTCTTCCAAAACCTACTTTTCCATATAAACCGATTACTGATCCAAACTGATATCCAATACCTCCATTTAAGTTCAGTTTATAATATCTTGGATCCGGTGCAAAGCCGTATTCGTTCATGTCGCCATGATACAGGCTGAGTCCTCCGTCACCTAGTAAAAACAGGTGGGGAGTAAAGCTTGCTTTTGTTTTTCCTTTGCCCTGATCCTCTGTTTGTCCGAAGAACTGTAAAGGTACCATGGCCAGCATTATAAATAATGCTATTGCAGAGAGTAAATGATTTTTCTTCATAATGGTCTGATTTGGTAATGTATATTTATTAAAATATTCTATATCAACAGTAAATTTATAAACACAAATTGTCTATTAAGCCGCAAAATTATTAAAAAATAAGTGTATAACAAGTTTTATAGCGGATAAAATTACAACATTACACGCGAAAAGCAAAGAAAAACACTGTTTTTTTTAGTATTTAAGCTAAGATTCTAAAAATATCTTAAAAAAACATCTAATTTTTTACATATTACCTCAAAATCTTGCCACTCATTCACTACATATGTTAAACTTCAACTTTTAAAGATAAACAATTAAAACAATGCCATAAAACAATCCCCCCGCAAACCGACACATTTAGGGAATGCTTTGTCCCAATTTGCGGAATTTCAATGGCTTTATCGCAGACTGAAATAACCACATCGCTAATACCTTCCACTTCATTCCCAAATACCAAAGCAGTTTTTTGTTTTGGTTCGTAGTTTTGTAACAGTTCACTCTTATTGGTTTGCTCCACACTCACTATTTCGTATTGTTTCATGCGCAACCTATGAATTGCATCTTCCACATTTTCAAAATATTCCCAGCTTACACTGTCTGTTGCTCCTAAAGCGGTTTTATGAATGTCGCGATGAGGCGGACAAGCCGTAATGCCACATAAATAAATTGATTCCACCGCAAAGGCATCAGCAGTACGAAAAAATGAACCGATATTATTCAATGAGCGAATATTATCCAATACAATAATTATCGGTAATTTTGGTGCAAGTTTATATTCCTCTATCGTCTTTCTTCCCAATTCATCCAATGAAAGCTTTTTCATAGTATTTTTTTTACAAAAGTATTGAAAACTGTTTTTATTGAAAAAAATTAGGGTTTTATATTGGGGATGATAGGGTAAAAATCAGCTAAGCTTGTGTATATTTGCATGGAAGAATTAGGAAGAGATTATTTATGGGAAAGCAGAAAAAAGTTGGTGAAACTCCGCTCATGAGGCAGTACAACAGCATCAAGGCACGCTATCCTGATGCCATTTTACTGTTTCGTATAGGCGACTTTTATGAAACTTTTGGCTCCGATGCAATTAAAACATCCGAAATTTTAGGCATTGTTTTAACTAAAAGAGCCAATGGTGCCGCTGCTTCCGTGGAGCTTGCCGGCTTCCCCCATCATGCACTCGACAGCCATCTTCCAAAACTGGTAAAAGCCGGCCATAGGGTTGCCATTTGCGATCAGCTTGAAGATCCGAAAACAGCAAAAAAGATTGTCAAACGCGGTGTGACAGAGCTTGTTACACCGGGTGTCGCTTATAATGACAATGTGCTAAGCCAAAAAGAAAATAACTTCTTGGCGGCACTCGACCTAGGGCAAACCCATAGCGGAATTTCATTTTTGGATATTTCTACAGGCGAATTTTTTATAGCCGAAGGCAATACCGAATATATTGATAAGCTGATGCAGAGTTTTCAGCCTAGCGAAGTTGTGATTCAACGCAACAAGCGAAAACAGTTTGTTGAACAATTTGGTGAACGCTATTATATTAATGTGTTTGATGATTGGGTATTTAGTTCCGATTTTGCCTACGAAAAACTTTGTACTCATTTTGCCACCAACTCACTCAAAGGTTTCGGTATCGAAGAGTTGCACTCAGGCATTAAAGCTGCCGCCGCCGCGCTTCATTATCTACTTGAAACACATAACGAAAACATTAGTCATATAGCCGGTATTTCACGTATTGACGAAGGCAGATTTGTATGGCTGGATAAGTTTACGATTCGCAACCTTGAGCTGTTGTATTCACCTCATCCCGGAGCAAAAACCTTGGTACAAGTGCTTGACCATACCGTGTCACCCATGGGCAGTCGCTTGTTAAAGCGCTGGATAACACTTCCCTTAAAAAACAAAAAAGACATTGAAAAGCGTCAACAGCTGGTAGAGACTTTTGTGAATGAACGGGAGCTACTTAATCAGCTACAAGTACATATACGACAAATTGGTGATCTCGAACGCCTTATATCTAAGGTGGCACTCGGAAAAATCAATCCGCGTGAAATGTTTCAAATTGCGCGCTCACTTGAAGAGATTGCACAAATTAAAGTGGTTTGTAACACGGTAGACTCAGCTATATTGCAAGAAAGCATAGCCGGAATAGAAAACTGTCAGTCGATTAAGCAGCAAATTTTACGTGTGTTACATAGCGAAGCACCGGCAGTACTCAACAAAGGAAACATCATCAATAATGGAATTTCCGAGGAATTGGATGAGCTGCGCTCACTGGCAAGCTCAGGAAAAGATTATCTGAAAAAGCTACAGCAAAGAGAAATAGAACGTACCGGTATATCAAGCCTGAAAGTGGGCTTCAATAATGTGTTCGGGTATTATCTTGAAGTGACAAATGCACATAAAGACAAAGTGCCCGAAGAATGGCATCGCAAACAAACCTTAACAGGCAGTGAGCGCTATATTACCGAAGAGCTGAAGGAGTATGAACAGAAAATCCTTGGTGCAGAAGAGCGTATGCTGGACCTTGAAATCCAGCTTTACAATGAACTCTTAACGGATGTTTCAAAATTTGTGGTGCCCATTCAAAAAAATGCGACAATTATTGCCCGTATCGACTGTTTGGCAGGCTATGCACAAGTTGCTCTCCGAAACAATTATACAAAACCCATAATGAACGACAGCTTTGTGCTTGATATCAAAGACGGAAGGCATCCGGTTATTGAACAACAAATGCTTCCCGGCGAATATTATGTGGCAAATGATGTGTATTTGGATACCGAAAAACAGCAAATTGTCATGATAACCGGACCAAATATGTCGGGAAAATCTGCCTTGCTCCGACAAACAGCACTCATTGTTTTAATGGCACAAATGGGAAGTTTTGTTCCGGCAAAATCTGCCGATATCGGAATAGTGGATAAGATTTTCACACGGGTAGGTGCAAGTGATAATATTTCATCAGGCGAAAGTACGTTTATGGTAGAAATGAATGAAACTGCCAGCATTTTAAATAATATCTCATCACGCAGCCTTATCTTATTGGACGAGATTGGACGTGGCACCAGCACCTACGACGGCATCAGCATTGCATGGGCAATTACCGAATACCTGCACGAGCATCCGGCCTACCGCGCCAAAGTAATGTTTGCCACGCACTACCACGAGCTAAATGAAATGGCCGCATCCTTTAAACGCATCAAGAATTACCATGTCTCCGTGAAAGAAAGCGGCAATAAGATTGTATTTCTTCGCAAGCTCAAAAAAGGAGGCAGTGCCCATAGCTTCGGGATTCATGTTGCAACGCTTGCCGGCATGCCGCGCAAAGTGATTGACCGTGCCAACAAATTACTGGCAATGCTCGAGAAAACACATTCGGATGAAGCATTTAAAAAAGCAGGTGCTTCCAAAGCGGATGACTTTCAACTTAGCTTCATTCAGCTTGATGACCCCCTCTTATTACAGATAAAAGAAGACATTCTCAATACAAATATTGATACACTCACACCGGTAGAAGCCTTATTTAAGCTTCATGAGATACGAAAACTGCTTGGTAAGTAGGCAAATACAATCATTTTACATCAAAAATTAAATAAATTTTCAAAAAAAGTTTTGCAATCAGTAAAACTTATGTAAATTTGCAGCCTGAAACTGATAA
>CAZDWA010000084.1:0-9354 GCA_964509065.1 uncultured Lentimicrobiaceae bacterium
TTTATCATTTTTTATAATAAAAAAATAAGGGGCTGCCTACTTGTGAGACAGCCCCTTATCATTTCAACAATTTATGTTTCTAATAATCCGTAGCTCTACCCGAAAGACGGACTAAATCAAACAGAAACTCATTAAATTCATCGGCTGCCAATAAGTCTTCCATAGATTGAAACATTCGATAACGCCATTTATGATTTGCATCACCCGGAATATTAATGCGTTCATCATCAGTATGCTCCCATCGTAAATCCCCGTCCATTGCCAATAAATCCTGAATCGGGAAAATTGCCCACATTGCAGGTGAATATAAATGCTGTTTAATAATATCCCGACAAACCCAAGGCTCTGCGAAATAAGGTGCTTCGTCATTATGCCCCAATATTGTCCGATAAAACCTTGCTGTTTTTGCCCTATCTTCTTCCCACCAGCCCCGCAAAGTAGATAAATCATGTGTAGATGGGCTCAACACGCTTAAATAGGGCGCATTCTGAGGATGATCAAAATCAATGCTCGAATCTTTAGGCATACGCTGAATCTCAAGGCTCAAGATATTCAACTGCTTCATAACTTCCGAAACGGTTGAAGGGACCATTCCGAGGTCTTCGCCACACACCAGCATATTGGAAGCATTGACCAGAGCCGGTAACTTTGCCAAGGCATGATACTTCCAAAATTCTTCGTGACGTTTATAGTAATACTGTATATAAATTGAGTTGAAAATATCTTTCTGCCATGAATCAAGTTCGCGATATGAATAGGTGAAATGCAGCGAAATTCGCGGGTGGTAAGCAGCTACTTTGGAATATGGATCAGGAATAAACAATACTTCATTCAATAATCCCATCAAGCCATCACGCACCACAATATCGCGGTTTGATAGTTTTCCTTTTGCTTCAATATTTGCAAAGTGCGACAAAATTTTATGCTGTGTATTAAATTTTTCTTTCACTTCATAGATATCAAAGTCTGTTTCAACGAGATATGTTTCAAGCACATAATCAGCATATTTTCCGAAGAAGTCAGCTAGGAAATGAGCGCGAATATATGGTTTCACAAAGCGGTCATAGTCAAACCACAAACCGTAGTTTTCTACTTCATCAGTCGACATAGGTAATCCCGGACTAAAATAACCTTGCACAGCATGGGAGGCATGAGTTGGAATTTCCCAAATCCTAAAAAAGCCCAGAATATGATCGATACGGTATGCATCAAAATATTTTTCCATCATGCGTAAACGTTTTCGCCACCAGGCATAATCATCTTGTGCCATCACATCCCAATTATATGTTGGGAAGCCCCAGTTTTGCCCAAGTATGGCGAAATCATCCGGGGGTGCACCTGCTTGTGCATTCAGATTAAACAAATGCGGCTCTGTCCAAGCCTCCACACTTTGCGGACTAATGCCAATGGGAATATCACCCTTTAAAGCAACTCCTTTTGAATGGGCATACTCTACAAGATCACGAAGCTGCTTATCCAAATGATACTGAATAAAGTAATGGATTGCAATATGTTCATGATGCAGCTGATTTTCGTTCGTAAGGCTTGCAATTAGCTTCGGCTTGTAAACCGAATAGCTACCCCATTTAGTAAAATCACTGGTTTTATTCAAATCACGCAGATAACAAAATGCAGCATATGGCAGCAACCATTCTTTATTTTCAGCAAAAAAACGTCTATAATCCGAGCTTTCTTTTAAAGTTTCCCATTCTTGATCAAATAAGAGCTTATAATAATGTGACTTTGCTTCGATCACTTCAGGATATGCAATTTTCGATTGGGCATTTAACTTTTTCCCCATATCTTTAAATGCTTTCATTGCTTTTTTATCCTTCAGCTTACCCATTTGATTCAGATTTAAGTACACAGGATGCAAGGCCATCACAGATATTGACTTATAGGGATATGAATCTGACCAAGAATGGTTGGCGATTGTTTCATTAACAGGAAGCAGTTGTATCATTTTCAGTCCGGTTTTCACACACCAATCGACCAGCTTCTTCACATCATGAAATTCACCAATACCGAAGCTGTTTTTAGTTCGTAACGAAAAAACCGGGACGGCAACACCAGCGCCTTTCCACGTATGGCTTGCGTAACGGAAATCCTCATCATTTACTTCAATCAACGAAATATCGTCCAAAGCTATTTCGGGATAAAGCAATCTGTTATCACCTTCCTCCCAGCTGACTATTTGCTTCGTGTTCAATTTTACGATCACATACTTATATACAATCGGAAATTCAACTTTATCCAAATTAATTTCCAATTCCCAGTAGGGATAATTCTTATTCCCCATAATAACCGGCTTCTGCCATTTACCCAATGCAATAGTGCTTCCGGAGATGCCTATGGCATAGCCGGGACCAACTCGAGGAACAAGGATTTTAAAACGAATTTTTCGTGAAGCTTTGGTTTTCTTTTCCGGATGCCGGCTTAGTTGCGGTTTCATGATAACATCCGTAAAGGCTTTGGATAAAAACACCCTGTTCACATCTAAAACAGCTCGCCAACTATCTTGTACTACAATATGGTCTTCATACGTATACAGCAAACGATTATCCCCGCCTTCCCAAAGAATAACGCCATTGGCCTCCCTAAGTAAATATTTGTACTCGTAAAAACTATTTTCCTTTAGTTCAATAGCTACAGACCAAATATCGTTGCCCAAATATTCCATCGCGACTGCATCGGACGGATTCCACTCACCTAATACATCATTTGATCCGGAAAGAAATAGATTTTGCCCCCAATTAGTATGGTATTTAATGGTAAAAACAGCTTTCATAACTCCCCAATTTAAATTATTTTACCGAAAATATTTTTAGGTAAATTTCGTGATTTTTTTTGACAAAACCATGAATTATACAAACAATATTCAATGATTTTTTCAAATTAAGATTTGATGGAATAAGGCAGTTATTAGACAACTAAAATGCGACAACAGCCCCTTGCAATGGAAGTCCGATACGCAAACCGGCACTACGCAGTTTTCCATCCTCGAAACCGCCAAAAACTGAGAAGTCAAACAGTAAAAACACTTGATTCAAACCATAGCCAAGCTCAAAATATGGATGATGAGAAGGCGAAATATGCATTCGAGCAAATAAGGACTCACGAATCAAGCTTTCAGAGAATTTGGGAATACGTTTGATCAAAATCCGAGCGTGATTATATGAAACAAAAGTCGAAAAATATGCGTTACTGACCGCACGTTCATAATAATCCGGACCAAAAAAGCTGCTTGCGGGAGCTGAAGCATCTATCAACAAAGGATATGAATGCAGGAATTTGAAATCTTCAAAATATATCTTTTTGACATCGAAAAAAGCACCGGCGTTTAAGTGGTAAAATAGATTCCCTCTAAGATTGGAACGAATGGTTTGCTGTACTGAGAATTGGGCATGACTAAAATCGGAATTTGCCTGAAGGAGTCCGGGAAAAGCTTGTGTCCACTTCATTTCAAAAGTTGGATAGGCAGAACGTAGCATTTCTTTTCTCCCTTTATTTATTCGATAATAATAACGTGGCGTCCACGAAATTGCTAAATCAACAGCAAACGTATTATGATCTTCAAAAAGCTGCGGTTGATTTGCAAATGAAGGAGGTATATTCGGCGTTAATTCGTGTTTTTTATTAAAAATATAGCCCTCTATCGCATTATCCAACTGCTTCACCCGCTTGTAGGCCGCCTTTCCGGAAAAGCTTAATCCATTTGCCAAATCTGTTTCAAATTTTACATGAGCAAAGCGATCTTCATACAGCTTTAAAAAATTCCCGTTAAACAACAGTGTGGTAGCAATATTCACCAAAGGAGATATCCCTCCCTCTTTATTAAAATCACGAGAAAGCTGCCCCAGCTCCATGGAAAATTTAGTGCGACGAATAGGGTCAATTAACAAATCAGTACGGAGCTGAGCCAAAAGGCTTTTACGAGAAAAAGCATAGCCCATATCGGCTAAAATATTCCAATAAGCTGAATTCGGCAATTCATGCTCCAATGAAATACGTTGTCGATATACAATACCGTCAACCGTATTAAAATTGGCTAACAAAGGATTAAGTAATCCGTGGTATGTCAATAAATTATTCTCACTGATTTTCTTTTTATGAAAACCAAACAAAAAAGCTCGCAAGCCGGAGCTGGCAATGGATAAGCTGTCTTTTGGTTGTGTCTTTACTTCTTCTTGATCAAAACTTGCCTGCTCTTCTTTTGTTAAAGGAACAGCACGGTTTTCGTCCCAATATTCTTTATTACGTAAGGCAGCGCTATCTACAACCTTAGTATCATGCATTTTTATCTCCAATGGAGCATCCTTTTTGTTAAGCCCGATTGTTTTTTGCACCAATCGATTCATCTGACGGGATTCACGATTTGTCAAATCATCTTTCTCTAAAAGAACAGCCAGCTTCCTTTCGTCTTTAGAAGATAATTTTTGATGAACAATTTGGCTCTTTTCCGTATCAGCATTTGACTCATTTAGCAGAAGCAGCTCTTCATCAACCCCCATTTTATCCGTATAAATAGTATGATTTATTGCGGGATTTAGTACAATGTCATTATAATCGATGCGTGCTAAATATTTAAACTCTGCTTTTACTCCCATAAATGAAAGGTCAAGCTTAAAATCATAGCTTACCGGCATCCAAATAAATGGCTCAATTGTCGCATAAACTTGGTTTACGAGGGCAGTAAACTGCTTTTGTTCAACTTGCAATTCTACCGAGTGAATTGACCAGCTATTCTCGCGTATATACAAAACCCCTTTATATAAATCATTGCCTTTACGTTTGGGAATTACGGCTATTTTATGAATCATTGCCCCATCTTCCATAAAACTGCCCAACAACTTGAATTTATATACCCCAAACGCATCGCGACTAAAAGGAGAAATCGTTCCGGCAATATTATCGTATAAGCTAATTGTCACAAACTCCATTGGAATGGATTCATCACCAAAGCCGGCGCTACGTAAAGAAGTAACCGTGGATGACAGTGGAGAGCCTCGTTCATAACTAATATCCGAAATTGTTTCGGATATATATATCTTCGATTCTTCAATGCCTTCTTTTTTAAGCTGTTTACGCAATAAAGGAGGGATTTTAAGTGGCACTCCACTTCCTTTAATGTATACCTTGGCATTATAACTAGAAATCTGGTTCTTATAGTACTGGCTCATTCCTATTGCTTTACGCATAATATAATAAGCCGGGTCTTCACCGCTTGCCGTGATAATTACTTCCGACAAGGTGATGGGTTGTTGCACCAACTGAATATCTAATGACACCCATTCCTTTTCTATGCGAACCGCATATTTTAATGTTTGGTAACCCAAATATTGAATATGTAACTCATAGTTGCCTTCAGGAAGTGCAAGTTGAAAGTTTCCTTCTTCATTTGCAGTTGTCCCTTTTTTAAGGTCAGGAATAAAAACAGAAGTATAAGCTATCGGATTCCCATCGGTTGTAGTCACTTTGCCCCTAATACCTTGTGCATGTACTGATAGTAAGCATAAGCAGATTGTTATACATAAGATTAATTTCCGTAGATGCATCTGATTAAGGCATTAGATTTATTCAAGCAATAATTTGGCAAATAAAATGAAATTCAAATTAACTCAACAAATAAAGTCGATTGATGTTTGACATCCTACCAATAAAAACAACAAAAGAGCCTCTTTAATGAAAAAAAGGCTCTTTACATTATAAAGTAACTTATTAAATATTCTTCACTTCGCCTACCAGCTTTTGAAGTATTGCTTTCGCATCTCCAAAGAGCATACGGTTTTTAGCATGGTAGAATAAGTTATTTGGTATGGCGGCATAACCGGCAGCCATACTGCGTTTAATCACTATTACGTTTTTGGCGGATAGCACTTTAATAATAGGCATGCCATAAATTGGGCTACCCGGATCGTCTTCAGCAGCAGGGTTAACCACGTCGTTAGCCCCTATTACCACCACTACATCCGTATTATCCATTTCCTGATTGGCATCATCCATTTCCATTAGCTTTTCATATGGAACATCCGCTTCTGCAAGTAGCACGTTCATATGTCCGGGCATACGACCGGCAACAGGGTGTATGGCATATTTCACCTCCACACCTCTTGAGCCTAAAAGCGTATCCAGTTCATGGCATAAATGCTGAGCTTGTGCAACGGCAAGACCGTAACCGGGAACTATATATACTTTTTGAGAATAGTTCAGCAATACTGCTGCATCGCTTAAGGATATTTCTTTTACGGTTTTATCCACATCTTCACCACTGCCGGAGCCACCCCCACCAAATGAACCTATAATCACATTCAGCAAAGATCTGTTCATGGCATTACACATGAGAATGGTAAGAATCATGCCCGCAGCACCAACTAAGATACCTCCTAAAATCATTGCTTGGTTGCCGTAAATAAATCCGGCCATCGCTGCAGCAACACCGGTAAGCGCGTTCAATAACGAAATCACCACCGGCATATCGGCACCACCAATTGGCATAACAAACATCACACCATATAGAAGTGAAATTGCCGTAAGTGCATAAATTGCCCAAAGTAAACTGCTGGGTTCATTCGGGGAAATAATAATATACACACTTAGTACAATTGTTACAAGCAACAGGAACAGGTTCAGATAAGTCATAAACGGCTTCATGATATCACCCACCTTGCCATCTAACTTACCATATGCAATCAAGCTGCCACTAAATGCGATAGCACCTATAACCAATCCCAATACAGTAACTAAAATAGATCCAACATCGCCTGCTATAGCATTTGGGTATTCGAGAAGTGCAACCAACATGGAAGCAGCTCCACCGGTAGCATTATATATTGACACTAGCTGAGGCATTGCCGTCATTTTCACCTTACGGGCAACAATCCATCCGATTGCTGAGCCTAAACCGATGAAAACAAGAATTACCAATGCATTCGCTAAGCTGATACTTTCACCTGCTCCGTTTTTATGAAACAGTAAAGTAGTAATCATTGCCAAGCCCATACCACCAGCAGCCCATAAGTTACCTCGACGCGCGGTATCGGGATGTGACAAAAGCTTAAGGCCATACACAAATAACAGAGCAGCAATAAGATAGCTCAATTCAAGCAATGAATCACCCAAGGTGAATTGTATACCGCTTGCAGTTTCTAAAATATTATCCATCATGGCTTACTTCTTTTTCTTTTTAAACATTTCCAACATTCTGTCGGTAACTACAAAACCACCAACGACATTCAATGTACCAAATATCAGGGCTAAAACACCCAATACCAATTCCAAGGAAAAGCTGTTGAGATCGGAATGCCCTACCAGGATAATTCCTCCGATAATAATTACACCGCTAATTGCATTTGCTCCCGACATTAGAGGAGTATGTAACACAGACGGAACGTGTGCGATTACTTCAATGCCTAAAAAGACAGAAAGGGCAATAATGAAAATTGCTTCTTTATATTCAAAGAATAGCGTTAATACCTGCTCCATATTCTTATGCTTTATTTATAATTGATTTTACTCTTTCGTTATATATTTCGCCATCATGCGTGATACATGTACCTTTCACAATATCATCCTCAAAATTGAGAATCAATTCGCCTTCTTCACCAATTAGCAAACGCATGAAGTTATATACGTTTTTACCAAACATACGACTGGCATCAATAGGCTTCAATGAGGGATAATTTGATTGTCCGATAATTGTAACACCATTATGTATAACTGTTTCATTGTCTTTTGTCAACTCACAGTTTCCACCGCTGGATGCGGCAAGGTCAATTATCACCGAGCCGGGTCTCATGCTTTCCACAGCTTGTTTTGTCAACAAAACCGGAGCTTTCTTACCCGGAATTTGTGCGGTACAAATTACCACATGTGAGCGAGCTGCCTGATCGTTAATAGCTTGTTGTTGCTTTTGTTTAAACTCTTCAGTTTGCTCAACGGCATATCCACCGGCAGCTTTATCTTCTGTAGCGCCTTCCACTTCCACAAATCGACCTCCAAGGCTCATTACCTCTTCTTTCACTGCGGAGCGCACATCAAACACATGCACTTGTGCTCCAAGCTTACGTGAGGTAGCAATTGCTTGTAAGCCGGCAACTCCGGCACCAAGAATAAGCACATTTGCCGGGCGAATTGTTCCGGCAGCTGTCATAAACATCGGGAAGAAGGTAGGCAGCTGATAGGCAGCTTGCAGCACAGCCATATAACCCGAAACTGTAGCCATGGAAGACAATATATCCATTGCTTGCGCACGGGTAGTGCGTGGAATCAAATCCAAGCTGAAGGTAGTTATACCTTTACTGATAAAGGTATTAACCAATTCATGTTCCCATAATGGGTTAAATGCACTAATCCAAACTTGATTCGATTTAATGGCAGCCAACTCAGCTTCGAGTGGCATTTGGATTTGAAGTAAGACTTCTGCTTTTTCAAACAGTTCGGTCCTTGACACAATTTTGGCTCCTACAGCCTGATAATCGGCATCACTGGCAAACGCCTTTTCTCCCGCTCCTTCTTCAACCAGCACTTCTACCTTTAAATCGACAAAAGACTGTACTGTTTCGGGGAGTAAGGCAACACGAGATTCGACACCATGTTCCTTTAATAAGCCTAAAACCATAAAATTTCAATTTAATTTTATTATAAAACTTGACAGCAAATCTAATGAAAAAAGCCCATTAAATACAATTGATTTTGAAGAAGTTATTTACACAAGCAGAAGAAAGAATAATACATTCGTTTAAAGTATTGCTATTTGCATGTCAACATCAAACTGCATCAATTAAAAAAAGCCTCATCTCTTAATTGAGACAAGGCTTTCTATAAGGGGTGGCGACGACCTACTTTCCCACATTTCACTGCAGTATCATCGGCGCTGTCAGGCTTAACTTCTCTGTTCGGAATGGGAAGAGGTGGACACTGACGCTATAATCACCATAAGGTCTTTAAACTTAAACATATGAAAGAAAACACAAACAATATCAAATGATCTAGTAAATGAACTTTTAACTAATCAAGAGCTACTCAATAATATTACACAAGTAAATGTATAATAAAAATCAAGAAAGCTAACGGATAATTAGTACTGCTCGGCTTTGATATCTCTACCTTTACACCTGCAGCCTATCAACCCGGTGGTCTACCGGGATCCTTAAAAGAAGCCTCATCTTGAGGTGAGTTTCGTGCTTAGATGCTTTCAGCACTTATCTCGTCCAAACGTAGCTACCCTGCGGTGCAGCTGGCGCCACAACAGGTAAACCAGAGGTTTGTCCAACCCGGTCCTCTCGTACTAAGGTCAGGACCTCTCAAACTTCTAACGCCCACAACAGATAGGGACCGAACTGTCTCGCGACGTTC
>CAZDWA010000085.1:0-9314 GCA_964509065.1 uncultured Lentimicrobiaceae bacterium
CCCACCGCTGAAAAACTATGAAAATTACTTTTACTGATGCCTTTTGCCGAAGGGATACAATAAACCATGTTTTAAATTAAAAATGTTGTTAATAAAGAAAGCTGTAAACCAAAAGAATGCCACTCAAAAAAGAACTGATATATATTGACGGGAAAGACGAAACAGATAAGGTTGCAAAGTACTTTTATAAAGCTGACAAATGTGTAGTAGTCTTCAAAAACAGCAATAGGGAGTTCCTTTACAGCAAAAAAAGAGCACGTATCGTAAAAACGGCTTATGGCAGCAAGCAAGCAGTCAGTGTATTTCATTATCTAAAAGAAATTGCCGATACGGTCGGGCTAAAAACAGAATACGGCTACAACAAGCTTTTATCTAGCTATGACGACATATCAAGAGTGCCGGAAGATTGTGTCATTTCACAATTTTTAAATGCCAAGCAAACAAATAAGCAATATAAACCAAGCAATTCCGATTTTTTCCCTTTCGGCTTTAATTTAAGTCAAAAAGAAGCGGTTACAAATGCATTCGCATATGATTTGAGCGTGATTGAAGGTCCACCGGGAACCGGAAAAACACAAACTATCCTAAATATTATTGCACATGCCATGCTTAACGGACAAAGTGTGGCAGTAGTTTCAAGTAATAATTCAGCCACGAAAAATGTGTATGAAAAGCTTGAAAAAAACGGACTCGATTTCATTGCCGCAGTATTAGGAAATGCAGAAAACAAGAAAGAATTCATTGATTCACAGAAAGATATCCCCGAACTTTCCAAGTTCGATTTAACAGATGCGCAGCTTGGCAGATTAAAAAAAGAATCAAAGCAGTTATTTGCTGAACTTACCGACAAGCTCGAAAAGAAAAATGAATTAGCCCTCCTAAAACAACAATACGTCAATATACAAACCGAATACAGGCATTTTACACAACGAAACAAAGACAATTCCATAGCTTCGCTCAGTTTAAAAAAGAAGCTGTCGGCTGATAAAGCTCTTAGGCTGTGGGTAAAACTTGAAAGTTTTGCTGAAAAACAATCAAAAATTGGCAAATTCAGGCGTTTTATATATCGCTTGAGATATGGAATAAAAGACAAAAGCTTTTTTGCCCAATCGCTTGAAGAAATGATTCTCATTTGTCAAGAAAGCTACTACAAAGCTAAGATTCAAGAGCTTAAGCAGCGAAAAAGCATATTGGAAAAGGATTTGCAAGATTTTGCATTCGACCAAAAAATGAATGCTCATACCGAAAAATCCATGCAAATTTTTAAAGCAGCTTTATATTCAAGGTATAGCCGTCGAAAACGTGCAAAATATACAATTCAGGAGCTGCGACAAAAGTCAAAAGAGTTCATAAAGGATTATCCGGTCATCATGAGTACCACTTATTCGTTACGGCAGAGCTTGTCCGGTCAAATCACCTACGACTATGTGGTTATTGATGAAGCATCGCAAGTGGATTTGGCAACGGGTACCCTCGCCTTGTCTTGTGCCAAACGGGCTGTGATAGTGGGTGATACAAAGCAATTACCCAATGTAGTGGATAGAGAAACCCAACTAAAAACAGATACGATATTTGATTCTTATACACTCAACGAATCGTATCGCTATTCCACGCATAGTTTATTATCTTCCATACTTGATTTATTCCCAAATATCCCAAAAACACTTTTAAGAGAGCATTATCGTTGCCATCCACAAATTATTGAGTTCTGCAACCAAAAGTTTTATGGAAATCAACTGATTGTGCTTACAGAACAAACAGAAAAACGTGCGCCTTTAGCCGTTTATAAAACAGTAAAAGGCAATCACGCCCGAGAAAGGATGAATCAACGGCAAATTGACATCATAAAGCACGAAATTATTCCAAATGAAAAACTGGAAAACCTTGATTTAGGAATTGTTACACCTTATCGCAATCAAACAAATGCCTTACAACAAAGTTTTCAAGGCAGTTCGATTATTGCAGATACGGTCGATAAATTTCAAGGTCGTGAAAATCAGGTTATCATACTTTCGACAGTTGATAACGAGATAACGGAATTTACGGATAATCCCAATCGCTTGAATGTGGCAGTATCCCGAGCCATGGAACAGCTAATCCTTGTTGTGAATGGGAATGAAGAACATAAAGACGGTAATATTTCCGACTTGATACAATATATTGAGTACAACAACTTTTCAATCGTACAAAGTAAACTGAATTCAATCTTTGATTTATTATATAAAGGCTATGAAAAAGAACGCGCAAAACATATTCGTAAGTCCGGGAGGGCATCGGATTTCGATAGCGAAAATCTTATGTATGCGCTGATAAAAGAAGTTTTAAAAGATGACAGATTTAAAAAGTACGATGTATTACTTCATTTCCCGTTCTCACAGCTAATAAAAGACATTTCAGCTTTGGATGAAGAAGAGTTAAAATATGCTTCCAATCCATTAACTCATTTGGATTTCTTAATTTATAACAAGCTTGGTAAGCTACCAATAATGGCGGTGGAGGTTGACGGATATGCATTCCATAAAGAAGGAAGCCGGCAGGCAGAAAGGGATAAGCTGAAAAACCGCATATTGAAAAAATATAATTTTCCTATTTTGCGCTTCCGAACCAATGAAAGCAACGAAAAGGAAAAGCTGATAAAAAAGCTAAACGAATTGCAGAATTTATCATAATCCATAAAGCTTTATCATGCATGTAGCAATAAACAAAAAATCCAATATTTTACTGCATGCCTGAACTTTCTTACATTTGCTGATTATTTGGAATCCTTGAATAGTCAATGAAAAAGCTGTCGGTCGTAATTATCACACTCAACGAAGAACGAAACATAGGTCGCTGCCTTGCGTCGGTACAAGCGGTGGCGGACGAAATAGTGGTTGTAGATTCCTTTTCGACCGACAATACCGAAGCAATTTGTCGCGAATACGGTGCCCGTTTCATTCAGCACCCTTTTGGAGGATATATCGAGCAAAAGCAATATGCATTGGAGCAGGCTTATCATCCGATGATACTTTCGTTGGATGCCGATGAGCTGCTATCTGAAAAGCTGCTGAAAAGTATTGTTGCCGAAAAACAAAAAGGCTTTCCACAACAGGCATACAAGATGAACCGCCTTTCAAATTATTGCGGAAAGTGGATACGGCACAGCAGTTGGTATCCGGATACCAAGTTGCGTTTGTTCGATAAAAAAGTCGGCTACTGGGGCGGCAGCAACCCTCACGACAAAGTGCTGCTGAAAGACGAGCAACTGAAGCCGTATCAGCTGTCAGGCGATATACTCCATTATACCTTTGGCAGTATCCAAGAACATATCCATCAAATAAACCGTTTCTCGGAAATAAAAGCCCGCGTAGCCTTCGAGAATAAGCGAAAAAGCAGATGGTATCACCTTGTTTTTTCTGCTCGTATACGCTTTTTACGCGATTACATACTTAAGCTGGGAATATTGGACGGCTTTTACGGATATATTATCTGCCGAAATTCTGCACATGCCACCTTTTTGAAATACAGCAAATTAAGGCAGATGCAACACGAACAAAAGTCAGCCACAAATGAATAAAAGCAAGCCCGTCATTGTGTTTGCCAATACCAATAAAGCTTGGGGTGGTGGCGAAAAATGGTTTGCGGAAGTCATCGAGCAGCTGCATTCTGATTTTCACATCAAGCTATATACGGCTCCCAAAACTGAAATCCTAAAACGCGTGCAGCTTGATGAAAGCGATATTTTTACCCTTGCCGTGGGCAATTTGTCATGGCTCAACCCCTTTAAGCTGTATCGGCTGTGCCGCCAATTTAAAAAGGATAAGCCGCAACTGCTGATAATGAATCTGCCTTCGGATGTTAAAAGCTTCGGGCTTGCAGCATATATGGCAAAAATTCCTAATAGGATATACCGTCGCGGCAGTGCCATAGCCGTGCGAAACAGTTTTAGCAATCGTTGGCTGTTCAAAAACGTGATACAAGAAATCATCACCAATTCGGAATGTACTGCAAAAACCATATTGCAAAATAATCCGCTACTTTTTCCGAAGGAGAAAATGCACGTCATATACAACGGCATTGACCTTGATAAATTTGATGAAGAACTGAAAGGGCTGCCCCTTGAAAGGAAGAGAAATCAATTGATCTTGGGTAATGCGGGCCGCCTTGAACAACAAAAAGGACATGAGCTATTGGTGGAGCTTGCAGAAATACTTGAAAAAAGAGAGCTTAATTTCATTATCAAAATTGCGGGCGAGGGTAGCAGGCGGGAAGAGTTGGAAAAACTAATCCGAAGCAAAAAGCTTGAGCATCGTTTTGTATTACAAGGCTTTACAAAAGATATTGCCGCCTTCATGAATAGCCTCGACATCTACGTACATAGCGCACATTGGGAAGGTTTCGGCTTTGTACTTACAGAAGCAATGGCGGCTCGTAAAGCAGTGGTGGCTTTTGATGTTAGCAGCAATCCCGAAATTGTAAAGCACGAGGTCACCGGATATTTAACGCCTTATGCCAATATGGAGCAGATGGCAGAAAAAATAATTTATTTGTACGAAAATCCGGAATTTGCCGCAAAAATAGGTTTGGCAGCCCGGCAGCATGTCGAACAAAATTTCAAGCTGGAAAATACCACAAAACAGCTTAAGGCACTTATAAACAAGATGATTTCGCCCATTGAAGCCCAATAAATTTTAAGGCATTAGCTAAATTCAATGGCATAAATAGTATTTACAATACATTTTTTTTATAAATTGCAGTCCAAATAGAACAAATCTATCAGCATATAACAGGGGATATACTGAAAGATACGGTAACGAATAGTACTATTTTATGACAGAAACTGACAAGTGGCTCGTTGTCGTGAATCCCAAGGCAGGAGCAAACAAATGTGAAAAAGATTGGCCTGCCATCCGGAATCTCTTGGAAAAAGAGGGCTTTTCTTTCATCAGTATGCTCACTGAATCCCCTTTTCATGCCATTGAGCTGACAAGGGATGCAATCAATGAACAAGGCTTTAAAAAAATCCTCGCTGTAGGTGGAGATGGCACTCTGAATGAAGTGGTAAACGGTATTTTTCAACAAAGCCGCTATGCTACTACAGATATCACACTGGGAATGATTACGGTGGGCACCGGAAACGACTGGGGCAGAATGTATTATTTTCCATTAAATTATGGAAAAGCAATTCGCGTCTTAAAAGCCGAACGCACCTTTTTGCAAGATGTGGGCAAAGTAAAGTACCGCTACGATTCAGAAGATAAAAGTCGCTACTTCATTAATATGGCGGGCATGGGATATGATGCCCTTGTTGCTCAAAAAACCAATCGGATGAAGTCGAAAGGGCGGGGTGGGAAAATAACCTATCTATTCAATTTGGTAACAGGGCTTGTTCAATATAAAAGTGTGCAGCTCCACATTAATTTAGATGGCGAGCAGGTGATAAACGAAAAAGTGTTCAGCATGAGCATCGGTATTTGTCGCTATAATGGCGGTGGGATGATGCAGCTTCCGAATGCCATACCCGATGATGGGGAGTTTGATATGACCGTCATTCGGCAAACGCCAAAATTTAAGGTGGTGCGTCATATTAAAAATTTGTACGACGGAAGTTTCATTAAATTGAATGAAGTGAAGACTTTCAGGGGAAAACAAATCAGTGTTACCTCCACACCTCGGCATGCCATACAACTTGAAACGGATGGAGAATCCTTGGGAAGCTCCCCACTCGATTTTAATATCATACCCAAATCGGTAAAGCTGATTATCGGGAAAAAAGCATTACAAGAATTTGGCGGAAATACCGGAAAATCAAGAAAATAAGAAAATATCCGGCTAGTCCTTTTAAATTTAGATGGTAAGTAATAAACACATATTCTTTCAGCAGTATTTTCGAGTTGCGACTTAAAACAAACCTCAGGATTAAGGTATGAAGGCTTTTACTAAATGGGCGATGAATTATTTGCTGCCGATTTTGCTGCTATCGTTTTTGAGTTTTTATCTGTTTCGTGGCAATATGCAGCTTTTCCCTTATCATATGCATGCATGGACACAAAGTGACCGCCTTGCTTTGGCACACGGATACACCACAAATAATATGTCGCTTCTGCTGCCGACAAGCCCAAATCTGCGACCTAAATTTCCTGCTAAACAAGAACTAACTGAGCTGCAAGGCATTACAAAAGCAGACTTGCCTTTCACGGAATACCTCACCGCAACTGTTATGCGCTTAAGTAAATCCGACTCACCTGCCATATTTCGTTATATCCAATTATTGTTGGCATCTTGCGGACTCCTTTTCTTTTATGCTGGCCTATTAAAGCTTGATTTTCATCGATTTACTGCATTATTTAGCATGCTAGCCCTGATGCTGACGCCCGTATTTAGCTATTATATGCATGGATTTATCCCATCCATCACGGCATTGGCATTCAGCTATGCAGCCATTTTCTATTATATTAGCTTTCGCCAGGACAAACAAGACAAGCAGTATGCATTTGCTTTGGCTTTATTTACTATGGCAGTGATGATACGCCCTACTTTTCTTATGCCGATGCTGGCAATGGTAGCCGTACAAGCTTTTTATGATTTAAAAACATTCAAACAAAAAATTCGTCGCCTTTTAATGCCTTTGCCGGCGTTTTTACTACTAGGTGTTTTTTATGCCTACAATAAATACCTTGAGTTTGAATATGGCTCGCTATTCATCAGCAAACTAATGCCTGCAACAAGTTTGACAGAATTAAAACAGCTGCTTAGTCAAAGCTGGCAAAACTGGAAATGGGATTATTTTAGCCCCTTGCATTATTTGCTGTTGGCAACAGCTGTAGTTTTGCTTGTTATACGTAAATATCGCTCCAAGCTATATGAACCTATTCGGCCGCTTATCTTTTTAATTTTGCTCAATATTGGAGCTGCCTTGGCATTCCTTATAGCAATGGCAAAACAGTTTCCAAACCATGATTATTACTTCCTTGACAGCCTGTTCCTTCCGCTCAGCCTTCTTTTGGGTATTGGAATCGGTCAAATTCGACTTCCATCAAATTGGTCAAGGATAAGTTTTGCGCTAGTGGCATCAGCTGTACTAGTCTTAATGACAATGCACAGCAAAAAGATCCTTGCCGAACGTTATACGGTTCATGGATGGGACTTGGTAGCCAAGTCGTATACACTATTTGATGGCAGCGCTGCTTGGCTCGATTCAAAAGGCATTGGAAAAGAAGAAGCTATTTTAGTGTTGGATGCGTACACCGCAAACAGCCCGCTATTACTAATGCAGCGCAAAGGATTTACGGTATTGAATACCGGACCTAAACAGATAAAAGAAAGCTTGAATTGGGAATATAATTATATCGCCATCCCAAATAGCAGCCTTTTCGGTGATATTTTACGAAATGCTCCCGAGCTTCGTCAACAGCTGGCAGCCGTAGCAAACAATGGAAAAATAGGTGTATATACCTTTGAAAAAGAAAAACATCCTGCGGAGGCATTTCAGTTACTCATGCCCGAAAAAGCAGATTTACTTACTACTGTTGAATACGATATAACACAGGCTGAAAGCGAATTTATTCCGCTGTTGGACACCGTATTTAAAAGAGTAAATACCCAAATGAATTTTTATTATCATGCAGAGGTTCAACAAGATGAAGTTCCAAATAACAAGTTGTTTCTAGTGCTGGAGATAAGTAAAGCTGAAGCCGAATATTACCATTATGAGGCATATCCGCTTCATGTGTTCTTCGAAAACAACAACAAAGCGAAACTTTTGGAAGTTTTAAGCGTACTACCAACTAATTTTCCCGTGGGAGCGAGAATAAAATATTATATTTGGAAGCCCGAAAAAAATCATATGGCATTCATACGTCAATCTGTATATCTAACACAATATTCAAAATTTTAATCAAATATTACAATGAAAAACATTGATTTGTACAATCTCAAAGGCAAACGCATTTTAGTTCGTGTCGACTTTAATGTTCCCTTGAACGATCGCTTTGAAGTAACGGACGACACCCGCATCAGGGCAGCTATTCCCACACTTCAAAAGATTCTTTCTGTAGGCGGCTCACTTATTTTAATGTCACATCTGGGGCGTCCAAAAGAAGGTCCGGAAGATCGCTTTTCGCTTCGTCACTTGATTCCGGTATTGGAATCGAAGCTTGGCAGAGAAGTGAAGTTTGCCAACGATTGCATTGGTACTCAGGCAAAAGAGCTGGCAGAAAATCTAAAGCCGGGAGAGGTGCTGCTGCTTGAAAATCTCCGCTTTTACAAAGAAGAAACAAAAGGAGATGAGCAGTTTAGCAAAAAACTTGCCCTGCTTGGTGATGTATACGTAAATGATGCATTCGGTACTGCACATCGCGCCCACGCAAGTACGGCTGTCATTGCCAAATTTTTCCCGGGAGCATCCTTGTTCGGATATCTCATGCAAGATGAAATTGATAACCTGGAAAAAGTTGTTAAAAACGCTGAAAAGCCTTTCACTGCAGTTCTTGGCGGAGCAAAAGTTTCAGGTAAAATTGAAATCATCAATAATTTGCTCGATAAAGTCGATAATCTGATTATCGGAGGCGGCATGATGTTTAGCTTTATTAAAGCAATGGGTGGTAATGTCGGCAATTCGTTGATTGAAGAAGAGCTGATTGACACAGCACGCCAAGCTATTGGAAAGGCGAAAGCAAATGGAGTAAATCTTTTAATCCCCACAGATACACTTGCTGCCGACAGCTTTTCAAATGATGCCGAACAAAAGCTTTTTAAATCGGATGCAATTCCTGAAGGATGGATGGGACTTGATATAGGACCCGAAACCATACAAAAATTCAAAGAGGTTATTTCGCAATCGAAAACCATTTTATGGAATGGACCAATGGGGGTTTTTGAATTCGATAATTTTGCCAAAGGCACCAAAGATGTAGCTTATGCCATTGCAGATGCCACTGCTGCTGGAAGCTTTTCCTTGGTCGGAGGAGGTGATTCGGTTGCTGCAGTCAATAAGTACGAACTAGCTGAAAAAGTCAGTTATGTTTCCACCGGTGGAGGCGCCATGCTCGAATATATTGAAGGCAAAGAGCTTCCGGGTATAAAAGCAGTGCTTGATACCATGACCATTTAACCTGCATAATTCACCAATTCATAAGCTTAACAATCTAACTTTATCGTAATAAGCTCATGATCATTGCTTTAGGAGATTTTGCTAGTGATTTTATAAAGTGTTTATTATAAAATGAATTTTGATTTAATTTTGGCAATTTTTACGTTATGAGTTGTTCGCAGTAGTTGGTTACAGCTTCACAGCTCACGCCTTAAAATTCCTCAAAATTAAATTCATGAATTAA
>CAZDWA010000086.1:0-9067 GCA_964509065.1 uncultured Lentimicrobiaceae bacterium
TTTTGCTGATGTAAAAGGACAAGAGAATATCAAGCGTGCATTAGAAGTAGCTGCCGCAGGAGGGCATAATGTGATATTAATTGGTCCTCCGGGCTCCGGTAAGACCATGTTAGCCAAGCGTTTGCCTTCTATACTCCCACCTCTCAGCTTGGGTGAATCGCTTGAAACAACCAAAATACATTCGGTAGCCGGACTGCTGGCACGCAATACGGCTTTGGTGGCAACGCGTCCATTCCGTAGCCCACATCATACCATTAGCGATGCCGGACTTGTGGGAGGCGGCACCTATCCGCAACCGGGTGAAATTTCGCTTGCGCATCATGGAGTGTTATTCTTGGATGAGCTGCCCGAATTTAAACGCTCGGTATTGGAGGTCATGCGGCAGCCCATGGAAGATAGGGTGGTAACAATTTCACGGGCAAGGCTTTCAGTTGATTTCCCTGCCAGCTTCATGTTAGTAGCTGCAATGAACCCCTGCCCCTGCGGCTATTACAATCATCCCGACCAAGAATGTGTGTGCACTCAAGGGGTGGTGCAAAAATATTTAAACAAAATATCCGGTCCGCTGATGGACCGCATCGACCTGCATGTAGAAGTAGTGCCGGTAGCCTTCAAGGATTTGGCGGATAAAAGGCAAGGCGAGCCAAGCCATTTTATTCGCGAAAGGGTGATAAAAGCACGTAAGCTACAAGAAAAGCGGTTTGAAACATTTCAAGGGGTGTATAGCAATGCACAGATGACAAGCAAGATGCTGCAAAGCTTTTGCGATATCGACAGCCTAGGTAGAAGCCTCCTTAAAAATGCAATGGAACGGCTGAGCTTATCCGCACGAGCTTATGACAGAATCTTAAAAGTTTCAAGAACCATAGCCGATTTGGATGGAAGTGATGACATTAAAACGGAACATCTGGCGGAAGCAATAAACTACAGAAGCCTCGACCGTGAAACATGGGGTAGTTAATTCTATTGATTGGCTTCAAACTCTTTTATTAAGTCTTCGATGGATTTTCCAAGGTTTTGAATTGCCAAGGAAGCATCCAATGCAAAGTCGTCATCCGGATAGCGTGCGATAAACTCATCATAGTATTTATGAGCCATGGCCGAGTCACCCATGCGGGTATCATATACAAAGGCTTTTAAAAACAAGCTCATAGGTGCTTTTTCATGCTCCGGATAATCGGTTAAAATACGGTCATAAATGCTGATGGTTTCCAAAGGGTCGGCATGATACATCATCAAGTCCGCAGCCCTGAACCAATATTCTGCTGCCGTATCCTTATCTTCACTTTCCTTTGCAGCCTGCTTATAAAGTTTTATCAACAAATCAGCATCCGTGGCATCAAAGGCATTCATCTCACTAAACAACTTATCTTCCAAGGCTTTGATTTGTTCGGTCAAAGGCAGCTTTTCTTCTGTTTGCTGCTCCCCTCCCGACTGACAAGCCGTAGCAGCAAGCATCAAAAATGCAGCTAAAAAATATACTATTCTGGTTTTCATTTATTTACGTTTTAAGTTTGGAAATAACATTCGATAATCCACATCTACTTTTCCGAGGCTGATATCGCGTAATTTATTTTTCAGCATCATCTTACGGACCGGTGGGATGCGGTCAACATACAATTTACCATCAATATGATCATATTCATGTTGAATAATTCGTGCCACAAAGCCATCGTATGTTTCTTCGTGCGGCTTAAAATTTTCATCCACATAACGGATATGCAGCTTAGGTTTACGCTTTACTTCTTCGCTCAAGCCCGGCAAGCTGAGGCAGCCTTCCATTTCGGGAAGCTCTTCGCCTTCCTCCTTCCAGATGTGCGCATTGATAAATACTTTTTTGAAGTCCTTGGTTTCCGGAAACTGTTCTGCATATGGGTTTGCATCAATCACAAAAAGGCGGATGGAGCGATTCACCTGAGGCGCCGCCAAGCCCACACCGGAAGCCTCATACATGGTTTCCCACATATCCGAAATCAATTGCTCCAAACCGGGATAGTCCGGCTTGATATCAATGCTGACCTTTTTCAAGGTAGGATGTCCGTATGCCACTATGGGTAGTATCATCGTGTAAAATTTTAAAGTTGATGTGCGCGATATTCCAAATAGGACTGTAATATCAAGGTGGCACTAATTGTATCGACCAGCGCCTTGTCTTGTCGCTTTTTGCGGCTTAATCCGGCATCAATCATCGACTGAAACGCAATTTTTGAAGTGAAACGCTCGTCAAATCGTTCGACCGGGATATCCGGAAACTCTTTTTTTAACCGTCCCACAAAAGGTTCGATATAACGAGATGCATCACTTGCCTTATTTTGCATATCTTTAGGCTCGCCGACTACAATCAAATCCAGCTTTTCGGTTTGAATATAGTTTTTTAAAAATGCCAACAACTGATTACTGGCAACCGTTTCCAAGCCGGTGGCAATAATTTGCATGGGGTCGGTAACAGCGATGCCGCTCCGCTTTCTGCCGTAATCTATTGCCATTATACGTCCCATCTTGTTTATGCACACAAATTTATGACTGCAAAAATACAACTTTTACAACATATGCCGTATAGAAACAGCCCACAACAACATTTGTTTTGTATTTTAGCAATCAAATTTTCCGAAATGAACGAACTGCAACAAAAAATTAATGCTGCATGGGATAATCGTGCGCTTTTACAAGATTCGACATACCGGCAAGCGGTGGAAGAATGTATTGCATTATTGGATAAAGGACAGCTAAGGGTAGCAGAGCCGATACAAGGTAAATGGATTGTAAATGAATGGGTTAAGAAAGCCGTCATATTGTATTTCCCCATACGGGAGATGGAAACCATTGAGCTTGCTCCTTTTGAGTTTCATGATAAAATACCTTTAAAAAAAGGCTATCGACAAATGGGCGTCCGGGTAGTGCCGCATGCTATTGCGCGCTACGGAAGCTTTTTGGATGAAGGCGTCATCCTCATGCCCTCCTATGTAAATATAGGGGCACGAGTTGGAAAAGGCAGCATGATAGACACTTGGGCTACAGTAGGTTCATGTGCACAGATTGGAGATAACGTACATTTGAGCGGCGGGGTAGGGATTGGTGGAGTGCTGGAGCCGCTGCAAGCAGCACCCGTAATTATCGAAGACAATTGTTTCATAGGCTCGAGATGCATCGTGGTGGAAGGGGTGCATATCGAAAAAGAAGCCGTATTGGGCGCCAATGTGGTATTGACCCAAAGTACACGCATTATCGATGTAAGCAGCAAGACAGCAAAGGAATACAAAGGGAGAATCCCGGAGCGTGCCGTCGTCATCCCGGGGACAGTAACAAAAAAGTTTCCCGCAGGTGAATATCAAATTGCTTGTGCCTTGATAATTGGAACACGAAAAGCATCAACAGATTTAAAAACATCCTTGAATGACGCATTGCGCGAATACAATCTTTCTGTATAATTTTGCGTTCTAACCTGCATAATTCACCAATTCATAAGTTTGTCAATCTAACTTTATCGTAATAAGCTTATGAACATTGCGTTAGGATATTTTATTAGTGAATTTAAAAAGTGCTAATTATAAAATGAATTTCGATTTAATTTTGGCGATTTTTACGTTAGGAGCAGTTCGCAGTAATTGGCTACAGCTTCACAGCTCAGGCCTGGAAATCTCTCGAAATTAAATTCATGAATTAAGCAGGCTAGGAGTGCAAATGATGAAACCTAAAAAAATTCTGCTGATACAAACAGCTTCTTTGGGAGATGTGATTTTATTCACTCCCGTAATGGAAAAATTACATGCGTTTTTTCCGGAAGCTGAAATTCATTTGCTCATATCCCAAAATCTATCGCGGAGCGGAACCGAAGCTTTATTTAAAGGACATCCGTTTTTATCGCGTATCCGGATTTGGGATAAAAAGAAAAATAAATACGGGAATCTGCTTCGACTAATAAAGGAAATTCGCAAGGAAAAGTTCGACTTGGTGGTCAATGCTCAACGATTTGCTTCTACCGGTTTGATAAGTGTGTTGAGCGGAGCCAAAACAATCGTAGGATTTGATAAAAACCCGTTTAGCTTTTTGTTTACAAAGCGTATTACGCATCAAATCAATTCGGCTGCTATTCACGAAATTGACCGCAACTTGGCATTAATTCAGTTTATCACCGATTCGGAGCGGCAGATGCCACGGCTTTATCCTACAGCGGAAGATCAACAAAGCACGCTGGCGTTCAAACAAGAAGAGTATATTTGTATTGCGCCGGCATCATTGTGGTTTACAAAACAATATCCGAAGGAGAAATGGATAGAGTTCATTAAAAAGATCGAGCAAAACCTAAAAATATATCTGCTTGGCTCAGCATCGGATGATGCGCTTTGTGAACAAATCCGGCTCGAAAGTGAAAATCCGAATTGCGTAAATCTTGCCGGCAAATTAAGCTTGCTGGCATCGGCCGAGCTGATGCGGGATGCAAAAATGAATTATGTGAACGACTCAGCTCCCATGCATTTGTGCAGTGCGGTAAATGCCCCTACTACAGCTGTTTATTGCTCAACCGTGCCGGAATTCGGCTTCGGTCCCTTGGCAGATAACTCAAAAATAGTGGAGATAAACGAATCGCTTTATTGCAGACCATGCGGCATTCACGGGCATAAAGCATGCCCCGAAGGACATTTTAAATGTGCATATTCGATTGAAGTAGAGCAGCTGCTGAACAGATTAAAATAAGTGTTGAGATAATTTCAGACTTGAGCTTTGAAAGAACACCAATTGCACATTTCAGCCATGGCGGACATTGTACATTGCATCCGCCTCAGCGGATGAAAAATGATTAAAATTTCAACTATTGTCGCCATATTTGGCATGTTTTTACGTAAATTTGTACAAAATACAATTTCAATGGAACTATCGGCATTAACCGCCATCACCGCTATTGATGGACGCTACCGTGACAAAACCCGGCAACTTGCAAGCTATTTTTCAGAGTTTGCCCTTATTCGCTACCGCATTTTAGTAGAAATAGAATACTTTATTGCCTTATGTGAGCTGCCATTGCCGCAGCTTAAGTCGTTTGACAACAGCTTCAGTGAAGGCTTACGTAACATTTATCGAAATTTTACGGAAAAGGAAGCTCTACGCGTAAAGCAAATTGAAAAAACTACAAACCATGATGTAAAAGCGGTAGAGTATTTTATCAAAGAAGAGTTTGATAAGCTTGGACTGCATGCGTATAAAGAGTTCATACATTTTGGGCTTACCTCACAAGACATAAACAATGTGGCAAACCCGTTAATGCTTCGGGATGCCTGGCAGGCGGAGCTAACCCCTTTGCTGCAACAGCTGAACGACAAGATTAAGTCATTGGCACACGAATGGAAAGCCGTACCCATGCTGGCACGTACACACGGACAGCCCGCCTCCCCCACCCTTTTGGGGAAAGAGTTTTTTGTATTTGCCGAACGACTGCAAAATCAACTGGCAATGGATGCCGAAATCCCGTTTTCTGCCAAATTTGGCGGTGCAACAGGGAATTTCAATGCGCATCAAATCGCCTATCCGGAGATTGACTGGATTGCTTTTGCAAATAACTTCATTGAACAAAAGCTTAAGCTGCACCGACAGCAAACTACCACACAAATAGAGCATTACGATTATCTCGCTGCTCGTTTTAATGTCTTGGAGCGCATAAATGTCATACTTATTGACTTGAGTCGGGATGTATGGCTATATGTGATGCAAGATTATTTCAAGCAAAAGATTAAAAAAGGAGAAGTAGGCTCTTCGGCCATGCCGCATAAAGTAAATCCCATTGATTTTGAAAATGCGGAAGGAAATTTGGGCATTTCAAATGCCTTACTTACACAGCTGTCACATACGCTGCCTTTAAGCCGCCTTCAGCGCGACCTGACCGATTCTACTGAAAGTCGCAATATCGGCATGGCGGTGGCACACAGCTATTTATCCATGCAAAGCATTCTTCGTGGGCTTGAAAAGCTTTTGATTAATAGGGAAAAGATTGAAGCAGACCTAGAAGCAAACTGGGCTGTTGTAGCCGAAGCCATACAAACTATTTTGAGGCGCGAACAAGTCGAAGGAGCTTATGAGTTGCTAAAAGAGCTGACGCGAACAAATACGAGCATCACCAAGCAAAGCATACAAGATTTTATTCAAAACTTACCGGTAACAGATGCCGTAAAACAAGAAATGTTGCAAATTAGTCCGCAAAATTATACCGGAATCAGTCGATGAAAAACAAAAAGCAAAATCCCTTTTACCGCATACTTGCCTTTGCCAAACCATTTTGGGGACAAGCTGCATTGAACGTACTGTTCAATCTGTTGGTCATTGTATTTTCACTTTTTTCGCTTGCCCTGCTTGTTCCATTCCTAAATTTGCTTTTTGGTACCGAAGAATTGATTACCGTAAAACCCGATTTTGCTTTCAATACGGATGCATTATTGGGTTATATGAATTATACCATCAGTAAAATAATTATTAGTGAAGGGCATCGACAGGCATTGGTGTTTATTTGTTTGGTGCTGATTAGTTCCTTCTTCTTCCGCAATCTGGCGCGTTTCATGGCGAGCTATTTTATGGCAAGCGTGCGTGTGGGCTCGGTGCGCGAAATGCGAAACGCCATCTTCAGCAAACTGCTTATACTGCCCCTCTCCTTTTATCACAAAAATAAAAAAGGCGATATACTTTCACGCATCACAAGTGATGTGCAAGAAGTGGAATATTCCATAATGAATTATTTGGAAATGCTTATACGCGACCCAATTACAATCGTAGCCTTTATTGTGTTTATGTTTTCCATGAGCCCGCAGCTGACACTTTTTGTGCTTGTAATTTTACCCATAGCCGGCTTTATCATTGGCCGTATTGGTCGGGTTTTGAAGAAAGCATCCCGCCAAGGGCAAAAGCAAATGGCAAGCATGCTATCCACCGTAGAAGAAACCATATCGGGGCTACGTATCATCAAAGCATTTAACGCTATCGGCTATTCCGATGCCCAATACCGCGAACAAAACAGGAAATATGCGCGTATTTTGACAAAAATTTATCGCCGCCGCGACCTGAGCTCACCAATGAGCGAATTTTTGTCGGCTGCAGTAATTACGATTGTACTGTGGTTTGGCGGAAATATGGTGTTGGCAGATGATTCAAGCCTTAGTGCCGCCGATTTTATCACCTATATCATCATCTTCAGTCAGATTTTACCTCCTGCAAAGTCATTTGCACAAGGCTTTTACAGCATTCAAAAAGGCATGGCTTCGGCAGAACGTATTTTCGAAATTTTAGATGCAGATGAGGTAATTATAGAAAGTCCAAATGCAAAATCTATTGATGCATTTCGAGACAAGATTGAATATCGCGGTGTACGCTTCAGCTACGACAGAGACGAGGTACTGAAAGGGATTGATTTAACCATCGAAAAAGGAAAAGTCATCGCCTTGGTAGGTGAATCGGGAGGCGGTAAATCTACCATGGCCGACCTGCTGCCACGCTTTTATGATGTTACGGGAGGCAGCCTTACCATAGACGGGATTGAACTGAAAGACTTAAAAATCGATCACCTCAGAAGGCTTACGGGCATTGTCACACAAGAAAGTATCCTATTTAATGATTCGGTATACAATAATATTGCATTTGGCAATCAGGATGCCGGTCGTGAACAAGTTATCGAAGCAGCAAAAATTGCTAATGCCCACCACTTCATCATGGAGATGCCGGATGGATATGACACGCTTATTGGCGATCGGGGCTCCAAGCTTTCTGGCGGACAACGTCAGCGCCTAAGTATCGCACGGGCAGTGTTAAAAAACCCTCCCATACTTATATTTGACGAAGCTACCTCATCACTCGATACCGAATCGGAGCGGCTGGTTCAAGAAGCGCTTTCCAAGGTCATGAGCCAACGTACCGCCATTGTCATCGCACACCGACTGTCCACCATACAAAATGCGGATGAAATCATTGTGATGCAAAAAGGACAAATTGCGGAGCGTGGCACCCATGATGAATTGATTCAACAAGGGGGAGTATACAAGCGTTTGTACGATTTACAATCATTTAGCTGATTGAATTGCTCTGATTCATGAAAAGGGTTTATTTTTGCAGGACCTTAATGGCCCCGTAGTTCAATGGATAGAATAGCAGATTCCGGTTCTGTCGGTTGGGGGTTCGAGTCCCTCCGGGGTCGCAAAACCGTTGATAATAGAAATTGTCAACGGTTTTTTTATGATTTCTTGGGAATAGCCTTAGCTTTTATTCGTTTTTTGTCCTTATTCTTAATAAAAAGGACTAAAAATCAGTTGCAAATACTGTTTTAAGTAAACAAGACACTGATCAAACCAAAAACCCTGAAAAGTTTCGTCCCATACGGGACGAGTAAAAACCTATCATATATGTTTTTACAAAGCTTAAATCCTTAACGGGATTGTTAAGATAGATGTAGCAAGTTTTTACCTTGTCCTGTAGGGACGAAACACCTTTCCAGCGACAATTTCACACGCAAAACATCCTTCTTTCGTCCTTTTTCTTGATAAAAAGGACGGAAAAATCAAGCATGAATGAATAGGGTCTGCGCGCTCTCAAGAAAGCACGTAAATCTAAACAAGGTTGCGTCGGTTACAAGGAGTATCATTTTATACTTTAATTCAGCATATGGGATTAAGCAGCTTTAACCTGCATCTTTCCAACTCCTTATAACCTCAAACAGTCCACTAAAAGTGGGCTGCCTTGTAAGATTTACTGTGCTTTCTTGATTCACCCGGGCGCTGCTCCCCCATTCATGCGGGCCTCCCCGCCCAACTCGCTGCTATTCTGAAGTGTTTTTAGTTTGTTTATGCTTAATTAACTAAGTATCAGGAACAATCGTTGTCCCGTAGGGACAAAATGTTTGTAAAAACTGTTGCTCTAAATCTATAACTTGTCCCATAGGGACAAAACACCCTTCCAGCGACAATCTCACACACAAAACATATACGTTTTTGTCCTTTTTCTTGATAAAAAGGACACGAAAATCAAGCATGAATAAACGGGCTCCCCGCACTTGACAAAGCATATAAATCTAAGCAAGGTTGCGTCGCTTATTAGG
>CAZDWA010000087.1:0-8974 GCA_964509065.1 uncultured Lentimicrobiaceae bacterium
AAAGACGAAACCGTAAATGGTGAGTTACGCAAAACCTTAGACTTGACAGGATTGCAATCAGGTACTTATACCTTGCAGTTCATCAATGACAAGGGTCAAGTACACCATAAAACCATTATTATTTCTAAATAATAATTGGTAATATCATAGGAAGGGAGGCGAAAGCCTCCCTTTTTTTATGGTGTTTTTTCTCTCAACAAAATCTTTAAACTTTTGTATTTTTGCCTTAATTCTGAAAAATAATGATCTCTGTTCAACAGCTTTCAATGCACTTTACCGGGGACGACCTATTCACCAATATCAACTTTTTGATAAGGGAAAAGGACAGAATCGGTTTGGTAGGTAAAAATGGATCCGGTAAAACAACCTTACTTCGATTGATTTGCGGACTTGAAAATCCGCATAAAGGCGATGTGATTATACCTGAGGATATAAGCATTGGTTATTTACCACAAGAAAAAGCATTAAATAGCGAAAGCACGGTAATGGAGGAAGCGCTAACCGCCTTTGATCATATACATCAACTTGAAGATAAAATTAAATTTATCACCGATGAAATCTCAAATCGCACGGATTACACTTCCAATGAATACCATAAATTAGTTGAACAGCTTTCATTTCTGAATGAACGGCTTTCGATATTTAGCGCGCATACGATACAGGCTGAAACAGAACAAATTCTTGTAGGATTGGGCTTTGAACATGAAGATATGCTTCGTCCCATGAGTACGTTCAGTAATGGCTGGCAGATGCGGGTAGAGCTTGCCAAGATACTGCTTCAAAAACCTGATGTAATGCTTCTTGACGAGCCGACAAATCATTTGGATATTGAATCAATTGAATGGCTGGAAGGATTTTTGCGTAGCTATAATGGCGCTGTGGTGATTGTTTCGCACGATAGGGCTTTTCTTGATAATGTAAGCCAACGAACCATTGAAATCAGCCAAGCAAGGATATATGATTATAAAGCCTCGTATTCGCAATATCTTGAAATGCGAAACGAACGCCTTGAAACCCAAACTGCTGCATATGAAAATCAACAACGGGAGATAAGAGAAATTGAACGTTTTATCGAACGTTTTCGTTATAAGGCAACAAAAGCAAAGCAGGTGCAATCACGTATAAAAATGCTCGAAAAGATGGAAGAAATTGAAATCGAAGAGCTTGATAAACGTGGGATTCACTTTACGTTTCCTCCTGCTCCACATTCTGGGAGAGTCACCCTCGAAACCAATGCACTGCATAAATCTTATGGAGACTTGGAGGTGATTGGTTCATTAGATATGATTATTGCTCGCGGTGAACGCATTGCCTTTGTTGGACGTAATGGCGAAGGGAAATCTACCTTGGCTAAAATTTTGGCTGGAGTGCTTGAATATGAAGGCGAATTAAAGTACGGACATCAGGTGGAGGTTGGGTATTATGCTCAAAATCAGCATGAAATGCTGGATATGGAAAAGACGGTTTTTGAAACTTTGGATGATGTGGCTAGTGGAGAAATACGGAAGCGCTTAAAAGCAATCTTAGGTGCATTCCTTTTTAGCGGTGATGCCATTGATAAAAAGGTAAAAGTTCTTTCAGGTGGTGAAAAAGCACGCCTTTCGCTTGCACGCATGCTCCTGTTTCCGGTAAATCTGCTAATACTTGACGAGCCTACCAATCACCTTGACATGCATTCAAAAGATATTTTGAAAACAGCGCTTCTGCAGTTTGAAGGAACTTTGATTGTGGTGTCACACGATAGGGATTTCTTGCAAGGGCTTACTGAAAAAGTCGTTGAATTTCGGAAACCGAATGTGAAGGTATATAATGGAGATGTGTACGACTTCTTGCAAGCACGTTCCATTACACGATTATCCGAATTGGAATATAAGCAGGCAGAGCGTAGTAAGCAAGAGTCAGAAACAGCTGCACCTTCACAAAATAAATTAAATTGGGAACAACGTAAATTATTGGAAAGAGATAAGCGTAAATTAGTACGTGAAATTGAAAATACGGAGGAAAAGATACATGAACTGGAAGATAATTTACGAAATCGTGACCAAATACTGCAAAATCCTCAATCAATAGAAGATGGGCAGCTAAATGAAGCTTGGTATGCAGAATATGAGCATATACGCCTTGAAATACAAGCACTCATGCAGCAATGGGAAGATGCACTTCAAAAACTTGAAGAATTAGAACAAGAGATAGAAGAATATCAATAATTCCGTTGATATAACTGATGTGCAAAGCGATATAAGTCTTCCTTCTTCTCTTCAGGCACTTTCAACTGCTCCAAATATTGCAAGCTATTCTCAAAATATCCTGCCATGAGCTTGGTAACTTCGGCTTCGATATCCAATTTATTATAAATATCAATGACTTCCTTGATTTTTTCCTCCAAAGGAAGTGTCTCAGTGCTAAATAGTGTATTTAATCTATTTCGCTCTTCTATTGATCCTTTTTCCAGCGCTTTCAGAAACAGGAATGTCTTTTTATTGGATGCAATATCACCTCCGCGGACTTTCCCAAAGTGCTCAAACTCACCATATGTATCAAGTAAATCGTCTTTTAGCTGAAAAGCAAGTCCTAATTGCATGCCGAAATTATAAAGGCAGTCGATTGCTTCTTCTGATGCTCCCGCAGTAATTGCCCCGATTTTTGCGCTTGTTCCCATTAATACTGCCGTTTTCAAGCGAATCATTTCCAAATAATCATCAATACTTACATCATCCTTGTTTTCAAAATTCATATCGTATTGCTGGCCTTCGCAAATTTCAATGGCAGTCCTGCTAAATACTTCCAATATAGCCGGGATGATGGCAGTATCTGTACGCAAGGCATATAGATAAGCCATGGCAAACATGGTATCTCCCGAAAGTATGGCAATATCTGCATTCCATTTTTTATATATGGTGGGCATTCCTCTACGCATGGGCGCTTTATCCATAATATCGTCATGCACAAGGGTGAAGCTATGGAAGATTTCTATCGCCAAGGCGGGGTAGATGGCATCTTCTAATTTCCCGTCAAATAAATTATTAACCAATAAGGTTAGCACGGGGCGAAGTCGCTTACCTCCTTGCGACATAATATAATCAATTGGAGCATATAACTCTTGAGGTTCCTTTAGAAACTGTTGATCTGCAATGAGTTCGCTAATGACATCTTGAAATTTTGTGATTTTATCCATGCTTCATCATTTAATCAAATTCATTAAATAATTTCCGTAGCCGCTTTTTAGCAAGGGCTCTGCAAGCTTGGCAAGCTGAGCGGCATCAATAAAGCCTTTATTATATGCCACTTCTTCGATACAGCCTATTTTTAACCCTTGACGCTGCTCTATAACTTCCACAAACTGACCTGCTTGCAGTAAAGATTCAAACGTGCCGGTATCCAGCCAAGCTGTGCCACGACCGAGAATAGCAACTTGTAGCTTGCCTTTCTCAAGATAATACTTATTTACATCCGTGATTTCATATTCGCCGCGCGCGCTGGGCTTCATCTCTTTTACTACTTCCACCACCGAATTATCATAAAAATAAAGACCGGGTACCGCATAATTTGATTTGGGCTTGGCAGGCTTTTCTTCAATGGATACGGCACGTAGATTTTCATCAAATTCAACAACGCCGTATCGTGCGGGATTTGCCACATGATACGCAAAAACTATACCTCCCTCAGGATCGTTATTGTTGCTTAAAGTGTGTTGCAAGCCGCTCCCAAAAAAGATGTTATCGCCTAAGATAAGGGCCACTTTTTCTTTTCCTATAAATTCTCTTCCTATCACAAAAGCTTGCGCAATACCTTCAGGGCGAGGCTGTTCAGCATAAGAAAAGCTGCAGCCTAACTGTTTTCCATCACCTAAAAGCTTAATAAATCCGGGTAAATCTTCCGGGGTGGAAATTATCAATATATCACCTATCCCCGCCATCATTAAGGTAGAAAGCGGATAATAAATCATGGGCTTGTCATAAACCGGCATCAGCTGCTTGCTTACAGCCAATGTGAGTGGATGAAGACGGGTGCCGGCACCTCCGGCAAGTATAATTCCTTTCATGATAGCAAATATTAAGTGTGTGGCTCTTCCTTAGACCCTGAATTAGAGTTATTTGTGTCATTTTCGTAGTCTTCACCTATTAAATCCTCCAATAATGACTCTTTGAATGCCTTGGTAGTACTCCATTTATCCAGGCTTAGTAAGAAAGAAGGAAGTACAAATAAGTTGAGCATCAATGCAACAAGTAAGGTAAATGATACCAAATAGCCTAGTGCTTCCGTGCCTCCAAATGAAGATAAAATGAAAATGGCAAAGCCGAAAAACAAGACCACTGCCGAATAAATCATGCTGAAACCTGTTTCTAGTAATGCAGCTAGTACCGATTCATGGATTTTCCAGTCGTTGAGCTGAAGTTGTTGGCGGTATCGCGATAAGAAGTGAATGGTATTATCCACACTTATACCGAGCGCCACACTAAATATCAAAATTGTTGACGGCTTGATACTAATCCCGACATATCCCATCATTGCAGCAGTTAAAAGCTGTGGAATGAGGTTGGGTATCAGTGAGATGATGATCATTTTAAATGACGAAAATGTAAGTGCCATCAGCAATGCAATGACAACTAAAGCCAGTAATAGAGATGATATCAGGTTTTTTACCAAATATCCGGTCCCCTTGAAGAAGACTACACTCGTACCTGTGGTATTTACAGTATAACTTTCAGCCGGAAAAATTGAATCAATCTTAGGACGTAAAGTCCTTTCAATACTGTCAATCTCAAAAGTCCTCAAATTTGCCATTTGCACACTAATGCGCGTTTTTTGATATGCCGTGTCAACAAAATTTTGAATTAATGTTTTCTTATCACTGTTGAAATCAGGTATATACGAAAGAATAAAATTACGTTCCTGATTGTTTGGCAAGCTAAAGTATTCGGGATCACCATGGAAAAAGGCTTGCTTGGCAAACTTTATAAGCTGTACCACCGATAAGGGCTTGCTCAAATGCGGATAAGTTGCCAAAGTATCTTGCAGCTGTTCGATTTTTGCAATGGTAGATGCCCGCATAATTCCTTTTTTACGCCCGGTATCAATGCTTATTTCATAAGGCATCACACCTTTAAAATGCGTTTCAAAAAATACCAAGTCTTTGAATAAAGGGTCTTTTTGTGAAATATCATCCAATAAGCGACCGGTGGTTTGTAAACGTGTAACACCTCCTATACTTACTAAAATTAATGTAGCGGTAATAATATAAACGGTCTTGCGGCGATTTAAAATTACCCAGCTTACTTTTTGTAGTATTTTGTTTACATTGCCTTGCTTAAAGTGCTGATAATGTTTAGGTTTAGGTTCAGGGAGATAGCTAAATATGATTGGGATCATAAATAAGGTAATCACGTAGGCTACCATAATATTAATGGAAGCCAAAATACCGAATTCGACCAGCATTTTATTTCCGGTAATGGTAAAAGAAGCAAAACCGGCAGCAGTAGTCGCATTTGTAAGGAAGTTGGCTGATCCGATGCGGCGGATAACACGCGTTAACCCACGCACTTTGTTTCCGTGTAAATGGTACTCGCTATAATATTTATTGAGTAGGAATATGGAGTTCTCCACACCGATAATAATCAAAAATGGCGGTAAAATCCCGGTTAAAATCGTGATTTCATAACCAAGTAGATGCATGATTCCGAACATGAAAACCACTGTAATTAGCACATTTATGATGATGAAAATCACGTTCTTCCCTGAGCGGAAGAAGGTCATTAGTACAATAAAGGCGATACCCAAAGCCAGAAACACAAAAAGAACCAGTTCATTTTCAATCTTTTGTGCGGTTACCGTACGTATATAAGGCAAGCCGGAATAGCGTAGTGGTATATCGAATTTTTCGGTATAATCGTCTAAGCTAGTGCGTATTTCATTAATAAGAGCTACCCTGTTTTTTGAATTTACTACTTCAATGTCGAGCGTAATCATCATCATGCTGACATTGGTTTCGCTGTTAAACAGCATGCCTTCATAAAAGGGAAGTTCAAGTATTTTCTTTTGAATAGAATCAAGCTCGGCTTGTGTTTGAGGTTGCTTTTCAATTACCGGCTTAAAATCGAATTTTTTCAAGCTGTCGTTCCGTACCAAATGAAACATACGACTGACGGAAACTACTTCTTCAACGCCTTCCACAGCACGTACCTTATCAGTTAATTCACTCCAAAGCTGAAAGCGGTCCAACTCAAACAAACGATCATCCTGTATGCCGACAAACATCACACTTCCGTCTTGACCAAAGGTTTCTTTGAAGCGGTCGTAGACAATACTTACGGTGTCATTAGCCGGCAACATACGGGCAAATTCGTACGACATGCGAACTTTTGTGCCTTGCCAGCCCATAAAAATGGTTATTAGACCAATTATGATTAAATTTGCTAAACGGTATCTAAGTATGAATCTGGTCAGTAATGTCCACATGTTCAACTATTTATGTCGAATTTTTGTTTGTATTAAAGCCTAAAATAAAGAGCCAAAAATGAAAGGACGAAAATACTACATTCTTGGGTAATAAAAAAATGGTTTGATATTTGTTGTAAACTTAGTGTATGAAGCTAATAAAACCGCTCTTATGAAAAAATATATTTTACTTTTAAGCTGGTTCGTGCTGCTTGCCTCCTGTAGCAGTCCTGCTCGTTTAATAAAAAATGAACACTATGATGCTGCTGTCGAAAAGCTGAGCAGAAAGCTGAGGTCTTCCAAGGTGCGCACCCAAGATGTGGCAATGCTTAAGCAAGCATATCACGCTGCAAATCAGATAGATCATGACAGGATTCAGCTCTTGAAAACCTCCGGAAACCCGGATGTGTGGACTGAAGTTTACAATCGCTACCGAAAAATGAATCAGCGACAAGATAAGGTACGGTTTTTGTCTGCAGAGCTTTTGCAGGAAATTGGATATCAGTATACTGATTACAATCTGTATATTGTTGAATCACAGAATAATGCAGCAAATTATTTGATAGCTCGTATTAATCAATTAATTGCGAGCCAGCTCAAATCGGATGCGCGTAGGGCGCTTCAGCTTGTGGATGAGCTTCAAGCAATTGCCCCATCCAATGAAAATATTTCGCAATTACAATCTAATGCCTTGTTGCTTGCCGTAAATAATGTGTTGATACAATTCGATAATCAGTCGGGAATTCCTGTTCCGGACGCTTTTGCAAACGATCTTATGGAGTTTTCGCAACGAGATATACAGCAATCGTATGTGAATTTTGATTTCACGCCTCAGCGTGGAATGACATATGATTATATTATTTATGTGACCTTGAAACAAATTATCGCATCTCCCGAACGGGTTGATAAAAGGAATTTCACTGAAAAGCGTGAAATTCAAGACGGTACTGAACCGAAAAGGGATGAAAGGGGAAATATAGTTTTAGATTCAACCGGCAAAGTAATCGAAGTCCCAAGATATATTGAAGTTCAGGCATTTGTGAAAGAAACTGTCTTGGCAAAAGATATGCTGGCACGCCTTTCGGTCGATTTTGTCGATAACCTTCGAAATAGAAACATCCATAGTGTCCCCGTGGAGCGAGGTCTTGCATTTTATCATGATTTTGCGATTGTAAACGGCGATTTACGGGCTTGCACCAAAGCAACTTTGGAAATGATGAATCGTGAACCAATCCCATTCCCGCCTGATGCGGTAATGCTGATGGATGTTGCACCCATGCTGAATCAAGAGGTAAAGCGTATCATCCGAAGGGAAGGTGGGATAGTAAATAAAGCAATTGATTAATAAGCTAATGTATGTACTGCCGTATTTTTGTCAGTCGGTAATGCATGATGTCGAACGCGATTAATTTGTTTTGATGAAAAAAGTACTTTTTATTGATAGCGCACATCCTTCTTTAAAAGATTTGCTGGAAGCTGCCGGCTATGTCTGCGATTATTTCCCTGAATATGGATATGAAGAATATAGGTCCATCATACCTCATTATGTCGGGATAATCGTTCGTAGTAAAATCCCTATCGATTGCAGGCTGCTCGATGCAGCAAGCAATTTACAATTTATCGGAAGGGTAGGAGCCGGCATGGAAAATATAGATGTTGCCTATGCGCTTCAAAAGGGGATACACTGTTATAATGTGCCGGAAGGAAATCGTGATGCCGTTGCCGAACATGCTATTGCAATGCTGCTGGCATTATTTACAAATCTGCTCAAAGCTGATAGCGAGGTGCGTCAGGGGATTTGGAAACGTGAGGAAAACAGGGGCTTGGAGATAAAAGGTAAAACCGTCGGTATTATCGGTTATGGAAATACGGGTGCTGCGTTTGCACGCAAACTGAAAGGCTTTGATGCTGAAATTTTGGCATATGACAAGTACAAACAAAACTTCGGAAACGACTATGTAGAAGAAGTGCAAATGGAAACTATCTTTCAAAAAGCTGATATTTTAAGCCTACACATACCACTTACGGAAGAAACAAAATATTTGATTACGGATGCTTATTTAGCTGAGTTTCAAAAGCCTATATATTTGATTAACACATCTCGCGGAGCTATAGTAAATACGGAACATCTCATTTCCTCACTCAATTCGGGGAAGCTTTTGGGAGCATGTTTGGATGTGTTGGAGTTTGAAAAATTTTCTTTTGAAGATATCTCCTTAAATCAAGCACCTCCAAGTTTACTTGAGTTACTAAAAAGGAAGGATGTCATCTTAAGCCCACATATAGCAGGCTGGACGCAGGAGTCAAATAAAAGAATGGCAGAATTGCTTGTGCAAAAAATCACCGGCACATTTAAAGATGAATAAAAAAAGGCTGATTGCTCAGCCTTTTAAAATGTGTTGCCCCATTTATTCATGCTTGATTTTTGGTCCTTTTTATCAAGAAAAAGGATGAAGCACGAAATACTTGCCCCCATAACCGGGTTGGGCGCGTGGGCACGCATGAATGGGGGAGCAGCGCCCGCCCAAGAATCAAAAAA
>CAZDWA010000088.1:0-8817 GCA_964509065.1 uncultured Lentimicrobiaceae bacterium
AAGACATTACTAAAGCAGATGAATATAACGATTACCTAAAAATTTAGGGTTTGGGTTTAAGTCGAAAAAAGCGTAGCCTTGATTATAATTATTTGAAACTAGCCTGTTATATAAAAAAGTATAAGCGTCAAGATTACTTCTCCTAATTGAAAAAGCAAATGATGCTTTATTCTTTATAATAGGACCTTCTATAAAAATTTTGCTTAAAAACAAACTCAAGCCTAATTCGCCGTTATATTTATATAAATCACCATCCTTGTTCCTGACATCGGCAACTGAAGACACCCGACCACCATATCTTGCAGGAAAGCCACCTTTATATAGGTCAACACTTTTAACCATTGATGGGTCAAATACCGAATAAATACCACCTAAATGGCTTACGTTATATAGAGGGACATCATCTAAAAGTATGAGGTTTTGGTCGGGAGACCCGCCACGCACATATAATCCGTTATTTATTTCTGCACCTGACTGAATGCCGGGCAAGAGCTGAAATGCTTTTAAAATATCGGCTTCACCAGTAATATTTGGTATTTTTTTTATCTCCTCGACGGGTATATTTACTTTACCGGTTTCTGCTCTTTGTTCGATTCTTTTTTCATTGGTTGACCTTACTACAACCTCACCTATTTGTTGCGCTGTGGGACTTAATTTAATCATTAACATAGAATCATTTTCAATGTTAAATTCGCAGTAATGTATAGCATAACCAACATAAGAAAACAGTAATTTGATTTTAGAACTTCGATCATGCAATATTGAGAAATATCCAAAATTATTTGTTACGGTTCCTTTTTGTGAGGTTTCGTTAAAAACATGCACGCCTATTAACACCTCAGCTGTTACACTATCTGTCACATATCCGTTTAATCTTACGTGTTGAGCTAATGAATCAGAGAGAAAAATTATTGATAAACAGATAGTTAGTATATATTTAGCTTTTAGCATATTATTCCGTTTCACTTAAAATACTTGATGCTTCCTGATAGCCAGCAAAAATTCCATAACCGTTTACAATATTTGAAAACATAGGCTGAGGTTCTCCTTTAAATACAAGATCAAGAAAATCTCCCTCAAATTGCTGGTTGTAAGAATGTCGTGTGTAATATTTTCTATACAAATAATAGCTTTCACTTATCGAACGCAAACTAACAGTATAATTAATTGAGTTTCCAATTCCACCGGGGCTATTAACTCTAAGAGTGTATTCTTGGCCATCAAAAAGCTCATCGGAGAAAAAGAAGGTTGTAGGTAAATAATCTTGATCTCCTTCATTTAGCAAGACTGGATCAATAACTTTTACGTCCCCATCGGAATTCCAATAATCGGTTTTTTTATTTTCATACAATTTATAAATCAGAACTTCATAATAGTTTTTTATATTAGGCGGATCAGAAAAGCTTATTGTGGCCTCTGCATATTCATCGCCATATTTATCAACACCTGCCGGATATCTGATAGTTGCTCCTTTGATTTTTACCAATTCAGGAATATTATCAGTTGAAGTAGCAATAACGCCCTTTCTGTTCTCTAAAGATAGTTTATAGATAAAATTAGATTTTGGATAATAATTTGTTTGAAACTCTCCAAATAAGCATATTGTATCTATTACAATACTATCATTTTCAAATAGTTGGAATTTAATACTATCAATTATGTTAATATAAGGTTACGTTATTTCAGTATCATAAGAGAAGTTGAAATTAAAATACTCATCAGGGTTAAAAATTGAATTAATAACCAAACTGGTTTTATTTTCATCCAATAGTAAGTCTATTTCTTTAGTGCATGAAGTAAAAAATAAGAAGTAAAAAATAAAAACTAACTTGAACTTAAATCTCATAGATTTAGAAAATGAAGGGCTTATATTAAGCCCTTCCGGAAAGTGTATAATTTTCATTGTTTTGTTAATGTTGCAGTTAAACCACGGTTAAATACTGAAAAATCCCAATATTCATTTTCAGTACCTACGTCAAAAACTCGAATCACTCCATCATTTAGAGCTGCCCAATATTCTTCACAATGTAATTCTTCTTCTCTTGGCATTACATTGCTTCCACTTGGATACAAAATTTCATTTATGCTGTCTAAAACGCATTCTTGAGCAATAATATTGCTTATAATCCTCCTTTGAGATTTAAATCCAACTATTACATCTGATTCTTTATGTTTGCAAAAAAATAGTTTAAATGGAGTTTCTGCAGGATATCAGTTTAATGGAGTGGATTGGCTATTTGGCATCCTTAATTATTGCTATTTCAATGGCATTCAGCTCTATCCTAAAATTTAGGGTGACAAACCTTGTTGGTGCTGCCATATTTTCAGTCTATGGCTTCATTATCGGAGCATTACCGGTGGGGATAATGAATGGCTTTATCGTATTAGTCGATTTGTATTATCTCATCCAATTTTATTGGAAAAAAGATCGCTACGAATTACTTGAAATAAAAGCCGATAATCCGTACGTAAAACGATTTGTAGATTTTCATAAAAAAGATATAACACATTTTTTTCCAAAATTCGATTTCAATTTACGGCAAGATGGATTCCATTTTCTTGTTTTGCGAAATGTGGAAATAGCAGGGATTTTTAGCGGCATCATACAAGACAATCATTTCGATATTGTATTTGATTATGTAACACCTCAATACAGGGATTTTAAAAACGGGAAATTTGTAATTAAAGCATTATACGGCTTCTTTAAAGCAAATAATATCAATGCATTACGAACAGAAACCAAATCTAGAAATCATGCGGCATACTTACGTAAAATCGGCTTCGTGGAAATAAAACCAAATCTTTACGAAAAACAGTTAGAGATTAAATAAATCGCAATTTATGGATGTGCTATCTTTCATTCCGCTTTTATACCGCACTTGCATTGAGGCAGGAAATGCGATTTTAAACGTATATTCCACCAATTTTGAAATTGAAACAAAGTCAGATAAAAGCCCGGTTACACAAGCGGATATGTTAGCAAATAAGATCATTATAAATGCGTTGAAAACCACCGGACTGCCCATTATCAGCGAAGAAAGCCCAAAAACAGCTTATCACGAGCGTAAGCAATGGGAATATTTTTGGCTTGTAGACCCTTTGGACGGAACCAGAGAATTTGTAAAACGCAATGACGAATTTACCGTGAATATTGCACTAATTCGCCAAGGTGTCCCGCTTATCGGATTTATTTATGCGCCCGTTTTGGATATATTGTATTTTAATGATACAAGCACCGCATACAAAGTAAAAAATGCAGCCGCTTTACTCGATACACATATGAATATCGAATCAATCCTTAGCAATGCCACCCCACTCCCACTTAGCAGCAATGATACAGACATCATTGTAGCAGTCAGCCGCTCTTATTTGGATGCCATCACGGAAAATTATATCGAAACACTTCAGAAAAAACTGCCTCAAGTGCAAAAACTCGAAAAAGGGAGTTCGCTAAAGCTTTGTATGATTGCAGAGGGTACAGCCGATTTATATCCACGTTTTAGTCCAATTAATGAATGGGATATTGCTGCAGGACATGCAATCGTTCAGGCATCGGGTGGTCGTTTGCTACAAATCGAAAATCAAAAGCATGATGTGGTTTATAACCAAGCAAATTTGCGAACACCTGCATTCTTAGCCGTTACAGCGCGACTAACAGCTGAAAACTATATCTCAAAACTGCTTTACTAAGTGATTTTTGCGCATTAATCCCTTAATTTTTGCTTATTTTGCATAGAATTAGAAGAATTATTCGAAACAAATGCAGAAGCTTACATTAAACAATCTTCGCGAACTTGAAGCAGAAGCCATCCACATTATCCGTGAAGTTGCAGCTTCATTTGAAAAACCGGTAATGCTTTATTCCATTGGCAAAGACTCATCCGTCATGGTACGTCTTGCCGAAAAGGCATTTTTTCCGGGTAAAGTCCCCTTCCCTTTAATGCATATCGACAGCAAATGGAAATTTCGTGAAATGGTGGAGTTTCGCGATCATTATGCGGTGCAAAACAATTGGGATTTAATTGTGGAATACAATCGTGAAGGTTTTGAGTCAGGGGTGGGTCCATTTAGCCATGGAAGTAAAGTACATACTGATATCATGAAAACACAAGCTTTATTGCAAGCTTTGGATAAACATCGTTTTGATGCTGCTTTTGGAGGCGCTCGACGCGATGAGGAAAAAAGCCGTGCAAAAGAACGTATTTTCAGCTTTAGAGATCGCTTTCATCAGTGGGACCCGAAAAATCAACGACCCGAATTATGGGATATTTACAACACAAAGGTTCATAAAGGCGAATCAATCCGTGTTTTTCCGCTAAGTAACTGGACTGAATTGGACATTTGGCAATATATTCGACTTGAAAAAATTCCAATAGTACCACTTTATTATGCAAAAGAAAGACCGGTAGTGGATATGGATGGCAATCTTATCCTTGTTGATGACGAACGAATGCCCGCCGAATTGGCTCAAAAAGCTGAAATGCGTATGGTTAGATTCCGTACACTTGGATGCTATCCGCTTACGGGAGCCATTGAATCAGAAGCAGATACCATCGAAAAAATCGTTGAAGAAATGATGACCGTAACCAAAAGTGAACGAACTACGCGCGTTATCGACTTCGATCAGGTGGGCAGTATGGAACAGAAAAAAAGAGAAGGGTATTTTTGATAATTAATGACTATGAGCTCTCCCCTAGATATTCAACAGTTTCTTGATCAGGATCAACAGAAAGACCTGTTGCGCTTTTTAACCGCAGGCTCTGTAGATGACGGCAAAAGTACCTTAATCGGCAAACTGCTCTTCGATTCAAAGAAGATTTATGAAGACCAGCTTTCAGCCCTTGAAAGCGACAGCAAGCGCATCGGACATGCCGGCTCCGAAACGGATTATGCCCTGCTGTTAGACGGACTGCAAGCCGAACGCGAACAAGGTATTACCATCGATGTGGCATACCGCTACTTCTCAACAAGCAAACGAAAATTTATTATTGCCGATACGCCCGGACACGAGCAGTATACCCGAAATATGGTTACCGGAGCAAGTACGGCAAATCTGGCAATCATCCTTATCGATGCACGTAAAGGCGTGATAAAACAAACCAAACGCCATACTTTTTTGGTGTCCTTGCTGGGCATAAAACATGTGGTCTTGGCAGTAAATAAAATGGACTTGGTAGATTATGACGAAGAAGTTTTTAATACCATATGTGCCAATTATAAACAGTTTGTAACCCGCCTCAACATACCGGATATTTATTTTATACCGCTTTCTGCCCTAAAAGGCGATAATGTAGTTGAAAACTCTGCCAATATGGGCTGGTACAAAGGCAAAAGCCTGTTAAATTTCTTGGAATCGGTACATATCAGCTCAGACAGAAATTTTGAAGACTTTCGATTCCCTGTTCAGCATGTTTTAAGACCCGATATACATTTTAGAGGCTTTTCCGGTAAAATAAGTTCCGGAATAGTAAAAAAAGGTGAAGAAATTATGGTTTTGCCATCACGCAAAACAAGTAAGATAACACGTATCATCGGCTCAGAAGGCGATACAGATTACGCTTTCCCGCCACAGTCAGTAACTATTACATTAGCTGATGAAATAGATATTTCTCGTGGCGACCTGATTGTGCATCCGCACAATATTCCACGGGTGGAACGACAATTTGAGGCTATGTTGGTATGGATGGACGAAAATCCCATGGATCCCTATGCGCAGTTTTATATCAAACATAGCACCAATTCAACCCGAGCACGTTTGGATGAAATTCGTTATCGCGTAGATGTGAATACTTTGGAACAAAGTAAATGTGATACGCTATCACTCAATGAGATAGCACGTGTGGTGTTTACTACCAATAAAGCGCTCTTTTTCGATCCATATAATCGAAACCGAAATACCGGATCTTTTATTTTAATCGACCCGATCACACATAATACCTGTGCAGTTGGAATGATTATCGACAAGCTGAATACCGACGACCTGTATTCGCGTATCATTGATCCCGAACAAATGGCAATGATAAAACGCGGTAAAAGCTTAATTAATCCCGAAGCAATTAAAACACGCTATAACCAGCGCGGTGCCACCATTTGGATTACCGGCTTGCATGGAAGCGGAAAAAACGTATTGGCATACACCCTTGAAAAAGTACTGTTCGACCAAGGCGCAACCGTCGTAATGCTTGACGGAAGTACCGTACGCTCCGGACTTTCAAAAGAGCTAGATTTTACCCCTGCAGGAAGAGCCGAACAAGTGCGGCGCGTAGCACATGTGTGTCGCATCCTAAATGATCAAGGACTGATAGTAATTTGTTCATTTATTACCGAAAAAGAACATATTCGCCAACAAATCAGTCAATTAATTGGTCAAGATCGATTCCACTTGGTATATATGAATGCCGATTTGGCGTATTGCCGAAATAATAAACCCGATTTATACGAGCGAGCCGAAAATGGTGAATTGAAGTTTTTACCCGGCATCGATATCGTGTATGAAATACCACAAAAGCCGGATTTAACGCTTCATCCTGAAGATTCTGCAGAAAATATTGAAACACTATTACACTATTTGCAGCTTAATAAAATATTTCCGTTAGAATAATATTATTATTGTATTTTATTGAAACTCATCGTTATAAATAATTTTAAATTATAGCATTATGAACAAAAGAGGACCCGTTTCACAGTTTATTGAACATCATTACCGTCATTTTAATGCTGCCAGCCTTATGGATGCTGCTAAAGCCTATGAAGCACATATGAATGAAGGTGGTAAAATGATGATTACCCTTGCCGGAGCAATGAGTACGGCTGAGTTGGGTATTTCACTTGCCGAAATGATACGGCAGGATAAAGTACAGATTATATCTTGTACAGGTGCCAATCTGGAAGAAGACTTGATGAATCTTGTTGCTCATACGCATTACAAACGTATACCAAACTACCGCGATTTAAGCCCACAGGATGAATGGGAACTTCTTGAGAATCATTATAATAGAGTAACCGATACCTGTATACCCGAAGAAGAAGCGTTTCGAAAATTGCAAAAACATATTCACGAAATTTGGAAAGATGCCGAAGCAAAAGGTGAACGTTATTTCCCTCATGAGTATATGTACAAAATGCTGCTTTCGGGAGTATTGGAACAATATTATGAAATTGATCCGAAAAATTCATGGATGCTGGCTGCAGCACAAAAAAATATTCCAATTGTAGTACCCGGCTGGGAAGATTCTACCATGGGAAACATCTTTACTTCATATTGCATCAAAGGTGAATTAAAACCATCTACCGTAAAAAGTGGAATTGAATATATGATGTTTTTAACCGATTGGTATCGAAATAATTCCGGAGGAAAAGGCGTAGGATTCTTCCAAATTGGTGGCGGTATTTCGGGTGACTTCCCAATTTGTGTTGTCCCCATGATGTACCAAGATTTGGAATGGACCGATGTGCCGTTTTGGTCATATTTTTGTCAAATTTCAGATTCTACCACAAGCTATGGTTCGTATTCAGGTGCGATACCCAATGAAAAAATCACTTGGGGTAAATTAGATATTCATACACCAAAATTCATCGTGGAATCGGATGCTACTATTGTAGCGCCACTTATTTTCGCCTGGATATTGGGCTGGTAAATCATAAAAAAACATTCGTAGGACCTACGAAACCCGTAAAATTTGCATATGCAGCTATTAGAGCCAAACTCAATTAATAGCTGCATATTCTTGTATAGTCCAAAAAATACACCAAAACACATCATATAATCCGCTCATTTTCAGCTTGTTTCCAAGTACGGCTAAAAAATCTTATATTTAACCGATTTCTAGTACTTATAAATAAAAACAAATATGAAAAAAGGAGCTGTTTCACAATTTATGCAGCATCATTACCGCCATTTCAATGCGGCTTCATTGGTTGATGCGGCAAAAGCCTATGAATCTCATGTAAATGATGGCGGAAAAATGCTGGTTTCATTGGCAGGAGCCATGAGCACAGCCGAATTAGGTATCTCGCTTGCCGAAATGATACGGCAAGATAAAATAGCAATTATAAGCTGTACAGGTGCAAATTTGGAGGAAGATATTATGAATCTGATTGCACATAAACACTATAAACGCGTAGCAAATTATCGCGATTTGAACGCCAAAGAAGAAGCAGAATTAGCAAAAAACAACTATTACAGAGTTACGGATACCTGCATACATGATGAAGCATACAACCGTATACAAGCTCCTTTATATGCATTATGGAAAGAAGCCCAAACAAAGAACGAACGCTATCTGCCACACGAATTTATGTACAAAATGCTGCGTTCGGGAGTATTGGAAGAGTTTTATGAGATTGATCCGAAAAATTCATGGATGCTTGCCGCAGCACAAAAAAATATTCCAATCATAGTACCCGGATGGGAAGATAGCGCCATGGGCAATTTCTTTACAACACGCGTCATTCAAAAAGAATTGGATGCCGGAATTGTAAAAAGCGGAATTGAATACATGGTTTATCTAACTGATTGGTATCAACAAAATGCATCGGGAAAAGGAATTGGATTTTTCCAGATTGGAGGAGGAATTGCAGGCGATTTCCCAATATGTGTGGTGCCAATGATGGAACAAGATTTAGGCTGGACGGATGTACCGCTTTGGTCATATTTTTGTCAAATTTCTGACTCAACCACAAGCTATGGTTCATATTCGGGAGCCATACCTAATGAAAAAATTACTTGGGGAAAATTAGGTGTTGATACCCCATCTTTTGTACCTGTTTAATTCACAAACCTACAATTTTCTTTCCAATCCTCCCATTTTCCATTCC
>CAZDWA010000089.1:0-8543 GCA_964509065.1 uncultured Lentimicrobiaceae bacterium
TCGGGACCTTGCAAGATTTACAAGCACTTTTGTGTTTTCAGGCGGGCGCTGCTCCCCCATTCATGCGTGCCCACGCGCCCATTCCGGGAAAGATTTGAAGTGTTTTTAGTTTGCTTAAGCTTAATTAACTAAATATCAGTCATAAACGCTGTCCCGTAGGGACAAAATGTTTGTAAAAACTGTTGCAGCAAGTTTTTACCTCGTCCCGTAGGGACAAAACACACAATATGACCAACTTCAACAAGTCAAATCAGTTTAAAAAACAAGCTGAACTTTTTCAACCGTAAAAATCATACAATGTTGATTAAGCGCATATTACGGCTTTCTTTGTAGCCCCACCAGGACTCGAACCTGGATTTAAAGTTTAGGAAACTTTCGTTCTATCCCTTGAACTATAGGGCCTTTTGATTGCAAAATTACAAATTTTGATGAAGACAGCAACTGTCTAATTCTTCGAAAGCATGCGTTCTTTTACCACATCTTCAAGTAAAATCAAATCGGCTGTAAATCGACGTATACCTTCAGCAAGTTTTTCAGTAGCCATGGCATCCTCATTCAACTCCCATCTGAATTGCTTTTCATCCGGATAAATTGGCTCTAAAGCAATCTTTTGTGCACTGATTACATCCAATTTGGTTTCTATGGTGCTGTAATCGCTTTCCAGTTCAGCCAAAAGTGAGGGTGAGATAGTAAGCAAATCACATCCGGCAAGCTCAATAATTTGATCGGTATTACGGAAGCTAGCTCCCATAATTTCGGTGGAATAAGCAAACTTTTTATAATAAAAATAAATATCCCTTACTGAAGCCACTCCGGGGTCTTCAGCCGGGTTTTTGACTTCCAGTTTTTTGACATGCTTATACCAGTCGAGGATTCTGCCCACAAAGGGTGAAATCAGTTTTACACCTGCTTCCGCACATGCAATGGCTTGAATCTTACTGAATAATAAAGTCAGATTTGTATGTATTTGTTCTTTTTCTAAAATTTCCGCAGCCCGAATCCCTTCCCAGCTTGCTGCAATCTTGATTAAAATTCTTTCGCGCTCAATCCCTTCTGACTCATACATTTGAATTAATTGACGTGCCTTTTTGATCGTAGCTTCGGTATCGAAAGATAAGCGCGCATCTACTTCGGTGGACACACGTCCGGGAATTATTTTTAAAATTTCTTTTCCGAAATTGACGGCAAGACGATCCAAACAAAGTGCAATTTGTTGGTCTTTCGAGCTGGTTTGTACCACAGACCAAGCAATGGCTTCATCCATCAAATGTGAATATTTTTCATCCTTTGCAGCACTATAAATCAATGAGGGATTGGTGGTTGCATCTACAGGCTTGTATTGACGCATCGATTCAAAATCACCGGTATCGGCTACCACTCGGGTCATGCCTTTTAGTTGTTCCAGAACATTTTTCATGATAATAATTTTAAGGGCTTTCAAAGGGCAAAGATATCAAAGCCTGCGAATCCTGCTTCATTCTATGAAACAATTCGTGTGCCGGCATTTGGTATATGTAAATGTTCGGCATCCGTAATAATACATTCTTTACCGCCCTTTTCGATGAAATGCATTGCAGCTCTGATTTTAGGCGCCATGCTACCTTCGCTGAAATGACCTTCGGATAAATAATTTCTTGCCTCTTCAAGCGTTAATCTGTCTAGTTTTTTCTCATTTGGTGTATTAAAATTCAAACAGACCTGCGGAATATCCGTAAGAATATAAAATTCATCTGCTCCAATGATAGCTGCCATTAAAGCCGAAGCCAAGTCCTTATCAATTACAGCTTCTGTGCCTGAATAGCTATTATCGGCATGTTTTATTATTGGTATTCCTCCTCCGCCAACCGTAATCACAATAGTGCCTTCCCGTGCCAAGCGCGCAACTATATCGGTATTCTTAATTTCAACAGGTGTAGGTGAGGCAACTACTTTTCGATAAGCTTGCCTTTTGGGGTCTTGAACATATGTTTCCTCCGGATTTTGTGCCAACAATGTGCGCACTTCTTCCGCACTAAAATAAGGTCCCACCGGCTTGACCGGTCGTTGAAAAGCTTCATCCTCAGCATCTACCTCTACTTGTGTTACCAAAGTAATGATATTCTTATCAATACCCTCATGAATTAAGATATTTCTAAACTGTTGTTCAATAATATAGCCTATATAGCCTTGTGTATAACTCCCACAAATGTCGAGTGGCATCAATGGCAGCCCATACAGCTTGTTTCCGGCAATATTGCGCAACATCGCATTCCCGACTTGTGGTCCGTTTCCATGTGCAATAACCAAATTATAACCTTGTTTAATAAAAGGCAACAGGCTTTTACAACTGTCATATACATTGACTAATTGCTCTTGAATAGTACCTTGTTGACCTGCGCATAAGAGCGCATTTCCGCCAAAAGCCACTAAGACTAATTTGTTATTCATGGATTTAATTTTAGAACGTTTTTTTTGCTGAGAAAGATAACAGCTTCTTATTCTGCAAAAGTTTAAAAAAAATCGTTAATACCAAGAAAAATCTGCAATTAGTTTGGTTTTTAGTGCATATTTTTAGCCATAAACCCGTCAAAACCCTTTATTTCCTGCATAATTCACCAATTCATAAGCTTATCAATCTAACTTTATCGTAATAAGCTAATGGACATTCCGTTAGTAGGTTTTAATAGTAATTTTAAAAAAGCATTTATTATAAAATGAATTTTGATTTAATTTTGGCAATTTTTACGTTATGAGTTGTTCGCGGTAGCTTGTTACAGCTTCACATCTCATGCCTGAAAATTTCTCAAAATTAAATTCATGAATTAAGCAGGATTTAGTGCATTTTTGCAATATTAAGCAGGCGATAATGGAAATTTGTTATCAAGACGATTATTTGGTTGCAATCAATAAACCACATGGATTATTGGTTCACCGAAGCCGTATCGCAGATGATGTCACCGAATTTGCGCTACAAAAACTACGCAATATCTTGGGTAAATATGTATATCCTGCACATCGGCTTGATAGAAAAACAAGCGGGCTGTTGTTGTTTTCTTTTAATCCCGAAATAAACCGACTTCTGCATCAGGCATTTATGCAGCGTGAAATAAAAAGAACATATCATGCCGTGGTACGAGGATATATTGATGATGAAGGGATAATCGATTATCCTTTAAAGACTGAAAATGGAAAAATACAAGATGCCATCACCCATTATAAATGCCTTTATCGTGCCGAATTAAACATTCCATCGGGAAAATTCCAAACCTCACGCTATTCATTAGCTGAAATAAAACCACTGACAGGCAGGATGCATCAAATTCGGAAGCATTTTGCACATATATTTCATCCCATAATAGGTGACCGACCTTATGGCTGTAACAAACAAAATAAAATCTTCCTTGAACAATGGAATCATAACAACTTGTTGTTACATGCCCTTTCTATTGAGTTAATTCACCCTGTAAGCCAACTTCCTCTTACCATTAAAGCCGACTATCAAAATGAGTTCCGAAAAGTATTGAAGATAATGGATTGGCCAACAAGCTGTTCAAGCTAAGCTGCATAATTCATGAATTAAGCAGGCTAAATAAAAAAAGCTGCCCATAAAATTTACAGGCAGCTTATTTTAGTTATGATATAAAATTATTTTACAATCATTTTTTTAGTAATCTGCTGATTCGCAGTAGTTATTGAGTAGAAATAAATGCCTTGTGCCAAATTACTTCCGTCAATAGTAAGTTTATGTACTCCTGCAGGCAAGTTTGAATGATGTTGTGTACTCAGTTTTTGTCCTGTTAAGGAGTATACATCAAGGCTTACGGACGAATTTTTAATAAGCGTAAGATATACATCCGTGATATCGCTGAATGGATTCGGCTGATTTTGACTTACTGAAGCAATTTCTTCAACAAAGTATTTATTGATTCCAGTAAGATTATATGTCTTTTTAAAATTAGAAATATAATTAAACTGAACAGGATCCGAACCACTATTACTAGCTGATAATGATTGATATACCCATGGAATGGTATATTCAACCGCATTTTCTCCTACGGATTCTTCAAATACGCGTTCCGGCATATTTGCCCAATTTGCCTTCCACATGGCGGCACTAAAAAGTGTAACATTTTCTGTTTCGCCATGCACACCATTTGCACCTTCATAAGGCAAGAAGTCGCGGAAATAAATGTCGGGACGGGTATTATCTGTCGCTTCTTCTATATCGCTGTCGAGCCACGAAAAGAAAATGACTGTACCATCGGGTGAAGATGAAACCTGATTATGATTATAATGTGATACATTGCCGTCAAACTCAGCTTTATACTGATGAATAGTTGTCAATTTAAATGAATCCCAGCTCGCGCCTCCGTCGGGAGACCAAATGTGGAAGGGAGCATTATAAGCAGGATTGGTATAAATTGAGTTTTCTTCAGGGTTGGTAAGCATTACGTTACCGCTGATATGCGGATTACCCCAGGCATCCACAACCAAGTCCAAGTAATATCCGATATAATAGGGAATCTCATCACGTGGAGGTACGGGGTCAGGAGAATAAAAGTTTTCCAAGTCCTCATCTGTAATGAATTGTTTTACGGCTTCTAATCCGTCAACACCTCCAAGCTGTACTTCAATTTCATCACTCCAACTTTCACCGCCATCGCTGGTTTTAAAGAAAATAGGATGATAGGAAGTATAAGGCAATAATTCGGGTTTTGTGGTTAACAACACAATCCATCCGGTCATGCCGTCAGGTGAAAATGCAATTTCAATATCGTTAATACCTCTTCCTTCTTGCACTTCAAAGGGCCATTGATCTACTTCATATTCATAAATTCCCAAGTCCGGATCAAAGGTACCTTTGGCGATATTTAATATACCGTCATAGGTAGATGTTGTACCATCCCAATCAGTACGTGCGTCCACCGCCCATGCCGTGCCATTAGCCTGAATGGTATAAGCAGAAGGTAAATACCAATGAATATCTCCATTTGAGTTAAAGCTGTTTTGAGCAGCTTGCGAGCCTTCAGCAAATTTCTTGGCACCAAATACAATACCTCCCCATGAGTTGTCAACACCAAGGCTACCATCCAAAGCAGGTGCAAAGTACGTATGATATGCATTTTGTGGATTGGTATTTCCTTCGGGATTATATAAAAGTCCGAGGGGATAACGTCCGGGACTATATCCTGCTAAAGTAGGGTCATAACTAATCTGATCAACCTGCCAATTCAAGCCGCGATCGAATGACACATCATAGCCAAGATGATTACCGCTTGGGCTTTGAAGCCTATGCGTATACACCACGGTATTCAGTTCGTTGTTAACCGAGATATTGGCTGTACGAGAGCCGACAAAGTGACCTAATGCATTCGCAGAAGTACCAATGGGAATGACGTTAACCACATTTGTTTCCTTACCGGATTTCATCGGAGGAAGTGCTGTTGTTGCGGGAGTATAAACCGATGGCGAATACTTCGCTTCCTTGAACAAAACACCATAATCAGGGGCATTGCCCGACATAACGCCAAAATCGCTTTTTGGATTTTGAGCGAAAAGGATTGCTCCAAAAAGCAACATAAAACTAAATAATAAAGCTTTTTTCATAATTCAACTGGTTTAATGAGTAATTGATTAATAATACAAATATATAAACTTCTTTTTTTGAAAAAACATTACGAAACAAAAAAACATTCATACAAAAATAATCAAAGTCAATTCCTTTGTCAAGTTCACAAGCAATTCAATAACAAGAGGCAGGGTCGTCATTAGCTTCAGTAAAAATATAGATTATCTTACCTCAATAAGCTTTAGACGAGTAGTAATACCATTAATCTCATTTTCAATAAGCACAAAACCAAAATCTTTATTAAACAAAAAGACCGAGTGCCCATTACCAAACTTTGATTCAGAAAAGGCTATGATTTTACGACATTCTATGTTATTCTCTTGAAACATTATCGTGGTATCAGCTGCAACTTGATACAAAGAAACAATGCGGGTTCTCTTTGGTATATTCCATCCTTCAAAAGCAGTTAATATTTGTTTCCATCTATAATTAATCTTTTTTCCTCTCCGAATCTCAGGAAATGGCAAAAGTTGATGAATTTCATTTTCATTGGCTCTTGGTGGGTGAATTTCATAGAATTTCTTGTTTTCTGTAGCAAGAGTTTCCTCCCAGGTGTACTCAATGTTCTGATTAAGTGAATCAAGACTAAAGAAATAGGTGTACCTGATAAGTGTTTGACTAAACTTTGGTTCAGGTTGTGTAGTCAGTAAAACATAAAATTTACGTGTAATACCAGTAGAATCCTTATACAATTCTTCAAACAAGTATTGTCTTTCTGGTTTCAGTATGATATTATCACTATTAGGATTATTCTTTGCTGCAAGGCAGCTCGAATTAATAGCTAATACCACTATTAAATACATAAGTAAACGGTGAAATGAACCGCTTACTTTTGAAATGTTATAGATCAAAATTAATTTTTTCATCATGCATTAAATTTAATAAAATAATTAGATCTAGAATTAATTTTTTTAAAAAAAGCTACTTACTTGTCCGTATCCACCACATCTGAAAGCAATGTCAAAAATTGCTGCATGAATGGTGTAAACAAAGTTTGACTGCATTTCTACATCTTTAAAATATGAATAGGCAGAGGTTTCAAAGCCCCAACTTATCAAACCTTTACATCTTTACATAAAAATACAAAACTATAAATTACTTGCATAGCCCGACTTAGCCTGCTTAATTCATGAATTTAATTTTGAGAAATTTTAAGGCATGAGATGTGAAGCTGTAGCCAACTACTGCGAACAACTCATAACGTATAAAATTGCCAAAATTAAATCAAAATTCATTTTATAATAAACGCTTTTTAAAATTACCACTAAAACCTACTAACACAATGATCATAAGCTTATTACGATAAAGTTAGATTGATAAGCTTATGAATTGGTGAATTATGCAGGTTAGGAATATTTTATGTTAGCTTTAGTGGCTATTGTTTCCTTTCAAACCTAAAGGTATACCCGAAATTTAATAGAATTGGAAATAGACTTTTTTGATAAAGTTTAGTATCCCCATTATTTGAGTCCTTAAAGAACAAATAATAAGCATTTTGACGGTTATAAACATTATAAACCCCAAAAGTCCAAATAGCAAAACCTCTTTTTTTACTTATTTCATAGTTTAACCCAAAATCAAGTCGATGATATGCTGGCATTTTATAGTTATTCCTCGATGGGTAAACATGTACGTCGGAAAATACCTCCCGATTACCTTCATATGAACCAGAATAATTTATATTGTATAATTTATATTTTTTTTCAGCTAGTGTTATCCTGTTACCTGAATGATAGACCCAAGTTGCAGATATGTTTATTTTTTTGCTGATTTTGTAATTGCCAACAATAGAAAAATTATGTGTTTGGTCATATTTATATGGAAAATCATTGCCATTATTTAAGTTCTCAAAATTGCGCTTATTAGAAGCTAAGGTGTAACCAAGCCAGCCTGTTAATATGCCATTTTTTTTATTAATTAATAATTCAACACCTTTTATTCTACCTTTGCCATTTTTCACCACTTTATCTTCCCAACTATTTTCGTTATTGAACAAGAGAACACCTTCTTTATATTCAATGAGATTGGTTAATTCTTTTGTATATGCATCAATAATAACCTCAAATTTATTGTTATATGTATGCGCTAATCCTAACGAAAACTGATGTGATATTTCAGGCGGCAAGATACTTGTTGAAGGCACCCAAATATCGGAAGGTAAGCCAGTATTTGAATTTGTTAACAAGTGAATATTTTGATGCATCTTACAATAAGATGTCTTAATTGAAATAGATGGGAACAAAATATAATTGATTACAACCCTGGGCTCAAGCGAAGGATAAATTACTGAACCAACTGAATAGTATCCGGCTCGAAATCCAATATTACTAGATAGTTTCTTAGCAAACTCATGTTCCCATTCAACATATCCATGTAATTCATAAGAATTTAATAACACTTTTTGGTCAGGTGAATTTATTGTTGTGTCTGTAGTAATAGAGTTATAGCTTTGTGAATAAGATATATAACTTGGTAAATAAGAATGTTGGCTACCTATAAAGCCAAATTTCAGCATGGAATTATTAATGGGAATTTCGTTATCGTTTTTAATACTTAAATCTTGCACACTTGATGCAAGTTGCATTTTATCGGTTATTATATAATTATCACTTATTATTTTACTATTAAATTCATGTTCATTAGCATAATTATATTTTGTATATGCCAAAGTAAAATTGCTGAATACCTTATCTGAAAAAATATGTAACCATCTTAATCCAAAGGCAGAATTACCCCAATCCAAACCGGAATATGCTGATTGGATAATTTTAAAATTAGTTGATTCATTCTCTTTTTCACTAAAATAAAATTTATCCTTGCCATGGTAAAGACTAAAAAACAACCTGTTTTTTTGGTTTATTCTTATATTGGTTTTTAGATTTAAGCCCAAACCCTAAGAAATAGGGAATAGAAAATTTAAAAAAACCACATAACT
>CAZDWA010000090.1:0-8132 GCA_964509065.1 uncultured Lentimicrobiaceae bacterium
TATATTATATTGGGCACAATGTGGAGCATATGAAGGCAATCACTTTTGTAGCATTGACGTAAATACTGGAGCTGCGAGCATCCTGGCAGAAAATGCCGGGGTGATGACAGGATTCTTCATTCCTTATATACACAATCCGGATGTACCGAATGCTCCCACAAATGTGGAAGTACTGCCTAAAGGTTTAGACCTGGAGGCAGAGCTTTCATGGACAAATCCTACAACGACGCTGGGAGGAAACAATTTAACAAGCATCACAAAAATAATTGTGAGCAGAAATGGTGATATCATTGAAGAATTTGATAATCCCGAACCCGGTGAACAAATGAGCTATACAGATAATAGCGTCCCATTTAGCGGCCAACATTATTATGAAATTTATGCCGTAAATGAGCAAGGAGATGGCAAGCCCGCAATAATTCATGCCGTTATCGGCGATTTTTGTCCGGTGTACCTCGAGCTGTTTTGTACTACCAACTTAAGTTGGGAAGGCTCAAACATAACAGTAAGCTCCAACGATGTCCTATACGGAAAAGTAAGCCTGGAGTACGGAATTGCGTACAAAATGTTTACCGTTTATGTGCCATCCGGAGATATCGATTTTACCTACAATATTGTGGGAGCCTACAATAATGAAAAGTACTTTAAGATTTATAATGCCAATATGGAGCTAATCTACAATGAGCCCATAAGCCCAACAGGTCCTGAAGCAGGTTTGTTTTTAACCTATGAAAATAATTGCAGTGATTTTGTAGCTCTTGAAGAAATACAAGCGGAAGCTTTTACTGTTTATCCAAACCCGGCACATGATAAACTATATTTCAAATCGAAAGAAATTATTGGAAATGTATCTGTTTATAATTTATCCGGGCAAGTGCTTAAAACTGAAGCAGCTATCAATGGCTCAATCAATATTAGTGAACTGCGAAATGGTATTTATTTTGTTGATTTTCAAACTGAACACGGAAGTCAGAAAGTAAAATTCATAAAGCAGTAAACTTTTGACGAGGCTGATTTGTGAAATTTGTTTGTAAAGAATAAACCATTTTGAACTGCGGTTTTTTTAGTTTCTTAGAATTTGAAAATAACATAAAAAAAGGTCCCGTCACATCTTGTTCCGGAACCCTTTTGAATTGCAATAGCCTTTACAAAAAGTTGAAATAAAACAGATTGTCGAACTGCTGTAATATAGTTTTTATCTTACTTTTATTGATTCATTTACAGGAGGTTTCGAGTAAACAAGTTTAAGTTTTGTTTCATTTGGCATCATACTTTTTAAAGCAGAAATATTGAATGTCATTACTTCATTATAATCGCCATAATCATCAGCTGGTGTAAACAATCCCACGTACGGATTCAAACCACTGGCAGGGTTAATTAATGTACCATTATATCTGGCGGTAATCACATAATTTGTATTTGACTCGATACCGCAATTTGACCACAGATGTGACAAGACAGTATAAGTTCCGATTTCCACTACCGCATTTTCGTCATAAGTGATATTTTCGTTATTGATATTATCAATATCACATGCAGCATTTGAATCCACATCTAATTTACCGCCATTCTCAGAAACACTATTTCCATAATAAATCTTCTTCCCATTTGGCTCAATTAAATGGAGGTCCACGTCATTCTTTTGATCCCACGAACAACTGATTTGCAAAACTCCGGTACCGGCTTCCACAGTAGATACTTCAATTTGTTCATGTTTGCTTATCAACCCGTCTGAACCTTCTAGTGCTATCACGATTACAAATGATTCAAGCTCGATTTTTGGGCTAAATAACAGAATAATCATATAATGGTCCGTAGTAGATGGCATTTGAGTGGGCTGCACAGTATAATAACCAGTTACACCATTTACACCAACCAAGATATGCTTTAATTGTGACGATGTTTGAATAGAAATCGGATTACTTCCGCCAAGTAAAATAGCAGAATTTCCGAAAAATGATTCAATAGTGGGCTTATTGGTTGAAGAGGAAGGAGAGGGGAAGTCTTTTCCTACGAAGCTACCTCCTTGAACCTCAAAATAAGCGTCTTTCAATGTGTTTTCAACTTCTTTGTCCTTTTTACATGAAAATGCAAAAGCAATTAATAAAATGAACAGGCTAATCTGTAAATAATTTGTTTTCATAACGTTTTGTTTTAAAATGGTTCCTACTAATATGGATTCTCTGCTTAATCTCGATTTGTTGTATTTTTAGATATCGAATCTCATATTTATTAGTAAAATTATGTTATAGTTTTTTTTTATACAACTAGTTTCAAACTTTTTTATCAGAAAAAGATAAAATATTAATAAAAATGTTATTAACCCACTGATCCTCAGTGAACTTATAGCGCTAATCAGGCTATTCTATACGAAGGGGCAATAAAAATAGTATTCTACAGAACTTTGACGCTAAAAATCATAATAATTACCACGGTTAATGGAAGTATTCACTTTTTCGTTTGAAAAATTCAAATAATGCTCTTCGTTTTGGTCAATGGCTATGGTTTTCATGAGTGTGACCGCCCCGTTTTTAGCTTTTGAAGTCATTTCCATTATAAAACCTTCCGGTACCTCTCCATTGTGGTATTTTGAGTATTTCGATGCTCTGAAAATACCAACTTCATTAGTTAGCTTCACCTCATCAGTTATCCATGCTTCACCTGCAATATTCTTAAGTGCATAGATGTATTTTTTACAACGATATCCCAAAATAATTTTACTTTCTTCCGTAGGCATTAGCTCCAAGCGTTTTATCTTTTTCTCTTCGGGAATAAAATAACCTGCAATATTATAATAAGCCTCCGTGCCTTCTCCGAATTTCTGTATAACAGTTTGATTCTTGGTATCAAAAACAGTCTCCAGTTTCAGTCGATTATTTTCTCGATGTGAAACTGAAAACATTCCTCCAAATGACTGATAATGCGTCTTATAGTCTAATTTGCTTAAAAGTTTTGACTTCTTCCCATAAAAATATACTTCAAAAGAATTTGATTTATCAAAGCGATAGTCGTTCTCATAATTCCATTTGGGCTTTGGTATTTCAATTTCAATTTGAGCTTGTAAAACAAACGAAAAGCATATAAAAAAGATAAAAGACAAACTGGTTTTTAAAATAGATTTCATTATGATTTGGTTTTAAGGGCTTACTAAACAACTCATCTTTTTTTTAACCTATAAAAGTAAAAAATAATTCGTTCATGCACAAATATTACAATTATAAAGACTACAACTGCGCTTAGTCGATACACTTCACTCGATTGATTATATATACTCGACTTTTTATAAGATAGGACTTGATTAAAATAATTTACACATAAAACACTTGTATTTGTATCTGTTTTGCGTAAATTTGTTTCAATAATACTGACTTAATAATAAGTTCAATTAAATCTTTGATTCGTCAACAATAAACAAAACCATAAGCCATGAAATCACAATTACTCGCAATTTTATTTCTACTTGCTTCTTTCTTTGCGCAAGCACAACAAGTATCGGAATACAATTTTAACTCCTTAAATACAGGAAATTTACACAATCAGGATGGCTGGAAAACCATTGCACAAACTGCAGCATCTTCGCCCGATTTTGTGGTCGATTATACTGCCGATGGGCTTGTATCTCCTGATGGCAGCCTTGCTGTATTTTATCCGCATGGCGGTCCCGGGGTAGGGCGTACTGCCACCCGAAAATCGGATTCTTCCTTCGAGTTTGGCTTTGCCGACGGGGTAGTGGAGGTAGAAGTGGATATGCATAATAACTGGTGGGGGGTATTCTTTGGCATTGGCTTTGACGCAAATAACAACGGACATATTGCACCCGGACTTCCAAGCGAGCCGGATGACGGAGGAGTTTATATTTCATGCCGTAATGTACCTCCGGCGCTAAATAAAATAGTACTGCCCAATGGAAATGAACTAGAATTTACTGCCGATAATAGCGATTGGGCGCGTTATAAAATGATTATGGACTTCACTGCCAATGGCGGAGCAGGCTCGATATCACTTTTTTATAAACCCGAAGCAAGCGGTGATTGGCTACCGGCATCCGAAGTGCAAGGTGCGAATATGGGACTTATCCCCGGCTCGGGAGATAAAAACGATAATACGGTATGGGACGGCATTTTCTTTCACTCCCAAGGAGGAACAGGAGCATTTGATAATATTTTGATACGTCAACCCGACCTTTCAGGCTTGTATCAGTACATTAATTTTCCGGCTATCGCAAACAAACTCACCACAGCAGCTCCTTTTCAGCTTGAAGCAACTGCCAGTTCAGGCTTAAGCGTAGAATATGAAATCATGGAAGGACCTGCAACAATTGACGGAGATATGCTTAGCCTTAACGGTCAAGCCGGAATGGTAAAAGTAAAGGCATCACAGCCGGGAAACGGCGAATATGCTCCCGCCAATGACGTCATTAATACATTTGAAGTAGTGGATGCCTCCGCATGGTATCCCGCACTGAAAGTACGACGGCCTGCAGAACTGACAAAAGTATATATGGAAGACCTCCAAGCAGTCTTGTTCTTGGCAGAAACTTCTGTGGAACATCCTGAGGTGTTGAGTATTACTTCAGTGGAATTTAGCATAGACGGACAAGCTTTGACCGTGCTAAATAACGGAAACGGCTATTATGCCGCAAAATGGACGCCACCTACATTTGGTAATTATACAATGCAGGTTAAATCTACCATTACCGAAGGAAATTCTACTACCAAAGAAATCAATTTTGAAGTGACAGATCAAATTGAAGCCTTTGAAGTACAAACATTTGCGGGTGAAACTGTAACACCTGATAATCAGATTGTAACAGGTACATTTATCTTCCCGACATTTGTTGGTTCATTTAAAGAAATTAACTCCATCCTCACCCTTAGCTGTCCCCCGGGAGGATGTGACCCCTACGACAGGGTTTCGCATGTAGAAATAAAAGACATAAATGGAAATTGGATTGAGATGTACCGTTATCTGACACCTTTTGGAGTCGGCTGCTCCGATCAAACAGATGTAACAGATTATGCATCACTGCTGCAAGGTGAAGTAGATATGCGCTACCATTGCATCTTATGGGATAAAGGTGTCAATATCGATATTTTGTATGAATTTGTTCCTGGTACTCCGGAATACTTATACTCTTCCGTAACACCTATTTGGAGGGGTGAATTTTCATTTGGAAATATGAATAATTTACAGCCTGTGCCTGTCAAACAATACACCTTCCCTAATGATGCGACAGCAGCCCATTTAAAAGTCATTACAACCGGACATAATTGGGGTTCAAACAATACCGGAAATGCAGCTGAATTTTATCATGCGACACATTTCATAAAAGTAAATGACAGCCGCGTGCACACCCAAAATTTATGGGTAGAATGTAATCCGAATCCCGCCGGATGCCAACCCCAAAGCGGGACATGGTATCACCCGAGAGCAGGATGGTGCCCCGGCTCAATAAGTCAAATTTTTAACTTCGATATGAGCCAGTATATTCTTACGCCAAACTTCAAACTGGAATACGAATTTGACCCGAATTATATTGATTATTGTAATGCAGCTAATCCCAACTGTGTCAGTGGTGTTACATGCCCTGACTGCGAAGATACCTTTAGCCCGATTTTGAATGTCAGCACCCATATGATTACCTTTAGCAATCAGATATTTGTATCTACACCGGAGCGACATATTTCAAGCTTCCGAATTGTACCAAATCCTGCACAATCAAACTTCAGGCTCTTAGCGATGGATGCTGCCAAAATAACAAATGCCAAGGTGGAAATAATTAGTCATACCGGGCAACTTATTGAAGCATTTAACTGGGATGGACAAGAGAAACAGATCGGAGTACAGCATTTAAAAGCCGGCTTGTATATCGTACGTATTACAACTGAAAAAGGCACTGAACAAAAGAAACTTATTGTATTGTAAAAGCTTCTTTTCAGCCTAATAAATGGCTGAATATTTTACTTTTTTGCAGACCATAAAATGAATCGATGACGTGCACATCCGCATAAAGGAATATTTTCATAAATTGCAGGCTAATTTTAAGCTGTTATTATTTCAATAAATACTAAAGGGTTTTAGAAGGTATTTATTGAAGTTGCAATTTGTAATCGCTTATAATACAATTATTTACAAAGAATTGATTAAATGAAAATCACCATAGTAGGGACGGGATATGTAGGCCTTGTTACCGGCACTTGCTTTGCCGAAGTAGGGCTCGAGGTGCATTGTGTGGATATCGACAAAGATAAGATTGACAAATTAAACCAAGGTATCATCCCGATTTATGAGCCGGGGCTTGAAGAAATGGTGTTACGAAACCTTGAAAAGAACCGCCTATTCTTTAGCACTGATTTGCCTACTGCTTTAAAAGGAAGCAAAGTGGTGTTTAGCGCCGTAGGCACACCAGCAGATGAAGACGGCAGTGCCGACCTGCAATATGTGCTGGACGTTGCCCGTCAGGTAGGAGAAAATATCGATGACTACATCCTAATGGTGACCAAAAGCACCGTGCCGGTGGGTACGGCAGCCAAAGTGAAAGATAGCATCCAACAAGCATTGGATAAAAGGGGGGTAGACATTCATTTTGATGTGGCTTCAAACCCGGAATTTCTAAAAGAAGGTGCTGCAATAGAAGACTTTATGAAGCCCGACCGAATTGTGGTAGGTCTTGATTCCGAAAAAGCCGAATACTTGATGAAACGCTTGTACAAGCCTTTTACAATGAACGGACATCCAATCATATTCATGGATATCACCTCAGCGGAAATGACAAAATATGCAGCAAATGCATTCTTGGCAACCAAAATCAGCTTTATGAACGATATCGCCAACCTCAGCGAAATAGTCGGAGCCGATGTAAATATGGTACGCAGAGGAATTGGCTCGGATAAACGAATTGGCAAATATTTCATTTATCCCGGTACGGGATATGGCGGCTCATGCTTCCCAAAAGATGTGAAAGCGCTCATAAAAACCGCCGAATCTTACAGCTATCCCATGCGGGTACTGAAAGCCGTAGAAGAAGTAAACGAAGACCAGAAATCAATACTTTTTCGAAAACTGAATGCCTATTATAATTATGAATTAAAAGGAAAAACCATTGCCGTGTGGGGGCTGTCCTTCAAACCAAATACAGACGATATGCGAGAAGCTCCTTCAAGAATTGTAATAGCAAAGCTGTTGGAAGCAGGAGCAAAGGTGAAAGCCTACGACCCCGTGGCAATGACAGAAGCAAAACGGATTTATAATGATAAAATTGAATTCACTGAAAATCAATATGATCCACTTGTTGATGCCGATGCACTGCTAATTGTTACCGAATGGTCGGAATTTAAGTTTCCAAATTTTAAAATGCTTAAAAAGCTGCTTAAAAAAGCCGTGATATTCGATGGACGAAATATTTACGACCCGCTCGAAATGAAAAAACAAGGAATCGAATACTTTGGCATTGGTATTAAAGCACAATAATGTATCCTTAATTACGATTATCCTAACAAGAAACGCAAAAACATGAAACGAATACTTATTACAGGTGGTGCCGGCTTTATTGGTTCACATTTATGCGAGCGCTTGCTGAACGAAGGCAATGATGTGATTTGTTTGGATAATTATTTTACCGGACAAAAAAGAAATATTACCCACCTCATGGGACATCCTTTTTTTGAAACGGTACGCCATGATATTACTGCTCCTTATTTTGTGGAAGTAGACGAGATTTATAACCTTGCATGCCCCGCATCTCCCGTACATTATCAGTATAATCCCATTAAAACGGTTAAAACTTCGGTTATGGGAGCCATAAATATGCTGGGGCTGGCAAAAAGAATTCGTGCCAAGGTACTACAAGCTTCCACAAGTGAAGTATACGGCAATCCTGAAGAGCACCCGCAAAAAGAAAGCTATTGGGGACATGTAAACCCAATCGGACCGCGTGCCTGCTATGATGAAGGCAAGCGCTGTGCCGAAACATTGTTTATGGATTACCATATTCAAAATAATGTACGCATTAAAATCGTGCGAATTTTTAATACATATGGACCAAGGATGCATCCGAATGACGGTCGAGTAGTATCCAATTTAATTATGCAAGCCCTTAAAAACGAGGACATTACCATATATGGCAATGGCGA
>CAZDWA010000091.1:0-241 GCA_964509065.1 uncultured Lentimicrobiaceae bacterium
TTTGGTATCGCTGGTGCCGTAATGGTACTCCGTAATGGCCGGTGTGGCGTAAATCCAGAGCGAAAAGAGTGCAATCCAGGTGAAAAACTGCACCACAGCGAGCTGCCCCATAGTGCGCGGCATATTGAGCAGGTCGCTCATAATTTCGGTCAGCCCGTTACTTGCACCTTTTTGCTTGAAAAAGATAACCATATAAAACAGCAGCGAAACCAATATAAAGAGCCCGCCTAAGATGTAGATT
>CAZDWA010000091.1:251-7921 GCA_964509065.1 uncultured Lentimicrobiaceae bacterium
AGACCGAAAATTTGTGAAAAGCGACTGAATTTCTCTGCCGGCACCTCAACGCTTTGCACTACGGTTTGTGTTTCACTTTTAGCTTCGCTAAATGAAGCCAACTCATCGGGCGCATACTCTTTGGTGGTAAGTATAGTGACTAAAATAGCGACAAAAAGCACGGCTGCACCGATATAAAAGGAGAGCTTAACAGTATCGGGCAAGGCAGCATCGCCCACGGGCGTGTTGGAAACTCCAAACCAGTTGCTCAACATATAGGGCAGCGCCGAACCGGCCACTGCGCCAATGCCGATAAAGAAACTCTGCATCGAAAAGCCGAGCGTGCGCTGGTCGGCAGGCAACATATCGCCAACAAATGCACGAAATGGCTCCATGGAAATATTGATGGATGCATCCATAATCCAAAGCATGCCTGCAGCCACCCATAGTGCCGGTGAATTGGGCATCAGAATTAGTGCCATGCTGGTGAGTATGGCTCCGGAAAGGAAGAAAGGCTTGCGACGACCCAAGCGATTCCAGGTTTTGTCGCTCCAATATCCGATAATGGGTTGTATAATTAAACCGGTCACCGGTGCAGCCAGCCACAGAATCGGGATTTTATCGATATCAGCCCCCAGACTCTCAAAAATACGACTTACATTGGCGTTCTGAAGTGCAAAACCGAACTGTATACCTAAAAATCCGAAACTCATATTCCAGATTTGCCAAAAGCTTAAACGAGGCTTCGTTTTCATAAAATGCAGGATTTGAAGATTAAAAGCGCAATAAAAGTACAAAATCCTTTAGGTATAGCAAGGAAAATTTATTTTGCGTAATGTTTTGTGGTGCAATATAAATAGCTTACAATCAATAAGATGATCTGTTTTAAGGTCTTGTAAAATAGTATTTACTTGATATCGAATATTTTGCAAACGGTTGCAGTGTGATTGCAATCTTGGTAAAAACAAAACCTAGTGTGTTGTTTTGTCCCCTAGGGGACGAGATAAAAGCTGTTGTGGATGTTTTTATAAATGTTGAATCCCTAACGGGATTTAATGGATAGAATTTGAAAAAGCATTTAAATCGAATTACGAAACCAACCCTCCTGACCTGCTTTCGAGAGAGTGACACAGTAATTTTATGGCTTGTTGTTTTTCTTAAGACTTATGTATTAAACCCAAAAACCACTGAATTACTTTCTTTGTTCGTCCTTTTTCTTGATAAAAAGGACGCAAAAATCAAGCATGAATAATCGGCCTCCCCGCAAACACAAAACTGCGTAAATCTAAGCAAGGTTGCTACGGTTGTATGGAATTGAAACTATGGTTTTTTATAAGTTACTTGGGATGAACTTGGTTTTATAATATCTTTGATCTCCATACAACCTAAAAACAGCGCCTAAAAGGCGCTGCCTTGCAAGATTTACATGCACTTTTGTGTTTTCATGCGGGCGCTGCCCCGTATTCATGCGAGCCTCCGCACCCAGCCCGGTTAAGAGGGCACGTATTTCGTGCTTTCACTAGGGCGCTGCCCCGCTTCCGATCAAATATCGGAACCCTCGAAAGCTTTCGAGGCGGTGCTATTTTGAAGTGTTTTTAAGTTGTTAGTGCAAGATAATCCTCCGTAGCGGCGAATGCTTATTGTTTATTTCCGCTGCGGCGGAAATCAATTGTCAATTCTCAATTAAAATATTTCGCCTGCGTAAGATTGCGTTTTCACGGGCTATCATGGCGATTTTTCGAATAATGCCCCAACGGTAACCGCTTATTTCGCCGCTTGCTTTTACAAGACGGTGGCAGGGTATGAGGTACGCAAATGGATTGCTCCCCGCTGCAGCGCCTACGGCACGTGAGGCATTGACTCTGCCAATCTTTTTGGCGATTTCGGAATAAGTGCTGAGGCTGCCAAAGGGGATATCAAGCAATGCCTGCCACACCTGAATTTGAAAATCGCTCGCATTTAGCCTAAGCCGAATTTGCTCGGTAATTTGTAAAGGATTGGTAATATATTGTAAGGCAATCTCATGTTGTGGGCTACTTCCTTCCGTCAAAGAGATGCCGGGATATTGTTTGCGTAAGTCATTCAAAAGCAATGCACTATCTTTTGTAAATACAAGCTTTACCAGTGCCTCGCCATTGCCCAAAACAAAGGCTTCTCCATAAGGGGTGGTGGCTGTTTGATAAATCAAATTGCCGGACTGATGTAGACCAAATTTCGAATCCGCTTGTTCAAGGATGATGACATCTTTTGCAAGCACAATTGTGCTGTACTGCTTTTGTTCGGGCAAATCAAAAAGACTGACTTGTTGAGGGTTTAACAACTGCTTGAAATAGCTAGTGTGGCTACTTTGCAACAAGCGTTCCAAGCTGAGCTTGCCCCATTCGTGCAGCAGCTTGTCGACTTCATCGGCACTTAAATTCAATTGCCGGAAAATATCAGTCGAAAACGGCTGTTTTAGCTGCTCGGATATGATTTTTTCAACACAATTGTATTGCATTTTAAAATTATGCTTCATAAAAGCTGAATTTTGCTGCAATAATAGCTAAAATCAGGATGAAATTAGCTGTTTCGCTTTCTTAAAATCCTATGCGCAGTTGCAGCATCCAGTGGAAGCCTGCCTGTGGGAAATAGCCGTCTTCCAGGCCGGGTTCATCGTTGTAAATATAGCGGTAAACCCATCCGTTGCTCGCATACTTCTCGTTGAACAAATTGTTCAGACTCAACTGTATGGCGGCATCTTTGAGTATTTTCCCCGAAATATCGGCACTAAGCAGCAGCTTGCCGATATGGTAGGGGTCGAGGCTGCGGCTTTTGGTGGAAGTATTATCCAAATATTGGCGGCTTACAAAACTGGAATAATAACTGATTAAAAGCCGTTTATAAGCCTTATAATCAATTTGTGCACCTCCTACAACCGAAGGGGAAAACGAAATATCTGTGGTGCCCCTTTCAAAGCTGTATTGATAAGGCTCATTTTCCGGATTATCCCAATAATTCCAGTTATCTACGTACTCCACAAAGTTTTTGATTTTGTTGCGGCTTACACTTAAATGGATTGTGGTATGTACTTTTTCATGAAGGCGTGCAAATAAACTTGTTTCCAAACCGCTGCGGTAGCTGTCCGGCACATTGGTCAATATGGCTGCTCCGGTGCTGTTTATCTTTCCGGTAAGCACTAACTGATCTTTGTACAGCATATGGAATAAATTGGCTTCAAATCGAATATTGTTTTTTTGCAGCTTATATCCGCTTTCTATATTAAATAGGCGTTCAGCTTTTATTTCCTCACCGGGATCTGCATCTTTGAAGGCACTTCTGCTTGGTTCGCGATGTGATTTTGCCAGTGTGAGATAAATGCCTTGTTGCTTGTTCAGCTTATAATAAATACCTGCTTTTGGATTAAAAAACAAATAATCATGCTGCTGATTCATTGGAAGCAGGTTGTCGTGTTGCCCTTGGATTGCATAGTCGATGGCACGCAATTGCATATCGGCATACAGTTTTATGTGTCTTCCAAAATCAAGGCTTGCCTTAATGAAGTTATTAAAATCTGTTTTTACGGAATTGTTCAAATACCAAGGCTGTTTAAGGTCAAGACCGCTCGAAATTTCTGCCCAGCTGATATAACCAAAATGATCTCCTTCATAGCGATTCCAGCCGCTGCCGAAGCTGATTTCGTACAAAGGTTTTTCAATCATGAGCGACGCCTGCAGTCCATAAAAATTATTGTCTAACCATTTTTGTTGAATCAAATTGGTACGTTTGATTTCCGTATCGCCAATAATCACATTTGGAAGGCCGTATTCGCTGAACTTACGGTTGTTTTTCCAGCTGTCGTAATAGCCTTTTCCTTTTGTGAGAAAGGCTGCCCCACTCAAAAGCCAATCCGGCTTCAGCTGATGGGCAAGGTGCAGCTGATAATAATCTTGCTGGTAATTGTCGGTTTGATTGTCATAATACCCGATTAGGTTTCCATCGTAATCCAGCATTTCTCCTGCAGGATTGTATCTTCTGTTCGTTAAGAGGCTGTCTTTTGGGATGCCGTACCACGACTGATATGTTTTTTCGTTTCCGCTTGTCGTCAATAGCTTTGCATAGGTTTTATTATTTGCCCAGCTGGCGGCGAGGTAATATGACTTCAGGTCGGATGAAGCACGGTCTACATAGCCGTCCGAGCTTATTTTACTTAGTTTTCCATCAAATGAAAAGCCGTGCTTCCCTATTCCTGTTCCAAAGCTGAGGGAATTTTTAAAAAGATTAAAACTGCCTATACTGCCATCGTATGTAGTATAAGCTTCCTGGCTTCGTTGTGCCGTTTGTATATTGATACTTGCTCCAAAAGCAGCAGCACCATTGGAGGAGGTGCCTATGCCTCGTTGTATTTGTATGTTTTCTACCGAAGATGCCAAATCGGGCAGGTTGACAAAATAAACGGTATGCGACTCGGCATCATTAACGGGTATGCCGTTCAGTGTCACATTGATACGAGTAAGGTCGCTCCCTCTGATGCGTATGCCTGTATAGCCGATACCGCTTCCGGCATCGGAAGTGACAACTACTGAAGGCGTTGTTTGTAACAAATAAGGAAGGTCGGTGCCCGTATTTTCTCGCTTTAGGCGGTCTTTATCCACCAAAGTGAAGGTGGCGGGGCTGTCTGCTTTTAGGCGCGTGGAACGAATCACCACCTCATCTTGTAAATATGCCATGGGATGTAAGTGTATGACAATTTGCTCCGCACTACCTGCTATTGCATTAATTTGCAGGCTGTTATAGCCTAAATAGCTGATGCTTAGGCGATACGATCTTTGTTGAGGAAGCTCAAATCGAAAACTTCCTTGCATATCACTCACTTGCGACTGCTTTGTTTCTTCAATTTGAATCAATGCACCCGGCAACAAACTGCCATCTGAATTGTCACGTACCACACCTTGAATAAGGAACTGTGAAAAGGCGAGGACCGGCAAAAAGAGGCCCACTAAAATTAGGAATAGATTTTTTTTCATCATGTATTGATTTAAAAGTTTAACTAATAAATCAATAGAGGAAATTGAGAAGTGCTTTTTCCCTTCGTCGGCATTATCCGCATCAGGTTCAAAGGGTTTAATCTCAGCCTGTCTTTCAACTGTTGCACACACAGCAAGGCACCCCTATTGGAAATATATTTCGGCAAAGATACTGCTTTTTTTAAACTTAAAAATTCAAGCTATATATCTATTTTTAAAAAGCCTAGATCTAAATGTTGAAAGTAAGTTATTAATCTTAACTGCAATACGATTTAATGTTTCAAGAATTTTCTTACGGTTCTTCCATGTTCGTGTTGCAATACCAATAAGTAGCTTCCTGTAGGTAAGTCATTGATATCGATTGCATTGTTCTCTCTTCCTATCTTTTTTACTTTACCGAATAAATCTATAATTAAATACTCGAAATTTTCAGCTGCATTTATCAGATTCAGAGTGCTTGTTACCGGATTGGGATATATATCAAATCCGGGTAATTCGTTTGATATAAGCCCGCTGGAAACATCATCAGCTTCCAATTTCACAAGCCAGAAATCAGGGGAATTCCTATGGAAAGAAACATCACCATCTTGTTCGGTTGCATAACCAACAACTATATAACCACCGTCAGAAGTTTGTTCAATATCATAGGCATCATCAAATCGACTTGACCCCATGGTTTTTTGCCAAAGCATATTACCGCTTTGATCGAAACGTACTACCCACCAGTCTCTAAATCCTTTATTGCCGGTTACATCTCCGTTATTTGAATACACCCATCCGGCCATTATGTATCCTCCGTCTGTAAGTTGGCGAACTGCATGCCCTTGATCTTCTTCGCTACCACCTACTTTGTTCTCCCACTCAAGCTGACCGGAAATATTTGTTTTTACAATCCAGAATTTGTTGTTGCTTGTTCCACCGGCGATATACCCGCCGTCAGTTGTTTGACGAACACAATTGAATTCATCCCATCCCCCTGTGCCATAAGTTGATTCCCATTCAATGTTCAAACTATTGTCCAATTTTACAAGCCAACCATCATAACTGCCATAATTGTGTGACACATCGCCATCATTGGACCTTGTTCTTCCGGCAACAATATATCCGCCATCATGGGTTTGTTCCACAGATTCCAGCATATCAACTTGGCTTCCTCCAAGCGCACGTTGGTATTCAATAGTGCCAAAAGAATCCGTTTTAACAAGCCAGCCATCATTGGAACCGTGGTAACCACTTATATCACCATCATCAGAGTCAGTCCAACCACTTATTATAAAACCACCGTCAGCAGTTTCTTTTATGGAATGTAATTCATCTCTTCCGGTTCCACCAAGGTTTTTATCCCAAAGTACATCTCCTGTCGGATTGAGTTTAACTAGATAAAAATCAATATTCCCACTAACTTTACCATAAGTTCGCCATCCTCCGACAATATAATTTCCATCATTTAATTGACGTACTTGGCGGGCACCATCATTGTAGATTCCACCTAACCTGCTTAATTCATGAATTTAATTTTGAGAAATTTTCAGGCAGGAGGTGTGAAGCTGTAGCCAACTACTGCGAACAACTCATAACGTAAAAATTGCCAAAATTAAATCAAAATTCATTTTTTAATAATCACTTTTTTGAAATTACAGCCAAAATCTACTAATGCGCTGATCATGAGCTTATTACGACAAAGTTAGATTGACAAGCTTATGAATTGGTGAATTATGCAGGCTAAAACCTTTTGCCACTCTAAATTGCCTACAGAATCAACTTTTACAATCCAAAAGTCATTTCGATCAATAGTACCGGTCACATCACCGTCTTCCGAATTGGTATAGCCGGCCATGATATAACCGCCATCAGCTGTCATTTCTACGCAATAAGCTATGTCATATTTACTGCCACCATATGTTTTTTCCCATTGAATATCCGGGGCTTGGGCAAATGTGATGTTTATACTTAATAAACAACCAAGAAGTAAAAATAGTTTTTTCATAATTTGGAGTTTAAATGAATATTGTTTTTAACGGATTATAGTGAATCATCGTAAACTCATCGTGAAAAAACGATGAGGCTTGTATTTTATAAATAGAAGTGTTTATCTCAATTGTAAGCAACAAAACTAATCCGATTTTCATATCCAAATCATAATGAAATGTTAAGATTTACAGTTTATTAGCTTTAAATTACGAATTAACTTCACAAAATGTACAAATTTACCCTAATTCGATTCGGTCTTTTTGATTCTCATCCCAAAATGCTTAGTTATTGTCTCAAAAGAAAGCAAGTTTTAGTCTTTGGGAACAGCTTGCGAAAAAATATACTTTTGGAATTTGGCTTACAACCTTAGAATAACACTTTACATTATTTTTGGGCGATTATTATTTCCTGATTTAAGCCAATCAGAATTAATTTTCTTATATATTTTGGGCAATCAGTGTCCCATCAACTCATCTTTTATGTTGTGTTCCTTTTCATAAAAAAATCAAATTGCAAAAACAGTAATTTAAAGTCTCACTAAATTACATATAGTATATTGATTATCAGTAAATAATAATCTTTTTTAAGCTACTTGAATAATTCCTCGTTTTTTTGGCTTGTATTTTAATGGAATACTTCTTATTATTGTAGATTCAATCAAACCTTACATAGAGTAATGGCTATAAAACAATTTAGGTGTCCCCCCCCCCCCCCCCC
>CAZDWA010000092.1:0-7615 GCA_964509065.1 uncultured Lentimicrobiaceae bacterium
CAAAGTTGAGTAGGATTAAAGTAGCTCACAAGATGCCTTTCGCTGAAGGGTTACGTATAATTCGCACAAAAGCAAAACGCATTTGACATATTTTAAAAATATCAAATGCGTTTAAATAACTGAAATTTAAGATAAAACCTAAGTCAATAAATTTATCACTATTTATTTATCAGCTCCAATTGTCTTTTATAAACCCGTTCCATTCCTTCGCGTAAAGATATTTTTGGTTTCCAGCCAAATTTTTCATTTACCAGCTCCATATTGGCATAACGTGAGTGTACGCCAACCGGTTTATCCAATAAAGGTTTAATAGTTGGCTTATAGCCGGCAATATCTCCAAATAAATCAATTAATTCAAGGAAGGAAGTTAACTTTCCGGAGCCAATATTGTATGCCGAGCCATCTCCTACTCGATCTAAAAGCATGAAAATGAAGTCAATAACATCATCTATATGTACAAAATCACGTCCTTGTTTTCCGCTACCCCATACTTCAAACGGGTCTTCCCGACGTGCTGCGCGTGCAGCAATGGCCGGCACCGGATAAGATTGCTCTTGATCTTCACCATAACCGGAAAACGGTCGAATACATGCCACCCTTACACCATAATTTTTTGCAGTTATTTGAGCTAAAAATTCACCTGTTAGCTTTGACCAACCATAAGTCATATCAGGTGTTCCAAGGTTTTTATTGAAGTCGATATCGCCTTCGCTCAATGCAATCGCAGCTTCCGTGCCTTGAAGGCTCACCGGATATGCAGCACTGGAGCTTGGATACAATACGCGTTCAGGTTTATGTTGTGTCACCCAATGAAAAAATTCGGCATCAATACTCAAATCCAGAGCCACAATCATTGGGTCGCCTTCAATCTTAAGACGCCCGCCCACAATGGCAGCAAAATGGAACACATCACTGAACTTGTCAAATTTTAAATTATAATTTTCTTGAATATATGTCGGGTTTTCACGCATATAAAACAATAAATTCCGGAAGTCTCCTTTCCAGAAATACAATCTTTCCTCATCGCCTATCACTTCAACGTCTTTTATCATCTTTGAAGTAAAACCATCCAACCATTCTGAAGGATGACGACCGATTGATAAGTCATCAACCATGAAAACAGTATCTTTAGTCGTTGACAATAAGCGTTTTACCATATTTCTTCCAACAAATCCGCATCCTCCGGACACCAAGTGAATTTTCATAACAAACAATTTTTTTCTTTCTATAATATTTTAAATTCTTCTAATCCAAATTGAGTTTATCCTTTATCCCATAAACTGTCGAGCTACTGCTCTTAGCTTGAGAAATCAGCTCTGCCAAAAAACCTGTCATAAAAAGCTGGGTTCCTAAAATCATTGCCAATAAGCCAAAATAAAACAAAGGACGATCAGTCATTTTGTATGCTTCCAAGAAAAACTTCGCATAAGCCAAATAAGCTGCAATTATCAGTCCGATAAAAAATATCAATGAGCCAAGACTGCCAAAAAAGTGCATGGGGCGTTTGCCGAATTTCGAGACAAAAGTTATGGAAAGCAAATCAAGATATCCCTTAATCAGGCGGCTCATACCGTATTTTGAATGTCCATACTTTCGTTCGTAATGTTGCACGACCTTTTCTCCAATATTTCCAAATCCTGCCCATTTTGCTATAAGCGGAATATAGCGATGCATTTCGCCTTGTATTTCAATGGATTTCACCAATTCCAGTTTATAAGCTTTCAGCCCGCAATTAAAATCATGCAGTTTAATGCCGCTTATAATACGTGTTGTTCGATTAAAAAGTCGAGATGGCAGCGTCTTTGACAAGGGGTCATGGCGTTTCTTTTTCCAGCCTGAAACCATATCAAATCCCTGATTTTTAATCATTTCGTATAATTCCGGTATCTCATCCGGGCTGTCTTGAAGGTCTGCATCCATTGTGATTACCACTTCTCCTTCGGCAAGTTTAAATCCTTCATTTAATGCAGCTGACTTACCGTAATTTCTACGAAAACTAATAGCTTTGATCGAAAAGCCGGCTTCAGCCAATCCTTTAATAACGCCCCAAGAATTATCTGTCGAACCATCATCAATAAATACGATTTCATAGCTAAAGCCAGACTGTTTCGCTACTCTTGCAATCCATTCCGTAAGTTCTTTCAGCGATTCTTCTTCGTTAAAAACAGGTACAACAACTGATATATCCATTTGGGATATTTTAGAGTTAATAGTTTACTTTCTTTCTTCCAAATAATGATACAATAGCACTGATTATCAATGATGTAATTGGTGTTACATATAAAGATCTGAAAAAGTTTTTCACCGGATCCATGCTTGCTTCCATTTTGGCTACTGTTTCGTCCAGCATATCTTCAGGCATCTTCCCCTCCCATGCATCCACAAAATTATCTATCTGTTGAAGCATATAATCCGGATCAATATAATTTGTTAAAATAAAAGAAAACAAATTACCTAGATAACCGGAAATAAGTAACATCACAAAGCCTACAATCAAGGCTTGTATATAACTAATGGAGCCACCAAATTCCAAGTCACGGGTCTTTTTAATACTATAAATAGTAAAAAAGATAATTACTCCATAAGTTACCAGTCCATTAGCTATGATTGCCATCATTTCAAAATTGCTTGCACCTGAAGCGTATAATGCTGTGCTGATGGCTATTAAAATTAATCCGCTAATCACACCATACTTAACAGCATGTTTAAGTGGTGGAAAAAAATTCATTGAGGAAGAAGTCATAATTTGTAAAATTAAATGAATTTATTTTTGTTTACGCCAAACAAAGATAGCAATAATGAGTGCCTGAAATGGCAATAAGAGTAAATAAAACGCAAAATAATATAAAGCCAGCTTAATTGGTGACAACATTTGCGAAATCCATTCCGACATACGTACCAAATCCGCATTCGATTGTCGATTTTGGCTGGAAATTAATTCATAAGTCATTGTGTGCACACGGTTTGCCAAAATATCATTGTACACATATTCAAATACAAGAAATATCAAAAAGGAAGCGAAGGCTGAAGCAATAAATCCACTTAAAAGAGATAAACGAAAGGCTGTCCCAAACTTTAAAATACCGGCTTGATAACGTTCACGCAAGTAGATATTTGCAATAGCTAAATAGAAAAAAGGATAAATATAAACCAGTAAATAAGTGGAAGAAACGCTTTCTTTCACATAAAGTAACAAAACTAACAGCAACACAAAGCCAATTAAGCCGCCCAACAAGCCACTTATTATACCTACCGGCCAAAATTTCGCTTTATTGTACATTCTTTTCCTTTTCAGCTGCTTTTATGCAAACTTAGCAAATGATTCTCAGCTTCATCATAAATTTTAAAAAGATTTACGCATATTCAAAAAAATATGTACATTTGCAGCGGGTAAGTCTTATACGACCAGCTCCCAGCGAATCCCCCAGGTTCGGAAGGAAGCAAGGGTAAGGTGGTTGAGCGGTGCGATATAAGTGGCTTACCCTTTTTTTATTCCTTTCTGTACACTTTTTCTCCATTGCTATACACAACCAATACTTTTGTATCACGCACTTGTTCTATTTCACATTCCATAATATCGTGATCGAGTATTACAAAGTCGGCTGCTTTCCCTTTTTCTAAACTGCCCTTACTATTTTCCTCATAGCTTCCCTTGGCGGGCCAAATTGTGATGGAGCGTAATGCTTGCTCCCTTGATAATGCATTTTCCATCTGAAAGCCTTCTGCAGGAATGCCTTCGATATTTTTTCGGGCAACTGCCGCATAAAATGTCTCCAAAGGATTAATCCCTTCTATCGGAAAATCCGTGCCATTCACAAGCCAGCCATTTTGTTCCAGCAATTGCTGTTGTGCGTATGCTCCACGAAGACGTTCTTCACCTACTCTATCAATTGCCCATAACATATCGGAGGTAGCATGTGTGCTTTGGATTGAGGGAATGATATTATATGTCCCGAATTTGGGAAAATCATTCGGATGAACAATTTGTGCATGTTCTATTCGCCAACGCCTGTCATTGTTTTCAGGAAGTATTTCGGCATATAAATCCAATATATAACGGACTCCCGCATCGCCAATAGCATGTGTATTAACCTGAAAACCTGCATCATATGCTCGTTGAATTATATCGCGATAAAATACATCTTCTTCCATCCTAAATCCGGTTTTTGTCGGCTCATCCGAATATGGCTCCAACATCCAAGCTCCCCTCGAACCTAAAGCCCCATCCGAATATAGTTTGATAGAGCTAATGCTAAGCAAATCCGAAAACTGAGGACCAGCCGCTAGGTAATAGTCCAAAGTTTCCTCTGTAGGATCTAACATTGCATTAATTTTCATTTTTAACTCATTGTTATTCTGCATATTACGAATAAGCTCTATAGTTTGATAGGGAAGTCCGGCATCTGTTACAGAAGTTAATCCAAGCTCGAAGCATCGGTTTTGGGCTTCCAGCAAGGCAGAATGTCTTTCTGTCACTGTAAGAGGCTGTATATGTGTGCGTACCGGAATATCAGCTTTATCGATAAGCAAGCCGGTCGGTTGCCCTTCATTATTTAAAACTACCTCCCCTCCTTCTACCCTAGTAGATGCTTTTATTCCGGCAATTTCAAGCGCTGCCTTACTTGCAAGCGAAGCATGTCCGTCAACACGAATAAGTAGAATTTTTTGAGCGGGAAAGCTGTGTTCAAGTAATTCATTATCAGGAAATACCGGCGGATCCCACAAATTTTGATCCCATCCCCTGCCTAATATAAAGTCAGCAGGATGCTGTGCAATATGATGCTCAAGCCGCTCAATCACTTCTTCAAAAGATTTACTCCCTTTTAAATCTGCATATCGGTAAAGATTTTCGCCCAAGCCATTAAAATGGCAATGTCCGTCATTAAAGCCGGGAAAAATAGCTTTCCCGTCCACATCAAGCATTTGATCAGCATTATAACGTTTCAGAATATCCTTAGATAAGCCCAAATCATATATTTTACCATCCTTGACGGCCATAGCTGAAAAAACACTAAAGCCTTCATCTACAGTATATATATGTCCGTTAAAAACGATTAAATCAACTTTTTCTTTCATGTCGGAACATGCAGTAATAAATAAACTCAAAAATAATATAACAATATAGCGTGTTTTCATGGTAGTCTGTTTAAATAGTGAATCAAATCTGCTAATTTATCGAACTTATGGGTTTCGCCATCCTTTTTTAGTAAAAATTCACTAGAAGAATAGCTAATTTGCATCAAATTCTCTTCTTCTTTTTCACTGATTTCAAAGCCGTTACGTAATAAAGCATTGGATGTCCATTTATGTATTAGATCATCTTTAATCCCATTAAAAATGGACCTACTCCTAGCATTTTGAACAATAAAATGTCCTTTTAAACTATCAAAAACCAATTGATTATTGTCGAAGTACGCATTAATCGCTCCATCAATGACAAGTTGTTCGGGTATATCGTCTTTTACTTCTTGTTTATGCGCCACAAGCCAGACTTTATCGGCATTTCGCAATACCAAATCAAGGTCATGTGATGAAAATAAGATGGTTTTGGATTGTTCTTTTGCCAGTTTTCTCAGCAACTCCATCAATTCAATTTTACTAGGATAATCCAAGAAGGCAGCCGGCTCATCCAATAGAATTAAGGGTGTATCTTGAGCTAAAGCCTTGGCTACCATAACTTTTTGACGCTCCCCATCGCTTAGACTTATCAGCCTTCGTCCTTTCAAATGCCCTACTCCGCAACTATCCATGCTTTCATCAATAAGGCGGAGGTCATTTTTAGTTAATCGTGCCCAGAAATCTGTATACGGATAACGTCCGGTAGTAACAACTTCTTCGGTTTTTAAATAAAAATCATCCGGATAATCTGTAAAAACTACTGCTAATTGCCTTGCACGCTCAGCCATATTCATCTTTTTAATTGGTTGACCGTTCAACAAAACTTCTCCACCCAAGGCAGGCTGAAAACCAGAAATAGTGCGAAAAAGTGTAGATTTCCCCGCCCCGTTTGGTCCCACTACTGCCACAAACTCACCGGAATCTAGCTGTAAATTCAACGGAGGCAGTAAGGCAGTACTGTGCGTATGACTTCCATAGCCGATTTCAAGATTCAGAAGTTCTAATATAGCTTGCCTCATAGTTTTGCAGAATAATAGCGTTGCCTGTTCAAAATAATCCAAATCACAAATGGGGCGCCAATCAGTGAAGTAATTGAATTAATTGGGAGACTGCCGTCAAAACCCGGAAGTCGTGCAATTAAATTACAAAATAATGCTAGGGAAGCGCCAATGATAATACTTGCCGGAATCAATACTTTATGATCGCTGGATTTAAATAAATTCCTGCTGATGTGCGGCACTGCCAAACCTAAAAATGCAATTGGTCCTGCATAAGCTGTAACCACTGCAGTAAGTAAGCCGGATACAATTAAAACCCATCGCTGATATAACACCAAATTCAATCCGGTATTTTGCGCGTATAAATCTCCTAATAACATTAAATTCAATGGCTTAACTAATGTTACCGAAAGCAGAAGTAGAATACTAATTAATGCTATAAATAAAGGCAGTTGTTTCAATCCCACATTTGAAAAGCTACCCATTCCCCATATTACGAAGGCTTGTAAATCTTCTTTTTGACTGAAAAATTTAATGATTCCTACTATAGCTGAAGTGAAATAAGCTATCATAATTCCCGCGATTAAAAGATAGACTATACCCGACAATCGCTTACTCAATAAGGCAATAAAAAGAAGCACAAAGATAGCACCTGAGGCAGCGGCAACTATCAGCCCTATATGCCGTATCCAGCCGAAGCTGATAAGTGCATGTCCTGAAATCATTCCTGTTGCCATAAGCAATAATGCCACTCCTAAACTTGCTCCGGAACTGATTCCAAGGATTGATGGGTCGGCAAGCGGATTTTTAAACAGCGTTTGCATTAAAAGACCGGAAACAGCCAATGCTGCACCGGCAAATAATGCAGTAAGTGCCTGAGGGATACGAAACTGCAAAATAATCATGCGGTTTGAGCTGCTCACAGCTTCATGCTGACCGGAAATTATGGAGATAATTTCTGAGGCAGCTACCTTTACAGAGCCAAACAGCAAATTCAACACCAATAATCCACACAATATAAGCAGCGAGAGCCCATAAAGTTGCCATTTTTTAAAACCTAAGCTTGAAAACAATTGCATATTATTTCATAAGTTCATGATATACAGGCTGATAGTCCGGCATCAATTCGGGTTGAAAGATAGCAATAAAATCGGCTAATAAGTGATGAGGATAAAGTGTACTTTCTTCAAAATAGGCAGTTTGGCTAATATTACAGAAAATCACCTTTTTGTTTTTAAACGCAGCAAAGCCTGCATACAATTCATTTTCTTTTTCCAAATCTTCATAGCCATAAGAAGCTCTTGCTGCATGTGCTATTCGCCAATAATCAGCATCTGCGGCACGCTTTATTATTGTTTCAATGTCCATTGGAATACTTGCTGTGCCCGATAAATCGGAAAATACGTAATCCGCACCCGCATCTGCAAAGATTTTAGCTAAATAGCTTTCTCCGGCAGGCACATACCACTGTCCTGCAAACTCTTTGTCTGCAAATAGTT
>CAZDWA010000093.1:0-7505 GCA_964509065.1 uncultured Lentimicrobiaceae bacterium
ATAAAAAAATGTTAAATATTAAAGAAAGTTTGCATATGTCTTAGAATGCTCAGGGTGCTGCTCGGGACTAGATTATTCGGCTCCGCTCAGGGTGCTGCTTGGGGCTCCGCTCAGGGTGCTGCTTGGGGCTCCGCTCAGGGTGCCATTCGGCTCCGCTCAGGTGCCCTTCGGCTCCGCTCAGGGCGCCATAAAAAAAGGCTGCAATTTTTAAAATTGCAGCCTTTTTTATTGAGCTTTTAAATGCTATTTTTCGATTTTCTTTTTCAATTCATCGCTTTGCTCTTGGAGCTTTTTGCTTTTTAGCTGAATCTTTTCATTGTCTTTTTGAATCTTTTCACTCTTATTTATAAGTTTATTACTCTTATTTAAAAGCTTTGCACGTTTATTTGTGAGTTTATCGCTCTTTTTATTGAGTTTTAAGATTTGCTTATTCAGCTTGATACTTTTTTTGAGCTCTTTTTCTTCCTGTTGCTGTTTTTTGATAAGGGCTTTATCCAAGACTTCAGCTTTAGGTGCATCGGTTACCGCTTTATAATGGCGTACATAATATGCACAGTCGCCCAAGCTTGGTTCTTCCGTTGGCTTGAAGCCAAATTTTTGCATGTCTTTATTTGCTTTATTCAAACGCACCACAAAGGCAGGGTCAACTATCACTGTCATGGCAAGGTCGCTGCCCGGGGGGCGACAGTTTGAAGAAGCCGGTTTATACCATACTTCTTGGATATCGACTTTTGCGTCTTTTAGCTTTTGGATTACGGCTTTTTCATCGAATTCGTAGAAAGGACCTTCACCTTCAAAGGCATAGCTGTAATATGTGCCTTTGCTGAATATATATTCAGTGCTTGCGTGGTCTTGATGTACAAAATCTTGAAAGCTGCTAACTTCTTGGCTTTTGAGCTGCATAAATGCAAACATCAATAGCAGACTCAGGGGGATAAATTTCAGGTTTCTCATAAACTTTGTAATATTAATTTATACATTTCAATATCTTAAACGCTGAATGCCAAATTATTATCTTAGATTTAGCAAAGGCGTTTCGAATTATTTATTTCTTTTTACTTCCGATAATACTTCATGGCTTCGGGCATCCACTTTTGGATGTTTTCGATACGTTTTGCATCGGAAGGGTGTGTGCTTAATATTTGTGGTGGTGCTTGTCCGCCTTTCATATCTGCCATTCGTTGCCAGAAGTTTATTGCCGATTGGGGATTATATCCTGCCATAGCCATAAATATAAGTCCGAGGTGGTCGGCTTCGCTTTCGTGTAGGCGGCTGTAGGGCAGCATTACTCCCAGCTGGCTTCCAACGCCGAAGGCTGTCATCCACAAGGCTTGTGTTTGCTCCGGCTTGTCGTGCAGTGCCACTGCCAATGCCATCCCGCCTAATTCGGTAATAAGCCCTTGGCTCATGCGCTCATTACCGTGCTCGGCAACGGCATGTGCAATTTCGTGTCCCATGACCACTGCAAGACCTTCTTCATCTTTGGTGATTGGAAGTATGCCTGTATATATCACCACTTTGCCGCCGGGCATGCACCAGGCATTGGCTTCGGGGCTTTCAACAAGGTTAAATTCCCATTTATAATCTTGCAGCTTTTTTGAAATGCCTTTTGCTTGGAAATAGTTCTCCACGGCAACTTGGATTTTTTCACCCACGCGCTTCACCATCGCGGTTTGTTCGGTGTTTTTCGAAAGTGCATTCTCTTTCAGAAATGCATCATATTGCTGAAAACTCATCGCCATCATTTGTTGTCCGGGGATGATATTAAGCTGCTTGCGACCTGTAAGCGGCACTTTTCCGCATGCAACAAGCAATACGGAAGCCATGAGTACAAGTGATAGAAAATAAAATAGTTGTCTTTTCATGGTTTAATTTCTTTAACAACACAAAAGTAGCCTTTTTCAATTAATTAGCTATACTTTGTATAATACAATCATCAAAAAGCCTGCCAAATTCCTTTAAGAATCTTTAAATAAATTATGGGGTACTCGAGTTGTACACCATATTTAATATAAGAATATCCATAAAACTATTTTTGTGTTCTATCATGTATTTATTTTTGTAATTAGTTGGACTTGACATATTTATGACTCTAGGATTTTGTTTTTCAGCTGTTCTAAATCCTTTTAAATGATTTTAAGGAAATGAATTAGTTGATCAGTCGCTTGGAGAGTGCATTTATTGCAGCTTGTGAAAATATGGAGATAAGTTTGATGCTGAAGCAAATAAAAGCTTGAAACTGAAGCTAATCAAGCGATTTTTTGCAGTGATTTCTTTATGAAAAAATACAAAACTCCAATAAATGGAAACTTAATTCCCGAAATGGGAAAAAAATCGAGTTGTTTTAGACGAGATTTTGACTGCTGCTAAATAAGTGCATTGTAGCTTAATTACTTACATATTTTGGCTTGAAATTTGTTATATTGTATGAAGCTGATAAAATATGATTTTAACTGCATTTTTGAGGTAAATCATATTTTTTGAAAAAAATATGTTCAATATATGTATGCAATTGGCTGATATAGTGATAGTTAAAATTATATTTTATACTGTGGCTAAAACGATTTATATTATGATAGACATTTTATTATATTTGTTGGTTACAACTATAGCGAATAATAGATGTTTGTTATGTAGTTTTAGTTACGAAAAATAAAATCGTAAGATGTTATTAATTAGTTAAATAGAAAATTTATCGAAGGAATTTTTAATAAATTGAGTGCATTAAATCTTAACTACTTTAGCTTGCTAAAACAGCTGAAAGTACGTATTTTGCCAATTACCACTACAAATCTTTCGACAGGCCTTATTAAGGAGTCGATAGGTAGTTTCTTTTTTGTTTTTCCCATTTTGGGAGAGCGAAAACCGAAGTTGTTTGCATTGGATACATCTTCGATTAGAATCACACAACTTATATCGCAACAAATTATATTTTCTTTTGTTGCTTTTTTCTCCTTTTTTCTTTCTCTTACAAAATATGATATAGCTTATGTTCATATGCCTTATTGCATTTTCGGTAGGCTGGAACATCCAATGAATGAAATAAATTATTTACAATAATAAACACATATCTACCATGGAAACTAAAAAAAGTTACGGTATGAAAATTAAGAGTTTTACAATTTTATTGCTTTTATTTGCTTTGATGCCTTTAAAAGAATTGTTTGCTGATGGGTCTAAGAACTTGTATCCTTCAAATGCTTACGGTGGCAGAAGTACTTTACGTGCGCATATGGACGAACAAAACTATTTCCCTTACCCTACAATGGGAACACATTATGTATTTGCGAAAGAGGGTGAAACCATAGCTATTGCTACTTCTGCGCAGGCATTTGGAAATAATAATAATACGCGAAACGGAAATAGAAATAATATAACCTTATTTGGACTTGATGGCGTAGCCATACCTCCATCACAATTTGTAAGTGGAAGTTATGGAGATAATGCGGATACCTGGGGGCGGATAGACAATCGTAATGCTGAATTAGCAGGTCCCCGATATAGTCCGGGAACAACCACTGATGGTGATAAATACCGTGCCTTGTATTATAAAGTTCCAGAAGGTGGTACGGGAATTTACAAAGTAGAATTTGCAAGCACCGGAACTGCAGATGCTGATAACTCTCCAAATATTTTAACAGCAACTTATGATTGGACGCAAGGCTCGAATACGCGTTTTATATATGCCTGGGATATTTCGGTGGCAAATACGGATAACAATGCTTGGATACCGGGAAGGGTATATATGAATGTATTCAATTCAATAAACTCTAATGTAAATGGTAGCTATTGGCGTGGTGATGTATATAATAATTATGCTAAGTTCATAGTCCATACCCGCGATGGTTTTATGTATGAAGTGGATAACAACGGAAATGCCGGATATCGCTCTACCTTTATGGTCAATAACAAAGGTTTCCATGCGATAGGAGATCCGACATCACCTTCTTATCAAAGTATTGCGGCGTCAACTGCAGCCCAGGTTAAGAACAGATATCACGATCCGCGCGGCGAAGATGGCAACGATACATTTACACATAAAATGTTCTATTCGCTACCAGACAAAACTATGCCAAGAGAAGCATCCGGTGCGGTACCGGGCGGCAGCACCTGGCTGCACGTTTCACAACCGGAACTGGATATAACGGTAGCCGAATTTAGAGGCGCCGATGGCGGAACGAAGTGGACGGCCGGGAACAAAGGGGGATTCTTTGTATTCGACAGTGGTAAAGATGTATTCTATACCATCATTATCAGCTCTCCAGAAAATGAGTTTACAACCAAAACATTAACAGGATATACCGAAAATGATGGCGAAAACTCAGTCTATTGGGACGGCACCGATGGAGACGGGGAGCCCCTGCCTGATGGAGTAAGTCCGGGAGTGATAGACCTGCAATTGCAAGGGGCAGAAGTACACTTCCCATATATTGATTTGGAAGTGAACCCGTTTGGGATTAAATTACAGCTGTACAATGCCGATCGAAGCGCGTTTGTCTCGGACAAAGTTTATTGGAATGATACCGATATAGGCAGTGGTGGAGGAAGCACCGGAGGGATACCGAATCCCATAAATGCGAGTCATACCGTTATACCGGAGGGCACATCAAGTGCAGGAATGGGAGGAGCGACAGCCAACGGACACAAATGGGGTAGCAGCACAGGTCCAAGTAATGGCACCACTTTTGGTAATAATATGGGGATGGATACATGGACATTTATAAAAGGAGATGAATTTAATAGCACTTTTAATGTAACCATCAAGTCAGCCGACTTGGAGGTTACAGAGCTTACTCCAAATAAAACCGATCTCTTTATAGGTGATGAAGTAAGCTATACCGTTAAAGTAAAAAACAACGGTAATGAAGGTAAATTTAACTTTAATGTGGAGGATGCCCTTTTCCATTTTGTAGTTCCTGAAGGATTCGATCCTGTTGACGGCACTTTCTTTACATTCGACGGAGACGGATGTGGCGTAGAGGCAACCAGCCTGACTTTTGATGCCGCTACAAATACATTTAAATCTTTTTTGGATCTTCCTCAGGATTGTGAAATAACCTATACTATAACAGTAAAAGTAACCGAAGATGCTATTGGCGGTTCCGGTGAGGTAAAAGCGGGGATTACACGACCTAATGACGTGTATGACCCTGACGGAACCAATACAAGTGACCCGGAAAACCCTCTGGCGCCGGATTACAATCCTCCTTACGATTTAGACGATTATTTCTATCCGCCGTTCGATCCGTTCTTTGAGGCTACATACAACGGGGCTGACGGAGTTTCAAACAACGTAAAGTATAAGCCATTGACAATTACGAAAGTCATTGCCACGGACGACATTAACCAGACACCCTTCAATATACCGGTGGACGGCAATCTGTTGACCAACGATTATAACATTGATGAGGTAACAGCCCTTTCATTTAATGGATCGTCCTTTGATATTGGAGAAGAAACAATTTTAAGTATCGGCGGCACTACCTATGGTAAAATAAAAGTAAATGCAAACGGCACTTATACTTTTACACCCGATCCGTTGTTTTACGGTCATGTTCCGCCTATTGCCTACACAGGTAAAAATACATCCGGCAATGTGGAAGACGATGCCAATCTTTATATTATCGTCGCATCTCCTTATTCTGCCATCAATAATCCACCCGTTGCCAACCACGATATAGGAATGGTAAAACAAGGTGAAGAAATCACCATCAATCCGCTCCTGAACGATTGGGATGTTGACAATGATCCAATCTCGGTTACGGAAATAAAGGGATTAGATGACAATGGCGATGAATTTTCGTTGACAGATACTCCAACAGATGTATACGACACTGAGGGTAATTTGGCAGGACAAGCTTCAATAGATGTCGATGGGAAATTGATATTTACCGCTGATGAAGACTACACGGGCGATGTGTCGTTTACTTATGCCATTACGGATGGCACCGAAAGCGATGCAAGTTCCATTTTGGTAATGGTAGTCAAGGAAGATGTGCTGATTAATGCCAATGATGACGCCAAAGCGGGACCAAAAGGCCAGACTATCGTTATCGACAATATCTTGGCAAATGACCATATCGAAGATGTGGTAACTTCTATAAAATTTTATGTAGAAATGAATGCAGCGGGAGATATTGAGAAGTATTCTTCAGGATCTAATCTGAGAGACATCTACAAAGACGGTGTAAAAGTGGGTACTATCCAAGTACTAACCGATGGTAAAGTAACCTTTAACCCGGAAAGTGATTTTGTAGGTACTGTAAATGCTCCTTATGAGGTGTGTACAGCTGATGGTTGCGACGATGCTACGATTTATCTGACTGTTTTGGACGATGTTTTGGATATATATGCCAAAGATGATATCAACCAGACTCCCCAAGGAGTTTCTGTTGACGGCAATGTATTGACCAATGACGTAGGTAACGGCATCAAAGTAACCGATATAACCTATTATGATAGCGATGGCACTAAGATTAGTACACCTGAAACTGTTCCAAGTTCAGGTTTAACGGTAACTATTCATGATGCAAGCGGTGCTGTAGCCGGTGAACTGACCATCAGAGAAGATGGTACGTATACTTTTGATCCTGAAGAAGACTTCACTGGTAAAGTGCCTATTGATTATACCATTACTGACGTAGATGGTAATAGCGACAATGCTACTTTAACTATTACAGTTATACCTGTAGAAGATCCTAGTAAGAACAATCCCCCAGTAGCTATTGACGACAATGTAACCGGTAAGAAGAATAAAGAACTGAAAGGAGATGTCCTAAGCAACGACAGTGACCCTGACGGTGATGATATTAAGGTTACCAGTTCTGACATTCCTGTTGGTACAGCCACTGATGTATCGGGTACGGATAAGGATGGCAATACTGTAACGAATGCCGGTAAACTGACTCTTAATGGCGATGGTACGTTTACGTTCGTTCCTGCCACTGATTTTGTAGGTACTGTAGTTCTTATAAAGTACACCATTAAGGATTATGATCCTGTTACTGGCGATGAAAGAGGTGGAGAAGACACTGCTTATCTGAACATCACTATTGAAGACAGGAGCGATACAGAAAACGTCACTTATGCTAATGACGATGCCTATAGCGGTTTAAAGAATGAGACTATATCCGCCACTGCAGGCAAGGGCTTTTTGGCTAACGACCATGATCCGGAAAATAATACTCAAACTATCAGCAAGCTTACCCTGTTGGATGGCACGAATGTTCCGTTGATTGCAGAGTATACTATTCCAACCGGTAAACTTGGTGCGGGTGGTAAGATTAAAGTGAACGCTGATGGCAGCTTCAGCTATACACCGGCAGAAGGTTTTGTAGGCACAGTTCCTTTGGTATACACTGTACAAGACGATGGTAGTCCTGTTGCTGAGGACAAAGCGACAGTATATCTTACAACCTTGGATGTACTTGAACTACCAGTAGCTCGCGATGACATCAATCAGACACCTATGAATACAGCTGTAGGCGGTAATGTATTGACCAATG
>CAZDWA010000094.1:0-2823 GCA_964509065.1 uncultured Lentimicrobiaceae bacterium
CACAGCACATGCCTTAAAATTTCTCAAAATTAAATTCATGAATTAAGCAGGTTAGTATGATATTGGGCAAAAAACGGCAAATCTCCGTTCTAACTAACCACTTGTTTCACATAAGTTTGTTGCGGTACAACTTATTACTTCCGGCATGCTTTCAAAAAATATTTACTTGATTCTGTTATTGATTTAACAAAATGCTTTATAGATTTTTTGCATTTCATATCTTTGCTCCAACAAATTCAAACGAAGGTGTCCCAAATTAAAATTGATTAGCATGGTTTCTTTTTTTAAAATTTCTGAAATAGAATATATCGCAGTAGGTTTAACAGATAAACTCAGTCTTGAAGACAATAACAAACTATGCTGGCTTTTTGGCAATGCCATTGTTTTAGAAGATACCTCCTTGCATGGAAGTTTCATCGGTCCGCGCAAAGAAACTCCAAGCCCATGGAGCACCAATGCCGTTGAGGTCACTCAAATCATGGGCATCAGGGGAATTTCCCGTATTGAGAAATTTATCAAGGTTTCGAGTGACAGCCCTTATGATTATTTACTACAAGAAGCATACAACATACTTGATCAGCAAATTTTCGATATCTCAAAACTTCCCGCAGAAGCGGAAATGGTAGACGATATCGCGGCATACAACCAAACACATGATTTGGCTATGAGCGAAGATGAGATTGAGTTTTTGGAAAACATCAGCAAACAAATCAACAGAAGCTTAACCGATAGCGAGGTTTATGGCTTTGCGCAACTCAATTCGGAGCATTGCCGCCATAAAATTTTCAATGGCAGCTTTATTATTGATGAGCAAGTCATGCCTGAGACTTTATTCGGCATGATACGTAAAACTTCGGCAGTAAATCCAAACCGCTTGGTTTCTGCTTATAGCGATAATGTAGCTTTTATCAAGGGACCGAAAGCAATTCAGTTTGCTCCTATCCAGCAGGACCGCCCTGATTTTTACAGACTTAAAGATATTCAGACCGTTATTTCCATCAAGGCAGAAACGCATAACTTCCCTACTACGGTAGAGCCTTTCAACGGAGCTTCGACCGGGACGGGAGGTGAAATACGAGACAGGATGGCGGGTGGTAAAGGGAGTGTTCCTTTGGCAGGTACGGCAGTATATATGACTGCTTATCCGCGTGTTGAGGAAGATAAAAGCTGGGAGCAACAGATTAGCCCGCGTCCGTGGCTGTATCAAAGCCCATTGGATATTTTAATGAAAGCTTCAAATGGCGCATCGGATTATGGAAATAAATTCGGACAACCCCTTATCAACGGCAGCTTACTAACTTTTGAACATCAAGAGGGGGATGATATATATGGTTATGATAAGGTTATCATGATGGCCGGAGGTGTCGGTTATGCCAAAGCTGAAGATGCGACAAAGCTAAAGCCGGAAGAAGGCGACAAAATCGTGATTTTAGGAGGCGACAACTACCGTATCGGAATGGGAGGAGGAGCCGTTTCCAGTGTAGATACCGAACATTTTGACCGTTCCGTGGCTTTGAATGCAGTACAACGTTCCAATCCCGAAATACAAAAAAGGGTGGCAAATGTAGTACGTGCAATGGTTGAAGCCGAAAATAATCCCATACGCTCCATACATGATCATGGAGCCGGCGGACATTTCAACAGCATATCTGAGCTGGTGGAAGAATCCGGTGGTATTGTACATCTCGACCGATTGCCGATTGGAGATACAAGCTTATCTGACAAGGAAATTTTGGGCAATGAGTCACAAGAGCGCATGGGATTGCTGATAAATCCAAATGACGCACCACTTTTAGAACGAATTGCCAAGCGTGAGCGTGCACCTTATTATGAAGTGGGTACTGCAACAAATGACAAAGTCTTGAAGTTTCAGCGGGATGCAAAATTACAAGCTGTTGATTTGAAGTTAGAGCATTTGCTTGGCAAACCACCAAAAACTGTTTTAACAGACGAACTCTCTAAATCGAGCTTTAGTCCAATTTCTCTTAATGAAGACTTATTGGAACAATATTTACATAATGTGCTGCGCATGGAAGCCGTTGGCAGTAAGGATTGGTTGGTAAATAAAGTGGATCGCTCCGTAAGCGGATTAATTGCCACCCAACAAACGGTGGGTGCCATACAACTTCCACTCAACAACCTTGGTGTTGTAAGCATTGATTTTAGTGGCACGAAAGGTATTGCGTCAGCTATCGGGCACGCACCTGTAGCTGCGCTTATCAACCCACAAATAGGATCAAAGCTTGCTGTTGCGGAAGCGCTAACGAATATTGTATGGGCAGAAATTGAAGAGGGTTTAAAAGGGGTATCGCTTAGTGCAAACTGGATGTGGCCCGCAAAGAATCCGGGAGAAAATGCACGATTGTATCAGGCAGTAAAAGCATTAAGCGATTTTTGTATCGAGCTGGGAATCAATGTTCCAACAGGAAAAGATTCGCTGTCGATGACACAAAAATATCCTGACGGAACGAAAGTTCAGGCACCCGGTACAGTGGTTGCTTCAGCCGCCGCAGAAGTAGCTGATGTTCGTAAGACCGTAAGTCCTGTATTGAAACAAAATCCAACGAGCAAATTACTTTATATCGACTTTTCCGGAGATGAATTTCACCTGGGAGGAAGTATATTGGCACAAAGCGTAAATCAGGTTGGCGATAAAAGTCCGGATATTTTAGATACAGAAGCATTTATTAGGACATTTAATGTATTGCAGCAATTGATTAGCAAAAAGTTACTACTTGCAGGACATGATGTATCAGCCGGCGGGCTCATTACCACTTTGTTGGAAATGAATTTTGCAAATTGTGATTATGGCATGCAGATTGA
>CAZDWA010000094.1:2833-7502 GCA_964509065.1 uncultured Lentimicrobiaceae bacterium
GTTGTGGTTCAAATTGAAGACGAGCAACAAGTTTGTAAGATATTGGATCAGAACCAAATCTCTTATCAAATCATTGGTCAGCCAATTGGCGAACGTGCTTTAAAGCTGAACTATAAATCGCATTCCCATACTTTTGATATTGATGCGTTAAGAGACAATTGGTTTAGCCCTTCATATATGTTTGAACGCCATCAATCCGAGCCAAGGCATGCTTTACAGCGTTTCAAGAATTACAAAAGGCAGGATCTGGAATTTAGTTTTGGTCATGATTTTAGTGGTAAAATGGCTCAATTTGATATTCAATCTGAGCGAAATACTACAAGTGGCATCAGGGCTGCCGTCATTCGTGAAAAAGGAACAAACGGAGAGCGAGAGTTGGCTTACGCCTTATATCTTGCCGGCTTTGATGTAAAAGACGTGCATATGACCGACCTTATCGAAGGGCGAGAAGACTTATCCGATATACATATGATTGTATTCGCCGGAGGCTCCACAAATTCGGATGTCTTTGGTCCTGCAAAAGGCTGGGTGGCTTCATTTTTACATAATGAAAAAGCAAAACAAGCATTGGATAGCTTCTTCGAAAGAGAAGATACGCTCAGCTTGGGAGTTTGCAACGGCTGCCAATTGATGGTAGGGCTGAATTTGATTTATCCCGAGCATCCCGAATCCATACAAATATTACCAAATGATTCCGAAAAATTTGAGTCGGCATTTCTTACAGTTGAGATACCATCGAACAATAGCGTCATGCTCAAAAGCATGGAAAGCAAGCGTTTAGGTGTTTGGGTGTCGCATGGTCAAGGCAAGTTCAACTTCCCTTGTTATAAAGATAATTACAATATCCCCATGACATATGGATTTAGTGATTATCCGGCAAACCCCAACGGTAGCGACTGGGATGCAGCGGCGATTTGCTCAAACAACGGACGTCATTTAGCCATGATGCCACATATTGAACGGGCGGTTTTACCTTGGCAATGGGCATATTATCCGGACAATAGAGCTTCTGATGAGATAAGCCCCTGGATAGAAGCATTTGTAAATGCAAGAAAATGGATTGCCGAAAACAAAAAGCTATAGCTTAAACCATTCAGCATCGAGCAGTTGAGATCTTTTTAAGCAATTATCCTCCCGCAAGCGGATAAGCACGTCCTCATTAAGGAGGGTAAAGCTGTATTGCCCTCTGACACCCGCACAATCTGAAGTTTCTTCATTGATCACAGTGAAATCGGAATCGGTGACAACAATCATCCCCTTCATGGTTGCCACATCTTCCACCGAAGGTATGTCGATAACAAATTCATTGCCATTGACGGTGAACATTGTTCCGTCATTTTTACTAACCCATGTGCCCTGAAGCAGGCTGTTGCTTGGTTTTGAGGCAGCAGCATTCGTGTGAACAGTATCCGAGGCAATAGATTCAACAGACTTTTCAGAAGAAACAGCTTGGCTGCGCCCCCCTTCCGTCTTGCTTTTACGTATGTGCACATAGCTGGCAGCAAATGCTATCAGTGCAACGGCAAGGAGGATAACCAACAGCTGAAGAAAAATTTGCAAGAATGACTTTTTCTGCTTCTTTGCCTTCTTTCGTACAGTAGGTTTACGCCCTTTGGTTTTCTTTTTCGACATAAGACTTCTTTTTGCAAATGTACTTCATCCGACAAAGAAAATCAAAAAAACAATCCAAGCATTTCAATTTCATTCACTCAAAATGCGCTTAAAATTACAGCCATGTTTATTTCTTTCGCACATTGTAGAAATACCAAATAGATTCCTTAAATTTGTAGAAAAAGAGCAGCATGGAATACCACAGTATCATACAACGTATTCATCAAGAAACCGGACATTTATACAAAAACGGTAAGGTTGCCGATTATATTCCTGCTTTGGCAACTATCGACCCAACTTATTATGGCATAAGCGTTTCAACAATTGATAAGGCTCAATGCCATATTGGCGATGCCCATATTCCTTTTTCAATACAAAGTATTTCTAAAGTTTTTAGTTTTACAATGGCTTATCGGCAGCTTGGTGAAAAACTATGGGAGCGTATTGGCAAAGAAGCTTCAGGCAGTGCATTTAACTCGTTGATACAGCTTGAATACGAAGCAGGCATTCCGCGCAATCCGTTTATTAATGCCGGAGCAATTGTAGTCGCTGATATGCTATTAAGTTCGTTGGCAAACCCCTTGGACGAGCTGTTGGCATTTGTACGTAAACTGGCAGCAACGGACGATATTCATTACAACCCGGTTGTGGCTGCTTCCGAGCGCGCCTTCGGGCATCGAAACATGGCATTGGCTCATTTTATGAAAAGCTTTGGCAATATACATAATGAGGTGGATGACGTACTCAATATTTATTTTCACCAATGCTCGTTGGAGATGACGACTTCGCAGCTTGCTTCTGCCTTATTATACCTTTCGAATAACGGCATAAATCCGCATAATGGCGAAAAGATTTTAAGTGCCAGCCATGCCAAGCGGCTCAATGCCTTAATGCTAACAACAGGTCTTTATAATGAGTCGAGTGAATTTGCATTTCGTGCCGGCATGCCGGGGAAAAGCGGAGTTGGTGGAGGTATTGTGGCATTAATACCAAATTTACTGAGTATTGCCGTTTGGTCGCCTCCGCTGAACAGCATGGGAAACTCGGTTGTAGGCTTTGAAGCACTTGAACGCTTTACAACCTATTTAGGCACTTCACTCTTCTAAGCTGCTTAATTCACCAATTCATAAGCTTGTCAATCAATATTTGTTGTAATTGAATTTGTGTTCAATCTGGTAGAATATTTTACAGTAATCTGAAAAAATTGTTTATTTAAATATGAATTTCGATTTAATTTTTACGTTATGAGTTGTTCGCAGTAGTTGGCTACAGCTTCACAGCTCAGGCCTGAAAATTTCTCAAAATTAAATCCATGAATTAAGCAGGCTAAAAACGCGAACAATTCCACATAATAATATGCCCGGAAATGCCCCGTATTTATCAAATAAATTCCCTAATTTTGTCAAACCATTAAATATTCTGATTATCACTATAATAATCATTAATACAATCTTATAAATAATATGAAAAAGACTGCAATAAATCATTTGCACTACGAAATGGGTGCCAAAATGCTTCCTTTTGCCGGCTATGATATGCCAATTCAATTTGAAGGAGTGAATCTGGAACACGAAACTGTACGTAAAGCGATTGGCATTTTTGATGTTTCGCATATGGGACAAATCTGGGTAGAAGGTCCCGGCGCCATCGAATTGCTACAAAAAGTAACTACCAATGATGTAAATCCACTGCAAATAGGGAAAATACAATACAGCTGCTTCCCAAACGGAAAAGGCGGTATTATTGACGACTTCCTGGTTTATCGCTTTGAGAATAATCGATTTTTGCTTGTCGTAAATGCCAGCAATATTGAAAAAGATTGGAATTGGTTGGTTCAACATAATGATACCGGCGCCAAGCTAATTAATACTTCAGACGATACTTCAGTATTTGCCGTGCAAGGTCCTTTGGCAATGAAAGTAATGCAAGAGCTTACCGATACTCCAATCATGGAGATGGAATATTATACATTTACCGAATTGGAGTTTGCAGGAGTGAAAAATGTATTATTCTCAACCACAGGTTATACGGGAGCCGGCGGATGCGAGATCTATTTGGACAACAAAGATGCCGAAATGGTTTACAAAGCCATACTTAAAGCCGGTGAACCTCATGGCATAAAGCCTATCGGACTTGCTGCACGCGATACGCTTCGTCTTGAAATGGGATATTGCTTATATGGAAATGATATAGACGAAACCACTTCACCAATTGAAGCAGGGCTTGGGTGGATTACGAAATTTACCGAAGGCAAAGATTTTATTGACCGTGAACTGAATTACGAGCATAAGACAAATGGTACCGCACGCGTTCTCAAGGCATTCCAAATGGATCGCGGAATCCCGAGACAGCATTATGATATTTGTTTGGAAGACGGCACCAAAATCGGTGAAGTTACTTCGGGAACCATGTCACCCATGCTGAAAAAGGGAATTGGAATGGGCTATGTCCAAAAGGAACACAGCAAGTTAGGCACACAGATTTATATCAATATCCGTGAAAGATTAATGCCCGCAACAATTGTGAAGCTTCCTTTTTATAAAGCTTAAGATTTATAGACCATAATAACTAAACAAGGCTCGTGCAAAAATGCTCGAGCCTTGTTTTATATATGAATGTTGATTTCTACTTTAGCCCACATCCGTGAAGGTTTTCGGTACACAGCCATCTCGTAATCCAGTATTCATGCTTGATTTTTCCGTCCTTTTTATCAAGAAAAAGGATGCAAAGGTTTGTGTTCTGTATGGAAAGATGTCGCTGGAAAGGTGTTTCGTCCCTACAGGACGAGGTAAAAACTTGCTTCAACAGTTTTTACAAACATTTTGTCCCTACGGGACAGCATTTCTCCCTGCTGCTTGGTTAATTAAGCATAAACAAACTAAAAAAAAATCGTGCTCTCTTAACCGGGTTGGGCGGGGAGGCACGCATGTTCCGATAATGGATCGGAAGCGGAGCAGCGCTCGCCTGAGAATTGGCAAAGCATAATAAATCTTGCATGGCAGACCGTCGTTTCGACGGGCTGTTTGAGCTTGTTAGGAGTAGAAAAACCTTTAGTAGA
>CAZDWA010000095.1:0-7436 GCA_964509065.1 uncultured Lentimicrobiaceae bacterium
CGACCCACTTCATTTTTTTGCCAAATTGCAAAAAAAAGGAAGCAAAAAAAGAATTTCTAGTCGCTTATAAGGCTCCTGCTACGCACCGCTTATGGGCTTTATGCTTCATGCTCTTTTTTTACTCCGCTTAGGCTATGTAAAAACGCAATTTCGCATAGCCCAAAGCTGTCGCTGGAATAAGCTCCTACGCCAATTAACAACACATGCAAGGATTATATCTTTTGTATTGGCGACTGACACCCAATCCTTTACTGGCATATCTTGATAAATAAGAGTTTCCCCGCATAAACAAGAACTAAAAATACGTGCCCTCATAACCAGGTTGGGCGGGGAGCCCCGCATGTTCCGATAATGGATCGGAAGGGGGAGCAGCGCCTGAGTGAATCAAATAAGTGTAGTAAATCTTACAAGGCAGCCCACATTTTGGGGCTGTTTGAGGTTATAAGGAGTTGGAAAGATGCAGGTTAAAGCTGCTTATTTCCATTTGCTCAAGAAAAAGGACAAAAGAACATTCATACTTCGTGTATGAATGCTATTTTCTAAGTTTTATTCTGATATATGAAATAATTTATTGGAAATTTATGTCAATGTCAAGAAAAGCATTATTTGATATATTGCCGGAAGCACTCACTTATCCCGAAATTCAACCGAAATTGCTCAGACAGCTTGCAATGCATGGCAACACACCTACAGAATTTCGCGCGCGTTTAAAAAAATTCAAACTCATTTAATTGACGCAGCCTGTCGAGCGCAGCATTCACCGTTTTAATATCATTGAGATATAAAATCAATTTATCATTTTGTTCCTTAATCCGTGTTGTCCTTGGATTTGCTTGCAAATATTTCAATATTTTCTCAAAGCCGGAAGATTGAAAATAAGGCGATTCCTGATTACTTACAAAATAAGCAATCAATGTTTTATTTCGTAAAATTACTTTTTCAAATCCCATATCTCGTGCCAGCCACCGCAGCCTAATCGTATTGATAAGGTCAGCAGCTTGTTTGGGTAGAGGTCCGAAGCGGTCAATCAACTCATTGGTAAAATCTTGTAGCTTTTCTTCGGTTTGTATATTGTCCAACTGATTATATAGGCTGATGCGTTCGGTAGTAGCGTAAATATATTCCACCGGAAGTAATATCTCCATGTCGGACTCAAAGCTGCAATCTTTTACAAACTGTTTGGACTCAGTTGTTTTAAACACATCTGAAAATTCATTTTCTTTGAGTTCTGCAATCGCTTCATCCAAGATTTTATGAAACATTTCAAAGCCTATTTCATTGATAAAGCCACTTTGTTCTCCTCCGAGCAGGTTTCCTGCGCCTCGTATATCAAGGTCGCGCAATGAAATATTTAATCCGCTTCCCAGTTCCGAAAACATTTCAATGGCACGTAGTCGCTTTTGCGCTTCTGCCGTGAGTGAGCCCATGGGAGGTGCCAATAAATAACAAAATGCTTTTTTATTGCTTCGCCCGACCCTCCCGCGCAGCTGATGCAAGTCGCTAAGACCGTATTGGTGCGCGTCATTTATAATAATGGTATTGGCGTTTGGGATGTCAAGGCCTGATTCGATGATGGTGGTACTAAGTAATAAGTCGTAATGCCCTTCGATAAAGTCAAACATTACTTTTTCCAGCTTTTCGCCCTCCATTTGTCCGTGACCTACAGCGATGCGTATGCCGGGTACAAAGCGGTTCAGCAAATCGTATACATCCATAATATTTTGAACGCGGTTATGTACGAAAAAAACTTGACCGCCTCGAGCAATCTCAAAAAGTATGTTGTTACGAATCAACTCTTCATCAAAGGATTGAATTTCTGTTTGTACCGGATAACGGTTTGCGGGTGGCGTATTGATGATACTCAAGTCGCGCGCCCCCATCATCGAAAACTGAAGTGTACGTGGTATAGGGGTGGCGGTAAGAGTTAGGGTATCTACATTTGCCTTTAAGCTTTTTAAACGCTCTTTGGCAGCTACACCGAATTTTTGTTCTTCGTCAATAATTATTAAGCCAAGATCTTTGAATATCACGTCTTTGCTTATCAAGCGATGGGTGCCGATGATAATATCCAGCTTACCTGATTTGAGATTTTCCAGCACCTCTTTTTGCTGTGCGCTTGATTTAAAACGGTTGATATAATCCACTGAAACCGGCAATTCAGCCAAACGTTCTGAAAATGTTTTAAAATGTTGCAGCGCTAAGATGGTGGTGGGTACTAATACTGCTACTTGTTTCGAATCTGTTACGGCTTTAAATGCAGCACGTATGGCGATTTCAGTTTTCCCGAAGCCTACATCACCGCAAATAAGCCTATCCATTGGAGCATCCGACTCCATATCTTTTTTGACATCTTGGGTAGCTTTTAATTGATCGGGAGTGTCTTCATAAATGAAAGAAGCTTCCAGCTCGGCTTGCAAATAAGTGTCGGGCATGAAAGCAAAACCAGTGCTGGCTTTGCGCTTGGCATAAAGTTTTATCAAATCGCGCGCAATATCTTTAACCTTGCTTTTGGTTTTGTTTTTAAGCCTGTTCCAAGCATTAGAACCTAGCTTGTTTAGCGTGGGAATAGTGCCTTCTTTGCCCGAATATTTTGTAATTCGATGTAGTGAGTGGATGCTGACGTATAATAGGTCGTTGTTTTTATAAATCAACCGAATTGCTTCTTGCTTTTTGCCGTTGTTGTCAATTATTTCCAATCCGTCAAACCGGCCTATGCCGTGATCGATATGACTCACAAAATCACCGGGTTGCAGGTCATAAAGCTCTTTTAAGGTTAAAGCTTCTTTGGCAGAATAGCCTTCGCGCAAATGAAATTTATGGTAACGTTCAAAAATCTGATGATCCGTATAACAGCTGATTTTTAACTGATGATCCGTAAAGCCGTATTGTAAACTGTGATAAACGGGGGTAAACAAGCTGTTGTCTTCATCAGTATCGGCTATATCTTGAAAAATTGCTGCCAATCGGTGAATCTGTTTTTCGTTATCAGATAGTAAAAAACTATGATAACCATCTGCTTGCTTCTTTTTCAGGTCATCCACCAAGAAATTAAAATTCTTATTAAAGCTAGCTTGTGGCGAAATATCAAATTCTGCGATATAATCAGCTGAAAATCTGCTTTTTGTGCCTAGCTCAATTGTATGTGATATTTCTATTTTGGAAAGCAAGTCTTCAGCATTGCTGAATAACTCTTCGGGTGGGCGCATTTCATATGCATCTTCCAGTTCGTTAAAAACGTTTACCGCTTTCTCATACTCCATACGGATGCGATACTCCAATTCATGCACTTCTTCAACCCATACAATCACATCAGACGGTAAATAATCCAAAAAACTTTGACGTTGCGTTTCAATCTGCCTGTTTTGAATATCTGCCAAGATGGAAATTTGTTTCACGGTTTGTATGGAACGTTGTCCGGCGGGCTCAAAGCTTCGAATACTTTCAATTTCATCTCCAAAAAACTCAATTCGATAGGGATGTTCGTTTGAGAATGAAAACACATCAAGGATACCACCGCGAATGGAAAACTCACCCGGCTCTACTACAAAATCCACGCGCTCAAATTGAAATTCGAAAAGCACATCGGAAATATAATCTAGAGATGCTTCTTCATTCACTTTAAGTCGTAAGCTGTTACTGTCGATATACTTTTTTGTAACCACTTTTTCACTAAGAGCTTCCGGATATGTGACTATCAAGGTCTTACGCATGCTTGATGAAAGCCTTCCAAGCACCTCACTGCGTGAAAGTATAAAGGAATTATCGGTTTTCTGTGGCTCGTAGGGCTTTTTGTACGAAGTAGGATAAAATAATACCTGTTTTTTAGTTAAGTCCAGATTTCGTTCATCGAATAAATTTTCGAGATCGTTATAAAAATATGCTGCCGATTCTCTGTCCGGGCAAATAAAAAGATGTTGTCCGCCAATACGATCTGCTAAAGCAGCTGCATAAATAGCTGCTGATGAAGCTGATAAGCCGGAAAATAGCAAATGGCGATGCGTGCGTATTGCTGCTTCATGCGGCTCGAGCGAAGCATGTGAAAGGTATAATTTCTTAAGGGATGTCTTTTTCAATTTGCTATAAATTGCGGCACAAAAATACACATATGTTTTAAAGTACCTGATACAATTACAAGAGCAGCAGCCCTAAACTATCAGTAAAGTTGGCTGTCGGAAATTATTTAATCCGGATAAAGGATTGTATTATAGCTTGTTATATTGAAGATAAAGTTAGATTAATTGAAAATATCATCGAATTTTATTTCATTATGTATTGCCTTCTTGTTGTTTTCCGATGAAGAAAGTATATTTGCAACAAAAATCAGATATGGATGAGCAAATGCAACCAATAGAGCCTTTTGAAGTGGCCCGGCTGGCGCATATAGACCGAGACTCGTTAAAGGCGAGGCTAAAAATCTTCATCCTTGATTTATTGCAACATGATTTTGAACGCTTGTGCAACTTGATGTACCGTCATGATGTAAAGGAAAGTCTGTTCAATGAGGCTTTGATGTTGGCAGATGATGCACTACGCGCTGAGGTGATTGCCGACTTGGTGATTGATCGTGAATTGCAAAAAGTGGCTAGCCGTGCAGCATATGCACGCTCGAAACAAAATAAACCGCTTTCGGATTAATTATGGACTTTGAATCGAAACATATTCTTCTGGCGTTTTTGCTCACATTGTTTGCCGGTTTGTCAACAGGTATTGGAAGTGCCATTGCATTGGTGGCAAAACGAACCAATACCAAGTTTTTGACTGTTTCGCTTGGTTTTTCTGCCGGTGTAATGATTTATGTCTCTTTTGTAGAGATATTTCAGCAGGCTCGCGAAGTGCTTATTGCCGATCAGGGAGCGGTTTTGGGAGAGTGGTATGCGGTTTTGGCATTTTTTGGCGGGATTTTGATTATTGCATTAATTGATAAGCTTATTCCGAATCTCGAAAACCCTCATGAAGTGCGTCGTGTTGAAGAGATGGACGAAGTTCAGAAGAAGAACTATCAGCTGAAGCGAGTGGGCGTTTTCACGGCTATAGCCATTGCCATACATAATTTCCCTGAAGGCTTGGCTACATTTACTGCTACATTGGAAGAGCCGGCTTTGGGTATTGCCATCGCCATTGCCATTGCCATACATAATATCCCCGAAGGAATTGCTGTTTCAGTACCAATATATTATGCTACCGGAAGCAGGAAAAAAGCATTTTGGCTGTCTTTTAGTAGTGGTTTAGCTGAACCGGTAGGCGCATTAATTGGCTTTGCCGTATTAATGCCGTTTATGAATCCGCTGATTTTTGGAATGCTGTTCGCATTAATTGCCGGTATTATGGTGTTTATTTCGTTGGATGAACTATTGCCTGCGGCAGAAGAATATGGCGAACATCATTTGGCAATTTATGGCTTGGTGGGAGGTATGGCTGTGATGGCATTAAGCCTGCTCTTGCTGAATATCTGATAAAATGGGGGCTTCATTTACATAAAATCTTAAGCAAAAGCTATTTTATATCATTTTTTCTAAAAAAGCTTTTACAGGCTGAGATTCTTCGCTATAGCTTAGCGAAAATTTCTTTTGCTACTATTTTACTGTTTTTGATTGTCCTTTCGCTCGTGATGTCCACAAAACCGAGTTTGCATTTTTTTCCTAAGTTGTTATAATGGAATTGTCCGAAATCACTATCAATTTGATTCGTCTTTGGATAAAGCAATAATGTTTTTTCGGCGTCCCAATGTAGGTTGTAAACAAACATTTGTTTTAAGTCATCGTCTGACGGATTATTAGCTTCAACGATTTTCCATTTTGTGTCAATCACGAATGTTTCATCCTTGGTTTTTAAAACTATGTCGGGACGAATGCGTTTGTTTTCCCAAAACCTGTCAGAATTTTGAAATGATACTTGTATTTCCTCTGTTTTGTGTTTTTGAAGAATGCGAAAAATATATTCTTCCCATAACAAATTCATATCAAACAACAGTGTGAGTAAATTTTCGTTCCCGTAATTCAGACTTGGTGAATAATTCAGAATGATGATTTTGGCAATTTCAATTGCTTTTTGATAGTCTTGATTTTTTCGATAGATAATGATTTTATCAAATTGTTTTTTGTGAATATTGATATCTTCAAAGCCTTGAAATTCAAAAAGTAACCTGTTTAATTTATCTTTTAAAGTATCCTTTGCAAAGGTTTTTAGAACCAGTAAGCCTTTATATAAAATCTGATGTAGCAAATGGTTTTTGTCGTAAACTTGATGTTCGCAATAAAAACGTTCCTTATGAACCAAGTTTTGATGAATGTTTTGGGCAAAAAGCAATTTCCCTTTTAATGCGGTTTGGTTTGACTGGTTTTTTCGGTATTTCTTTATTAAACCTTTTTTTATCAATAGCTCAATTTCGTTTAAATATAACTCGAAATAAACATCTAAAATAGAGTGGTATCGTTTTCTTAATTGCGTTTCTGAAATAGAGTCCACTTGAATTTTCTTACAGACTTTCAGCATATTCAGCAACACATTTTGCCATAGATTTTTGTCTGCATTTTCGTTGTTATCAGCTTTTGGAAGGATCTCGATTGTTAAACCTCCGATTTGAATCACACCCACATAACTAGTAAAGCGGATTCCTTTATGAATTATCGCAAAGTATTTATTTTGATGTAATTCGTTGAATTTCACCATCGCATCAAAATGATGCTTTCGGAAAACTCCCGAATCATCGTATCGTAATTTCTGATACTCGAATACTTGAATGTGCTTATTCATATCTTCCTTCTATTCAACTCCTACGGAGTTGGTTTTTACTTGTACCCCGCACTATGTTTGGTGTACATCCCTCGAGCCGGGTCGAGGTAAATCCCTCGAACTGGGTTCGAGGTAAATGAAAGTTTAACTCCTACGGAGTTGGGTTTTGCTTGTACCCCGAACGGAGTTCGAGGTAAAGAAGGTTTAACTCCTACGGAGTTGGGATTTTTATTTTTTTCTAACTCCACAGGAGTTGGTTTTATTCTGTTTTCATCATTCGGGTGGGGGCAAACTGCGTCCAGAGTTATATGCTTTTAACTCCGTAGGAGTTCAACTATCCACCCAAAACCATTTAATATCATCCTCAATCTCTCCTTCTTTCCATAAACGATGGATCTCTTCTTGAAAACTTTCATTTTTATGATGAGATTGCTGATTCTTAATATAGTTAATCAAAATATCTTTTTCATTTAAAGAATAAGTTAAAGCACAGTATTTAATTCCCCAACCCTTGAAGTCCGGAAATAGACCTGACTCTTTCATCCATATAGATGAAGCTACTTTTACGGTTTTTATGAAATCTGACAAAGCTACTGTCGGATGTAAATCAATCAACATATGAATGTGTTCTTCCATTCCATTGATACGATATAGCCTGTTTAATTCACAAACCTACAATTTTCTTTCTAATCATCCCATTTTCC
>CAZDWA010000096.1:0-7370 GCA_964509065.1 uncultured Lentimicrobiaceae bacterium
CAGCTGTAAAGCAAGACCCTCTGATTAAAACTTACACACTTAATGGGATAGTGTCGATTAAACCTCAATTTAATTACAGATGGGGGCTTCCTGGAACAAACCCAGCTTATAAATCTTCCGAAAAATGCAAAAAATGCAAAAATCGAAACTGATAGTTTTGGTAATGCCGTACTAACCTATGAATCCGGAATGGGAGGGGGGACGATGATTACAAAAGGATTTGCTATACTTCTTATACTTGGCGGTGTGCTTTTGGGATTTATAAATAATAAAAGCAAGGGAAACCTTGATGAAACATATTCTTAATAACTTCAACCAAAAGGGGCTGCCTCACAAGTAGACAGCCCCTTTCATATATTATGTAAGATTACTCTAAAGTTAAACCTTAACTCTTCTTTGGCTTCGCTTTTGCCTTTTTCGGCTTTTCAATCTGTATTGTAATCTTTTCGGTTTCTTTATCAAATCCTAAACTAATCAGATCACCTGATTTTAGATTCGATTTAATAATCTCCTCAGCCAATTCATCTTCAATATATTTTTGAATTGCACGTTTCAATGGCCTTGCACCATATTGCTCATCCCATCCTTTTTCTGCAATAAAGTCTTTTGCTTCATCTGTCAGCTTCAAGGTATAGCCGAGCTCCTCGATACGTTTGTAAAGATGTGAGAGTTCGATATCAATAATTTTGTGAATATCCTCACGCACTAATGAATCAAAGATAATCACATCATCAATCCGGTTCAAAAATTCAGGTGCAAAAACCTTACGTAATGCGTTTTCTATCACGCCTTGCGAATAGGTGGCTTTGCCGGCAGTTTTTGCAGCCGTATTAAATCCAACACCATGACCAAACTCTTTCAGCTGTCGCGACCCGATATTGGAAGTCATAATAATTATGGTGTTCTTAAAGTCCACCTTACGTCCGAGGCTGTCTGTAAGCACCCCATCATCAAGCACTTGCAACAGCAGATGGAACACATCCGGATGTGCTTTTTCAATTTCATCCAATAAGACAATAGAGTAGGGCTTTCTGCGTACCTTTTCAGTCAACTGTCCGCCTTCTTCATAACCTACATAGCCCGGAGGCGCTCCAATAAGACGTGATACCGCAAACTTTTCCATATATTCACTCATATCGATGCGAACCAATGCATCCTGAGTATCAAACATATACTCTGATAAAACTTTTGCCAGATATGTTTTTCCAACTCCGGTAGGTCCCAAGAAGATAAATGTTCCAATAGGTTTGCTTGGGTCTTTTAATCCTGCACGGTTACGCCTAATCGCTTTGACCACCTTTTTAATGGCATCATTTTGACCTATCACGGCTCCTTCCAAATCTGTTTCCATATGCAGTAAACGATCGCTTTCGTTTTGAGCAATTCGTTGCACAGGAATTCCGGTCATCATTGCAACAACTTCAGCCACATTTTCTTCCGAAACAATTTCGCGATGTAGCTTGGCATCTTCTTCCCATTGACGCTTGGCCTTTTCCAAGTCATCCAACAAAGTTCTTTCTTTGTCTCTAAACATCGCAGCCTCTTCAAACTTCTGTACCTGAATAGATTCGTTTTTCTTGTCTTTTACCTCTTCAATCTCGTTTTCCAGTTGAAGAATATTCTCCGGTACATTGATGTTTGAAATATGCACTCGTGCACCTGTTTCGTCAAGAGCATCAATCGCTTTATCAGGTAAATAACGATCGGAAATATATCTGCCGGTAAGCTTTACACATGCTTCAATTGCTTCATCCGTATATGTCACCAAATGGTGATCTTCATATTTCTCTTTGATGTTATTCAATATTTGAACTGTTTCGTCCGGGCTTGTTGGCTCAACCAATATTTTTTGGAATCGCCTCTCCAAGGCACCGTCTTTTTCAATATGCTGACGGTATTCATCCAAAGTGGTGGCTCCAATACACTGCAATTCGCCACGTGCCAAAGCCGGCTTGAACATATTTGAAGCATCTAGTGAGCCTTGGGCACTGCCGGCTCCTACAATCGTATGAATTTCATCAATAAATAGGATGACATCCGGATTGTTCTCAACCTCTTTAAGCAAGGCTTTCATTCGCTCTTCAAACTGACCGCGATATTTCGTGCCTGCAACCATTGCTGCCATGTCAAGCATCACAATCCGTTTATTGAAAAGCACACGTGAAACTTTTCGCTGCACAATACGCAATGCAAGCCCTTCGGCAATGGCCGATTTTCCTACGCCGGGTTCACCTATTAAGATAGGATTATTCTTTTTTCTACGGCTAAGTATCTGAGCTACACGCTCCAACTCCTTTTCTCGCCCTACGATAGGATCCAAGCGGTCCTCCATGGCAGCACGGGTCAAATCCCTTCCAAAATTATCCAATACCGGAGTATTTGATGATATCGAACTGATTTTTCTTGACCTTGGAAAACTTTCGCGTGAACTACCTTCTTCAAAAGGCTCTTCCGTATGTTCGGCCTTAGGCTGCTCTTTCGAAGTATCGCCTTCGGGCTGAATGTAAATCAGCTCCTTCTTGAACGAAACAAAATCCACACCCTCTGCTTCAAGATGCTGCGTAATCAGGTTATTTTTATCACGTAAAATAGCCATTAGTAAATGTTCGGTGTGAATTACCTCACTATTTAGCTCCTTGGCTGCCAAATATGTGAACTTTAATGCCCGTTCAGTTTGCTTCATTAACGGAATATTTGTCAGTCCGCTGTCGGCCTCCTGAGGATTTCGAATTGATTTTTCAATTTTACTTTTCATTGAATTGAGGTCAATACCTAACAGTTTAAGCAACTGTAAAGCTTTCCCATCACCGTCACGCAGCATTCCCAAAAACAAATGCTCAAGACCTATATAGTTGTTACCCAACCGTATAGCCTCTTCGTGACTGTAACTTAAAATATCTCTCACCTGAGGTGAAAATTTCGCATCCATAGACTTATATGCTGATTAAAAATCGATTTTATTCAAATTTTCAGATAATTTATATATCTGCTCAAAATTAATAACAATAATCAGTCCATCTTTGTTTTACTGACATTTTATCAACAATCTGTTGTTCATGCCCGAATTCATAGTTTTACACATAAAAATAATGATAAAAAAAAGCTTAAACCTGTTCATAAATAGCTTGTTCAATGCTTTGAAAGCTCAAATTTAATGCATATTTTTGCACTTTATAAATCCAATTTTCGGAAAAGCTAATTTAAACGAATGGACGAACTATTTGAAGGAGAAAAAATTATAAAGGTCAACATCGAAAACCAGATGAAATCGGCCTATATCGACTACTCCATGTCGGTAATTGTTTCCCGTGCTTTACCTGATGTTCGAGACGGATTAAAACCCGTTCACCGTCGAATATTATATGGTATGCTTGAGCTCGGCGTGCAAGCCAACAGAGCATATAAAAAATCAGCGAGAATAGTAGGGGAGGTGCTCGGAAAATATCACCCGCACGGTGACTTTTCCGTATATGATGCCATGGTGCGTATGGCACAAGAATGGTCCTTGCGCTATCCCTTGGTGGATGGACAAGGTAACTTTGGATCAATAGACGGCGACGGACCGGCAGCAATGCGGTATACCGAAGCGCGATTGCGTAAAATTGCCGAAGAAATATTGGCAGATATCGATAAAGATACCGTTGATTTTCAAAATAACTTTGACGATTCACTAAAAGAGCCCACCGTACTGCCAACCTTGATTCCCAATCTGTTGGTTAACGGCGCAAGCGGTATCGCAGTAGGAATGGCAACAAATATGCCACCGCATAACTTATCTGAAGTTATTGACGGTATCATTGCATATATAGAAGACAGGGATATCAGTATTGAAGGCCTAATGGAGCATATCACTGCTCCCGACTTCCCGACAGGCGGAATCATTTACGGATATGAAGGTGTTAAAGAAGCCTTTGAAACAGGACGCGGACGCATCGTGATGCGAGGTGAAGCCGATTTCGAAGAACATAATGGTCGTGAGTGGATTGTGGTGACATCCATACCATATATGGTGAATAAAGCCGATATGATTCGGAAAACTGCCGACCTGGTGAACGAAAGAAGGCTTGACGGCATTTCCGATATACGCGATGAATCAGACAGAAAAGGAATGCGCATCGTATATGAATTGAAAAGAGATGCAATTCCGAATATCGTACTTAATAAACTCTATCAAATGACTGCATTGCAGTCCTCATTTAGTGTAAATAATGTGGCATTGGTAAATGGAAGGCCACAAACATTGAATTTGAAAGAGTTGATCCATTACTTTGTTGAGCATCGCCATGAAGTGGTGGTAAGAAGAACGCAATACGAGCTGAATGAAGCAGAAAAACGAGCACATATCCTTGAAGGACTGCTAATTGCGCTGGACAATATCGACGCTATCATTGAACTGATTAAAGCATCGCCCACACCGGAAGAAGCCCGAAACGGCCTCATGGCGCAATTTAATTTGTCCGAAATACAAGCAAGAGCAATTTTGGATATGCGCCTGCAACGTCTTACCGGACTTGAGATTCAAAAAATTAAAGAAGAATATGACGAACTCCTGAAGAGGATTGCATATTATAAGGAGATATTAGGAAACGAAAGCCTCCGATATGAAATCATCACAAAGGAAATGCTCGAGATTAAAGAAAAATATGGTGATAAATCACGTTCCACAGTGGTTTATGCAGCAGATGATTTCAAAATTGAAGATGTTATTCCCGACGAAGCTGTAGTAGTTACGATTTCGCATCTGGGCTATATTAAACGTACGCCTTTGACCGAATATCGCAGACAAAGCAGGGGAGGGAAAGGCGCAAAAGGCTCCGATGCAAGGGATGAAGACTTTATTGAACATCTTTTTATTGCTACAAACCATAATTATATGCTCTTCTTTACCGAAAAAGGTAAATGCTTCTGGATGAGGGTATTTGAGATTCCCGAAGGAAGCCGAACAAATAAAGGAAGGGCAATCCAAAATATGATAAATATCGAAGCCGATGATAAAGTAAAAGCATTTATGAATGTATTGGATCTTAAAGATCAAGAATACATTGATAATAACTTTATTATTATGGTCACCAAAAAAGGTGTTATCAAAAAGACGAGCTTGGAAGCTTATTCACGTCCACGGCAAAATGGAATTAATGCCATTACAATCCGTGAAGGCGATGAATTATTGGAAGCAAAACTTACAAATGGCTCCAATAATGTACTCATAGCACTAAAATCAGGTCGCGCCATCCGATTTGAAGAAACTACCGTTCGCCCCATGGGCCGTAACGCATCAGGAGTGAGAGGCATTACACTTGCCAATAAAAAGGATGAAGTGGTTGGAATGATCTGCGTGGAAGATGATAGCTCAAATATTTTGGTGGTTTCGGAAAAAGGATACGGCAAACGCTCTGACTTGAATGACTATAGGCTGACGAACAGGGGAGGAAAAGGAGTCAAAACAATAAATATTACAGATAAAACCGGAAACCTTATCGCAATTAAAAGCGTAACAGACAATGATGATTTAATGATTATTAATAAATCCGGAATCATTATTCGTATTGGTGTCGAAACGCTTCGAGTGATGGGAAGAGCAACACAAGGAGTGAAGCTGATTGACCTGCGTGCAAATGATGAAATAGCAGCCGTTGCAAAAGTCACGGTCGAAGAAGAGGATGATGAAGATTTTGATGAAAGCACAGAAATCGTAGATAATGCTGAAAATCAGACTTCTGAGGAAGATAAAAATGAAACTGAAAACGAATAATCTGCCAAATTAAAATATATGGCACAAAATATGTATTCATTTAAATGAAAATCTAAAATAAAAAGAATCATGAAGAAAATCATTCTAACATTTACCGTAACATTGATGGCTTTCACATTGATGGCGCAAAAGGCACAAAGAACCAGCGCTTATATGTACAATAAAAATGGGCAATTTGATAAAGCTAAAGAAGCCATCGATGCAGCAATCGAACATGAAAGAACCAAAGACGATTCAAAAACTTGGTTCTATCGAGGTATAATTTATTCAAATATTGCTCTTTCTGCAGAAACTGCCGAAATTGATTCGGAAGCTTTAGAAAAAAGTTTGGAATCTTTCGAAAAAGCAATGGTACTTGACCCGGAAGATAAATTACGCCAAATGAGTGAAATCGGGCCACGAATTGAATGGATTGGAGGTCAATACTTCTCGAATGGAGTAGACGCATTTAATGAAAATAATTTTGAAATAGCTTCCGCCCAATTCAAAAAAGCATTTGATGTAGCACAATCAATTCAAAAGCTTGATACACTGGCACTTTTGAATGCAGGGCTTGCAGCAATTCGTGGTGATGATTATAAAAATGCACTGACTTATTACAACAATCTTATTGAACTTGATATCATTGAGCCGGATGTTTATCGCTATAAAGCTGCTGCTTACAGAGGTTTAGGAGATACAGACGAAATGATGAATACCATTGCAGACGGACGTAAAGTATATCCGGATGATGCAGGACTTATGCTTGAGGAAATCAATGCTTATCTTGCTATAGGTCAAGGAGAAAAGGTTGTTGATGACCTTAAATTACTTGTTGAACAAGATCCAGAAAATTCTTCGATTTTCTTTGTGCTCGGAACAATATATGGCGATGAGACAAATGAAAAAATGTTTAGTCTAGAAACAGCAGAAGAATATTATACAAAAGCTTTAGCCGTAAATCCGGATTATTATGATGCAGTATATAACTTAGGTGCATTATACATTAACGAATCCAATAAAATTCAAGTGGAAGCAAATGATTTGCCATTGTCAGAAACAAAGAAATATGATGAAATGACTGAACAGGCAAATGAAATCATTAAAAAAGCATTGCCACATCTTGAAAAAGCAAATGAGTTAATGCCGGATAATGAAGAAACAAAACAAGTTCTTGTTACAATTTATACACGATTTAACATGAACGATAAACTGAAAGAACTCAAAGGCGAAGATGCTGACGAATAATTTCAGATATTTCTAAAAGAAACTCTCACTACTAAGTGGGAGTTTTTTTTTGCTTATCAACTAACAGGGGAGTAATCCAATTAATTAGCTGTGATAAATTTGTTGGAATATTGATGATTTGATTGTCCATTGGTAAATTTGCTATTTAACATAATATCAATTATCATGCATATTGGCAATATTACTTTATATCTGATTAGATTGATACATAATATAGTACGAATATTTATTTTAAAATTTGATAGAATGAATTCAGTAAGCATTATGCAATAAATTTACGCACTGAACATTTTTTACCAAATCCATTTTCACCAATTAATACTTTGTATAATTGTTTCCCTTCGGCAAAAGGCATCAGTAAAAGTAATTTTCATAGTTTTTCAGCGGTGGG
>CAZDWA010000097.1:0-7352 GCA_964509065.1 uncultured Lentimicrobiaceae bacterium
ACATATTACGATAAATTTAGATTGACTAGCTTATGAATTGGTGAATTATGCAGGTTATAATGAAAACGGAACTTATCAGTTGGAAATAAAAAAACCTCGTGAGCCTGCCACAAGGTTGATTACTTTTATAAAGTGCCCAAGAAAGGACTCGAACCTTCACGAGCGTGCGCTCACTACACCCTGAATGTAGCGCGTCTACCAATTCCGCCACTTGGGCATAACACCCTTACAAAAAACAGTGCCCAGAACAAGATTCGAACTTGCACACCGTAACCGGCGCCAGCCCCTCAAGCTGGTGTGTCTACCAATTCCACCATCTGGGCAAAAAGTGGTGCAAAATTAATACAATATTTGTTTTATCAAAGACTCCTATCAAAAAAAATCATTTTTTTATTCCAAATTTGTATAAACTGCAGCCATTTGCTAATTTTGAGCCAAATTCAGCAAATACATATATCATGCAGCTATTTAACGAAAAAGATTTACAACAGATTGAAAAGAAAGGAATTAGCCAAGAACAGCTAAATCGTCAACTTACTAACTTTAAAAAAGGATTTAAACCGATTGCGCTGGTCTCCGCAGCAACTCCCGCAAAAGGGATTGTTCAACTTAATCCCACTGAACTGGATGAACTTATACGCTATTTCGAAGAACAAGCCGATCAATACGATATGCTCAAATTCGTTCCTGCATCAGGTGCTGCAAGCCGCATGTTTAAGCATTTGTTTGAGTTTTTACAAGAAGAAAAGACCACACTAAAGCCGGAAGAAGAAGCAGATTTCAATAGCTTGGGATATTTGTTACACCATTTGAAAAATACTGCTTTTTATGAAGATTTACGCAAAGTAGCTTCCAATAACGAGCTTAATTTAGATGATCTTTTTGCATCCGCAGATTATAAGAAAATCGTTGAACTAATTCTGATGGACAAGGGCCTTGGCTACGGCAACCTCCCTAAAGCTTTGCTTAAATTTCATGCCTATAATGACGGTAGTACGCGCTTGGCATTGGAAGAACATCTGGTGGAAGCAGCCAACTATTGCGTGAATGAAGATAAAATCGCACGCATACATTTTACAATTTCTCCCGAGCACAAAGAACGCTTTGAAGAAGCATTACAGGAACTTATCCCAATCTATGAAAAGCGTTTCGGCTTAATCTATGAAATAAGCCTTTCTGAACAAAAAACTTCAACAGATACCCTTGCCGTGGATTTGGATAATGTGCCCTTCCGAAATGAGGATGGCAGCCTGCTTTTTCGCCCCGGAGGGCATGGCGCACTGATAGAAAATGTACAAGATTTAGAACAAGATATCATCTTTATTAAAAATATTGACAATATAGTACCGGATGTGCTGCGTAAAGAAACATATCGTTATAAAAAAGCATTTGGAGCCTTGCTCATGAAGTATCAAAGCAAAAGTTTTGATTTTCTTGATCTGCTTGACGATGGAAATTTGACTGAAGAAGAGCTTGCCGAAGCGCGCGATTTTGCCGAAAATACCCTAAATATCAGCATACCCGATGCATATGAAGGCTATTCCGACATAGAAAAAATTGACTTTTTGTATTCTGCATTAAATCGCCCGATACGTATCTGCGGAATGGTAAAAAATGAAGGCGAGCCCGGAGGTGGTCCATTCCTTACAAAAGACAGTCAAGGTCATGTTTCACTTCAAATTGTAGAAGCCTCGCAAATTGATATGAAAGAACCCAAACAAGCTGAAATTGTAAAACAAGCTACCCACTTTAATCCGGTTGATTTAGTATGCGGCATATTCGATTTTAAAGGGCAAAAGTTTGATCTTTCACAATTTGTTGACCCCGAAACAGGATTTATCAGTATTAAATCTCATGACGGACGCGAGCTAAAAGCCATGGAATTACCCGGACTTTGGAATGGAGCAATGGCAGATTGGATTACGATATTTGTTGAAACACCCCTCATTACTTTTAATCCGGTAAAAACCGTAAATGACCTGCTTCGACCACAGCATCAGCTGCAATAAAAGCAGTGATGACGTATGTAATACACTAAATTTAAACGTATTAGCTTTATTTTTGTAATTTTTAACACAGCACTTCGGCTAAATTGACGAAATTTGCACTTTCATTGTTACCTGCTTAATTCATGAATTTAATTTTGAGAAATTTTCAGGCATGAGCTGTGAAGCTGTAGCCAACTACTGCGAACAACTCATAACGTAAAAACTGCCAAAATTAAATCAAAATTCATTTTATAATAAACACTTTTTAAATTACTATTAAAATCTACTAACGCAATGATTATAATCTTATTACGATAAAGTTAGAATAATAAGATCATGAATTGGTGAATTATGTAGGGTTAAGCCAAAAAACAAAGCATGATTACTAAAAATATTGAAATAGAAGACTTGGTTAGAGACTATCCTTTTTCTGTCAAATACCTTATGGAGCAAGGCATTAAATGTATTGCTTGCGGTGAGCCCATCTGGGGTACATTGGAAGAAGCCGCCAAAGAAAAATCATTCGATGATGAAGCCATAAAAGGCTTTGTTGACGAATTAAATCAACTTGCGACAACTATCGATGCAAAGCCGGAGCAACAAACTCCGATTATTGATACGGGAAAGCTCTAATTTTTAATTTTATTAAGGAGCTAAACGCTCAATAACCCATTGGTCTGCATTTTTTCGGTAGCGGATTCGATCGTGCAAGCGATTGGGACGCCCCTGCCAAAATTCCATGCAGTCCGGTATCAGCCGATAGCCTCCCCAATGTGAAGGACGCTTTACTGAGTCAGGATTTTGATGCAATCCCTCCAGCTTGGATTCAAGCTCCTCACGTGAAGCAACTACCTCACTTTGCGAAGATGCAATAGCGCTGATGCGGCTTTCGAAAGGACGGCTGTTGAAATATTCATCCGACTCTTCCGCAGAAATAAATTCAACAAAACCCTCAATCCGCACTTGACGCTCCAGCTCGGGCCAGAAAAAGCTTAATGCCGCAAAATGATTGGAAGCAAGCTCTTTACCCTTGCGACTGTGGTAGTTTGTAAAGAAAATAAACCCACCTTTACTTACTTCTTTTAATAAAACAATACGGGCAGAAGGACGCTTATCTGCAACAGTGGAAAGCATCATCGCATTTGCCTCAACAACTTGCCGGGATAAGGCTTCCTGAAACCATAATTCAAAGAAAACAAGCGGATCAGCAGGTAAATCCGACTCTAAAAGCTGAAATTTTGAATACTGTTGACGGTAATTATGTATTTTCATAGAATAAATGCTAATTTCGTTAACTGCAAATGTACAGAATTTGACAGTGTAAAAATAAACCTGATGAGTGAAAATAAAAAAAGCATAATAAAAACAGTATCAAGATATTATATTTGGTTTGTAGCTGCAATACTGCTTGTGGCAAGCATATTGTTTGTAATAAATAAAATTCGCTATTTCTTGGCTGACACGAAAAATTCGGTAGAAAACATATTGGTTGTGAATGCGGAATCAAGTAATAGTTCCATTGAAGAAGTCTTGGAATTTTATCACAAATCCACTTATAATCAACTGTTTATTATCACTGATGTGCAGTTTAAACAAGCAAATGATGACAGTGATGAAAAGTTTTTCACGGAAGAGAATCCGCACCATTCTATTCATTATATAAAAATCCCTTCCGGCTTAGAATCAAATCAAATACAAGCTGCTGCCATGGCACTGAAGATTGAAGCAGAAAGCCTGGGAATTGAACTGCAAAGCTTTGATATTGCAGCCGATATATTGAAAACAAAACGAATGAATTATGTGTTCTCTAAGCTTTTCCCTGAAGCATTAATTGGTAACATTATTTTAAAACCCTTGCTTAATAATCCGAATAAAGCTTCGTATGCAGAGGTTTTAAACGAGTTTTTCGCATTTTTATCTTCGAGATTTTCTAAGTTTTCTGAAGATAAACTGCGTATTGCTTTGCAAAATGGCAACTATATTGATGAAATTTTGGCTGCACGTGCCAAAAAAGACACTTATTTCAAAGAAGACAGCAAAACACCTTTACATCTTGATTTAAGAGAGGATTTTGAAGGTTTAAACTATTTTGAGCCAAATCCTGCATGGCATTTCCAAAGTGTTTTGGTAATAGACACTACTGAAGCAGCCTTTGAAATGCCCACCACTACAGACCGCCTTCCACTTTATCGCAAATACGGCTATGTCGAATTTAAGGTAAATGACAGCATTTTTCGATTATATGCCTACCAAAACCTTGATTTCCTGAAAAAAGACCCGAAAAATGACTATCTTTTCATTCCATTTAAGGATTTAACAAATACGATTGAAACAAATGGAAGCGGACGCTATTTGGATATCAGCATACCGGATAAGGAACTTATTAGCATTGATTTCAACAAAGCTTATAACCCATATTGTGCGTATGATGATAAGTACTCCTGCCCTATTCCCCCATTCGAAAATCATTTAAAACTTCGGATTGAAGCAGGAGAAAAGAAACTAAGAAAGGATGAACAGCCATGAAAAAAGCAGCTATTTCCGTATTGATTGTTGAAGATGACCATGTCCAACTTCAATTGTACGAACAATTGATTAAAAATTATGTAGAAGAAATTTATACAGCTTCAAATGGATTGGAAGGGCTTGAACTCTACAAAAAGCATCCTACAGACCTGGTTATTACAGATGTACGAATGCCCCTCCTGAACGGACTGGATATGATATCCCATATTAAAAAGATTAACCCAAAACTTCGGGCAATTGTTATTTCGGCATATAGCGACTCCAGCTTTTTTATGCAAGCAATCGAAAAAGGTGTAAAAACTTATCTCCTCAAGCCGATTGATGCACATAGACTTCAAAATGTGATTTTAGAACAAGCCCAAGAAATACGTATTGAGCAACGAATAATAGAAGAAGAACAGCTGCGTAAAAAAGCCGAACAAAATCTTTTGAAAAGTGAAAATATTCTACAAGCCGTGAGCGAAGCAGCCGAAGTAATTCTTCATAAAGGCTATAATGATGAAAGCATGAATTATATGCTTTCAAGGCTTGGAGAAGCAGCAAACGTGAGTAGGGTTTACTTGTTCGAAAATTTCAAGGAAGACGGGAAAAACTATGCTTATTATAGTTATGAATGGCTTGCTTGGGGTGTAAAATCAAGTCGTGACAATCAATCGTTTAAGAATTTACCTTTAGACAAGTCTCCGGTGAGAAATTTGACTGCCGATTTAAGCCAAGGTGAAACAATTTATGGAAATCGAGATGATTATGGCGAAGTAGAGCAAAAATTATTTGATAAACATAATATTATTTCCTTTGTTGCTGTGCCTGTTTTTATTGATAATGATTGGATTGGTACAATCGGGCTAGACGATTGTTTTAATCAAAGAGATTGGTCAGTTTCCGAAATTAACTCCATCGCAACTGCAGCAAATATCATTGGTGCCGCCATTATACGGGCAAAAGCCGAAAATCAATTACTACAACTAAATCGCAGCTTGGAAGCCCGGGTAAGACAACGCACGCTCAAACTTGAAAAAGAAAATAATGAACGTAAAATTGTAGAAGGTCTTTTACGGGAAAGTGAAGAAAAATACCGACTTATTTTCGAAAACTCGAATGACGGTATATTTATCAGCTCCGATGATAAAATATTGTTTATAAACCCACAAGTCCATGAGCTAACGGGATATTACCCAAACGAATTAATTGGTAGCGAATTTTTTGATATTGTACACCCATCATATGTAAACCTTGTTAAGGAAAATATGCTACTAAGTCTTGCAGGCAAAGAAATTCCGCCTTTCGACATACAATTGGTACATAAATCTGGTAAAACAATATGGGTGGAGATAAAGTCGGATGAAATGTTGTGGGAAAACAAGCCGGCTTTGCTTTCATTTTTAACAAATATTGATTCCCGTATCACATATGCTCGTGACTTAGAAGTACTTAACACCACTCTGGAAGAACGTGTGCAGGAAGAGTTGAAGCAACGAGAAAAGCAACAACAGCTTTTTGTGCAAAAATCACGATTGGAGTCACTCGGTGAGCTGGCTGCAGGTATTGCACATGAAATAAATCAACCACTTGGAGGTCTTTCTATGAGCCTCGAAAATATGTTGGACGAATTAGAAGCAGAATTGCGAGAATCGGGATATATAAAGAATAAATTTGATTTAATGTTTGAGGATATTGAGCGCATCCGACAAATTATCGATCAGGTCCGCATGTTTGCACGAGAACAAAAATCCGCCCATCGTGAAAGCTTTGATGTGCTAACGGCAATCCAAAACAGTTTAAAGCTTGTTCGACGCTTGTATCAAGATCAACAGATTGATTTTCAAATTATTTTACCTACGGAAGAAGCCTTTTCCTACGGAAATGGACGACAGTTTGAGCAAGTGATATTAAATGTGCTTAGCAATGCCAAACATGCCGTATCTTGTAAAGAAAAGAAAGTGGAAAATTTTATCAAACAAATCATATTACATTGTGAAGTTACTGAGGATGAAATCATTCTTACAATAAGTGATAATGGATGCGGTATCCCCAAACCTGATTTGGTTAATGTGTTTAATCCGTTTTTTACTACAAAAACTGCCGAAGAAGGAACCGGATTAGGCTTATCTATCTCATACGGAATTATTACCGACATGAAAGGCAGTATTGAAATCAACAGCACTTTAGAAAAAGGCAGTGAAGTATGCATAAAAGTTCCACATCACCCGCACAAAGCGCCAAAAGATTTAAAAAATATCGTACATTAGCTTGCTTTTATAAATACCAAAAAACCTATAAATGTATTCCATGAACCGACTAAATATATTGGTGCTCGATGATGAAAAACGCTTACGCGAAGAAATTGTTGAATACCTTTCCAAACGCTCTTACAGCACGCATCAAGCGGCAAGCCCTTCCGAAGCCTTTAAAATCCTTACAAAACACGAAATCGATATTGCAATTGTCGATATACGGCTGCCCGAAATAAGCGGTCTTGAGGTATTAAGCCAAATCAGAGAAGAATATCCGCAGATTGAAGTGCTGATGATTTCGGGACATGGCGATATGCAATCTGTTATTGAAGCACTTCGGGAAGGTGCTGTAGACTATTTTCAAAAGCCATTTAAGCTTTCTGAGCTGCATCATGCCATCCAACGTACCAAACGATTCATAGAGCTGAACCGCCAGCTTGAAAAGACGCAAAACAGGGTAAAAGTATTGTCCGAAAAGCTTTACTCCGTCAAAGGAACACATATGCTTGGCAGAAGCAAAGAGATACAAAAGGTGGGCGAGCTGATGGAACGACTTGCGAATACTGATTCTACCAGCGTATTGATAACAGGTGAAAGCGGTACA
>CAZDWA010000098.1:0-4538 GCA_964509065.1 uncultured Lentimicrobiaceae bacterium
TTAATTTGTTATAGCTTTGAGCTTGTTATATACTTTATTATCCAGCTTCACCGGATATTTGGCACGTAATTCTTCTATCCACACACGTTCGAGTTCATTTTGATAGTCCGAAGTAATGATACCGCGCGCTTCTTCAAGTTCTTTGGGCTGCGGCGGAAGCACTTCGCGAATGCGTACAATAATCACATGCTTGTCGGCATCGGCATATACTGCATCGCCAAGGCCTAACTGCCAGCCTGTGGCATCCACAAATTTATTTGCGCCTTCTTCAAATGTCCCCATTTGGATACGTACGCCTTGGATATTATCACGCTCCAAGCTTTGACGAATATTTTCGTCATCATTCATGTTTTCCAATAAAATACGAATGCGTGGGAGCTGATCCTCCGAAGTAATTGTGTAAATGCTTGCAACAGCACGTTTGCCCCACATATAATTTGATTTGTTGGCATTGTAAAATTCCTTCAGTCCGGTGGTATCTTTTACTGCTTTTGACCAAACTTCTTTATCCATCAGGTCGAAAAGTAAAATACCGTCATGATATTCTTTCATCAAGCCGGCAAACTCGGGAAACTTTTGCTCAAGGCGATCTTCCTCATAGGCGATGCAGCTTTCGTCCGCAAATTGTTTAAACAGCTTATAGCCGTATGTGGCAGGGTTAGTATTTCGTTGTGCACTTTGCTTTTCAGCGATAAAGCCGGCAAAATCTTCTACGCTATACGCGTCTTTTGCAATAGTAAAAAGTGTGGTTTTGTTTCCGAGATATGCATCTTCTTTAAACTCGCCATTGATGAGTGATTCATCCAATGACTCCAAGAAGTTGCGCAAATTATTGTCATTCGTTTTGAATTTATAATCCTTTTTGATTTGTGCGATAACCGCTTCTTCACTCTTTTGTGAGCGTACGTCTTTCGCCAGCTTTTCTTGGAGCTTGGGAGCTTCTTCTTCAAAGCTTCCGGGCTTTGTCATCCCAATTAATTTGATGATATGGAAGCCGTATATGGTACGTACGGGAGCAGAAACCTCCCCGATACGCATTTTCTTCACTTCTGCTACAAACTCAGGCACGATTCTGTTCACCGAGAAACGGCTGAGGCGTCCTTCACGTTGTGCCGAGCCTCTGTCTTCCGAATATTCTTCTACTGCATCTTCAAAGCTCATCCCTTCTTGAATCTTAGAATGTATGAAGTTGATTTTTTCTTGCTTTTCATCAATCTGCTCTTGCGGCGCATCCGGATCTACGGTCACATAAATGTGTGCTGCTTCTATCAGCCCGCTTGCTTCGGTCCGCTCGTCCACTTTTATCAGGTGATAGCCAAAATCGGAGCGTACAGGCATTGAAATTTCACCGACTGGGGTATTATATGCTGCTATTTCAAAGGGATAAATCATATCAAAGGCACTGAAGTAGCCCAAATCCCCTTTATTGCCCGGGCGGAATCCTTGTTGATTGGGGATTGCCGGACGGTCTTTTGCCGATGGGTCATCAGAAAATTCCACGGCAAGTGCCGAAAAATCCTCCCCTTTCAAGGCACGCGCTCTCACTTCCATCGCTTTATTCCACACCTCAAGGGTATCAGATGGGGGTGCATTTTTATCCAACATCAACAAGATATGGCTTGCACGCACATCCTGAAGCTTATGCTGATAAGCCTCCTCCAACAGCGCTTCGCTTACCTTTTCATCGACAAAATAAGGCTTTGCCAATTGCTTGCGATATCCTTCAAGCTCTTTCCTGAACGAGCTGACAGTATCCATTTCCAACGCAATTGCTTCTTTTACCTTCAGACGGAAGTTTACATACAAATCGAGGTATTCGTCTATGGGAGTTCTATCTACATCGTCTTGCGGCATATTATTTTTGGTGTAGACATCCATAAATTCTTTTACACTTACCTTTTCATTGCCTATACGCAACAATTCTTTTTTATCCAATTTTGTTTGTGCGTATAATCCGTTCACAGTAAAAAATGCCATAATGGCCAAAAAGCTTAAAATCTTTTTCATTGTTCTCATTTTCAATTATATAATTTTATGAAGATATTCATTATTTACGGCTGTAATTTGGTGCCTCGCGTGTGATGGTGATATCGTGCGGATGGCTTTCGTGTACGCCGGCCGGCGATATTTTAATAAACTTCGCTTTCTGCAGGTCTTTTATCGTTGCCGAACCTGTATATCCCATACCTGAACGTAAACCACCTATCATTTGGTGTATCACCTCCGATAAATTTCCTTTATAGGGTACTCTTCCGACTATCCCTTCGGGTACAAGCTTTTTAATATCATCTTCGGCATCTTGGAAATAGCGATCTTTTGAGCCTTCCTGCATGGCTTCCAGCGATCCCATCCCGCGATATGTTTTATATTTTCTTCCTTCAAAGATAATCGTTTCACCCGGAGCTTCATCCACTCCCGCAAAAAGCGAGCCTGCCATAATGGTGGAAGCTCCTGCAGCCAAAGCCTTTACAATATCGCCCGTAAAGCGAATTCCGCCATCGGCGATAACCGGAATATCGGTATCCTTTAATGCTTTTGCCACTTCATACACAGCAGTAAGCTGCGGCACTCCCACGCCGGCAATCACGCGTGTGGTACATATGGAACCGGGTCCGATACCTACTTTGATGGCATCGGCACCTGCCTTGGCGAGGTCGAGTGCAGCCTCAGCAGTAGCAATATTTCCTGCTACCAAATCGATATTAGGATATAGCTTTTTGATATGGGCAACCATTTGCAGCACCCCTTGCGAATGTCCGTGTGCGGTATCTACCACGATGGCATCCACTCCGGCTTCCTTGAGGGCTGACACACGTTCCAAAGTATTGGAAGCAATGCCTACAGCCGCTGCCACGCGCAAACGACCAAAGCTGTCTTTACATGCGTTCGGGCGGGCTTTGATTTTAATGATATCCTTGTAGGTGATAAGCCCCACAAGTCGGAAGTCCTTATCAACCACCGGAAGTTTTTCAATCTTATGCTCTTGCAATATCTCGGCAGCCTGCTCAAAATCAGTGAATTCCGTGGTGGTAATCAGATTTTCTTTTGTCATCACCTCTTGTACCGAACGATTGGTACGCCTTTCGAAGCGGAGGTCGCGATTCGTAACAATTCCCACCAAGCGGTTATCCATGCTTATCACCGGAATACCGCCAATATGAAACTCTTGCATGAGATCGATCACGTCTTTTACCGTCGCATCTTCATGTACAGTAATCGGATCAATAATCATTCCATTTTCTGCACGTTTCACTCTCCTCACTTCGGCTGCCTGCTTTTCGACCGTCATATTCTTGTGTATCACACCAATACCACCCTCTTGCGCAATGGCAATCGCCATGGAAGAATCCGTGATGGTATCCATAGCTGCCGAAACAATGGGTATGTTCAGCTGGATATTTCGTGAAAACATGGAATTCAGTTTCACCTCACGTGGTAAAACACTGCTGTGCGCAGGAACAAGCAAGACATCGTCGTAGGTGAGCCCTTCGCCGACAAATTTTTCCGAATCTAACATCATGAGTGTACGAATATGATTAATCTGCAAAAATATTAAAAAAACCGCATGCCATAAAGCATTTTAAAGCTTTCTCAACTGTTTTGCCATCAATCAATTAACATTATTTAACCTGATAAGGCTCATTCACAAGCTCCAAGGGAGGATTCGAAGAAGAAAATCCGGCAGAATTAATTCACAAATTTCAGTGTAAATACAACAATTTCGGGCTTGTTGCCAATACGTACGGGAGGTCCCCAGCTACCCACCCCACTTGAGACATATGCAGTTGTATTTTCAAAACGCTTGAGCCCCCAGCTGATGGGAAACATAGCTTGTGTGATATAATTCAGGGGCCAAAGCTGTCCATGATGTGTATGCCCCGAAAGTACCAAATCCGCTCCTGCCTCTACTGCTTCGAAAATCTTTGAAGGCTGATGATCCATGACAATCACAAACTGATTTTTTGAAACACTTGTCAATATTTCGGTTAAAGGCTTGCGTTTTTTGGTATTGAAACGATTGGAACTCAAGTCATTTCTGCCTACCACAACAATTTGATCTGTAATTTGCAGCATTTCGTCCTGTAGCATGACAATGCCGTGCTTGCTAAGATATTCCACAGCTGCATGGGCACCACCAATATATTCATGATTTCCGGTGATGCCGTATAAGCCGAGAGGGGGTTTTATTTCAGATAAGATTGCACCTAAATTTTGTCGTATGACCGGAGTCAAATCCTCGTCCACTATATCGCCGGCAAACAGTACCAAATCGGCTTGCTGCTTATTGATGAGTTCCACAATACGTCGGACTCTTTTAGTACTGATAATCGTTCCAAGGTGGATGTCCGTTGCCAATACAAGCTTGATTTCCTCCGGATTCACATCCGCAATTTGTTTTTGCAGTTCAATCGTACGCACACGCGGATAAATTGAATTTATATGGCCTCCCAAGAGTAAAAGAAATACAAAAACGGCAATTCCGATGGTCAGCAGATGCGGCTTTTGTGAAAATATCCCCAAGTGGTGAAAAAATGGCA
>CAZDWA010000098.1:4548-7199 GCA_964509065.1 uncultured Lentimicrobiaceae bacterium
TCAGCCGTAATACATCAATAAACAGCACAATAAGAAACAGATACAGCATGGCGGCAAGCCAAAATGAGCCTATCCAAGTGAATAAATCACTCACATACGACAAATAGAGCTTTTCGAGCAGTCGGCCTACAAAATAAGATAATGCCAAAGTCCAAAACCCGATACTGTAGCACAAACGAAGGTTTGAGCCCGACTCAAAACTCCGTAAGCCCTTGTTGAAGATGTAGAGGTTTATAAGAAAATGAAGGCTAAAAACAATAGCGAAAAAGAAGACAAACTGCAAGTTACGCATAAATTTTAATAGTCAATTAATTGATTTACAATTTTTTATCTTAGTTTAACCCTTGTGATACCCGTTCCTCCGGCTTGCAGGGGGGCATCTTCAAAGGAAGCCACTTCTTTTTGGCTGCTCAGAAATTCACGTATCACTTGCCTCAAAATTCCGTTCCCTTTTCCATGCAGTATACTCACTTCTTTCACGCTCAGTAGCAGGGATTCATCCAAGTATTTTGATACCGCATCCAAAGCCTCTTCGGCACGTTGACCACGCACATCAATTGTCAAGCGGAAGCTTTCAAGCTTTTCATTTAAGTCGACCGTTTGTTGGCTGCTTTGTCTCCTAGCCCCTGCTGGCGCAGTTTGCTGCTTTGATTTACTCAGCCGGCTAATTTTTTCAGGAGATGTACGCAACTTCACCGAATTAAATACAACTACTGCTTCTTGCTCGCTGAGAAACACCAATTCGCCCTCCACATCCATTTCTTCGATGCGTACTGTATCACCGACTTTAATTTCACCAAGCTCTTCCTCTTTTCCTACTTGCTGCAGCTTATCTTTTGATTTATCAAGGGTTTCTTTTTCAAGCTCCGGCTTCAGCTGAAGCAGCTCTTCACGTGCTTTCTTTGTTTTGGACTTTTCAGCTTGCGCCTCCTTGATTTGCCGTATCGTCAGCTCAATCTTTTTATTGGCTTTGTCAATCAGCTCTTGGGCTTCTTTATTTGCCTGCTTCATCAAGCCTTTACGGCGTTCTTCCAACTGATTGTGCAAGCGTCTGTATTTGCCCACCACCTCCGTCATCACCTCTTCCGCCAAGTCTAATTCACGCTGTTTTTTTGCCAACTCAGCCTTGTCAATATCAAGTTGCTGAAGCTGTTGTTCAAAATTTAGCTGCGAAAGTCCGGTGATATCGGCTGCCTTTTGCAGAAGCGCTTCCGGCAAACCCGTTTTGCGTGCTATCTCAAAAGCAAATGAGCTTCCCGGCTTGCCGATACTTAAAATATAACGCGGCTCCATCTTTTTATTGTCATAGAGCATAGCACCGTTTACAATACCGTCCTCCCCGCCTGCAAGCAGCTTCAGATTGGCATAATGTGTGGTAACCAAGCCAAAAGCAGCCCGTTTGTTCAGCTCCTCCAGTACCACTTCGGCTATGGCACCGCCGGATTGAGGCTCTGTGCCTGTGCCAAACTCATCAATCAAAAATAAGCTGTTCGCATCCGTAAATTCAAGGAAATTTTTCATGTGCAACAAATGCGAACTATAGGTACTAAGGTCATTTTCAAGCGATTGCTCATCACCTATATCGATAAAAAGCTTTTTAAACACTCCAAATACCGAACCTTCATCTACCGGCACATGCAAGCCCGACTGCAACATATATTGCAACAATCCGACCGTTTTAAGGCATACCGATTTCCCGCCGGCATTAGGTCCGGATATAACCACAATACGCTCTTTATCATGCATATACACATCTAATGGCACTGCATGCTTTTGATGCTCACGCAAGCTACGCTCCAATAAGGGATGTACTGCCTGCTTCCAGTCGATGAAAGGGAAAGGCTCCAGCATGGGCTTAATAGCTTCTATCTCTTTGGCAAACAAGGCTTTGGCATGGATAAAATCTATATTAGCCAACAACTTCCAAGCTTGGAGAAGCATATCGAGCGAAGGCCGCATTAAGTTTGTAAATCGCACTAAAATACGCTGTATCTCGCGCCTTTCGGCATATTCAAGCTCCCGGATATCGTTATTTGTCTCAAAAATCTCGCTCGGCTCTATATATACGGTTTGCCCGGTAGCCGATTCGTCATGTATAAATCCTTTCAGGCTGCGCTTGTCGGCTGCCCGTACAGGCACCACCATACGACCGTTTCGAATAGTGATTTCAGCCTTGACATCTGACCAGCCCGCCGACTTAGATTCCTGCAAAATTTGCCGAATCTTTCGCTCGATGCCGGACTGCTTTTGACGTATATCGCGACGAATATCCGCCAATTCGGGAGATGCATTATCGGGGATTTCGCCCTTATCGTCCACAATCCGCCTTAACTCTTTAAGAAGCTGATTATCAAGGTAAATATCTTTTGCGATTTGAACCAAAGAAGGGTATTCCAAAGCCGATTCGGAACTGAGAAAACGCAATAAGGCATTTAAGTTTTCCAAGCTGATTTTTAAATCAAATAAATCTTCTTGCTCGATATAGGTCCCGTCAATGCGCAAATGCTGAAATGCAACCCGCAAATCAAAATAATCGCGTATGGGGAAAGGAATTCCTTCGTCCATCAGGCGAAGCATATCGTCCGTTTGGGAAAGGCTTTCAGTGATTTGATGCAAATCATCCGCAAAAGCAATGCCATCAGCCAACTCAA
>CAZDWA010000099.1:0-7105 GCA_964509065.1 uncultured Lentimicrobiaceae bacterium
GAATGGTTGTTGAAAAGATTGGACCTTTGAATTGGTATATGTTTCCTGAACATGAGGGATGCATAGCAGATTTGTTTGAGGGTGGTGGTTTCCGATGTTACGAGGACAATGATTTTGATTTTCAAGCAGGTATCGTACCTTATTGTAATTTCATAGTAACGATTCCCGAAATAAATGAAGAAACAAGCTTCAATATTTTTCCAAATCCTGCCAATACCGAAGTCCAAATACAACTTGCTGCAAACACTGCTCTTGAAAACGCAATGATTGAGCTTTATAGCCCTAGCGGTAAGCTGTTGTACAGCGCAAAGCCCATGAGCCATTTTCACACTTTGGATATAGCACATCTGTCAAAAGGCTTGTATTTGCTACGCTTTTGGGACGGAGAGCGCTGGCGGGTGCAGAAATTGATGAAGCAGTAAGCAATTTACAATGTGCAATGTGCAATTTACAATGTGCAATGTGCAATGAGTAATTATCAATTGTTAATTGTTAATTGTTAATTGTACATTGCTAATTGCTCATTGACAATTCTTACAACACTTCCTTCAAAGGAGCTGCTCCTTCGCCGATGGCTACTTCATAAAATTTGGGTGGGATGCAAAATGTCCTTTCAAATTCTGAAGCTGCCAATGCTTTGAAGTCTTCGTATCCTTCTTCTTTAATAAGATTAATGGTACAGCCTCCAAAACCGCCTCCCATCATACGCGCTCCAGCCACTGCCTGCTGCTGTTGTGCCAGCATGACCAAAAAGTCGAGGCGCTCGCAGCTTACTTCGTAAAGTGTGGACAAGCCTTGATGTGATGCAAACATTTCCTTGCCGAAGGATTCAAAATCATCTTGTTCCAATGCCTTGCATGCTTTTAGCACTCGTTCGTTTTCTTGTATCACGTAGAGGCAGCGTCGGTATACCACTTCCGACATTTCATCTTGTGATTCTTTCAGCATTTCCTCATGAATATCGCGTAGCTTTCGAATTTGTGGATATTTCTTTTGTACAATTGCAACTCCTTCTTCGCACTGGCTGCGTCGTACATTATATTCCGAGCTTGCCAAGGCATGCTTAACGCATGTATCAATAAGCAGCAGGCGGTATCCGCGAGGATTAAAACGAATCAGCTCATAATCTAAGCTACGGCAGTCAAGGCGGATAAGCTTTCCCGCTTTTGCATGCAATGAAGCAAATTGGTCCATGATGCCACAGCGTACACCGGCAAAATTATGCTCTGCCAGTTGTCCGACCTCCGCGAGCTCTTTGGTGCTCAGCCCAAGCTTCCAAATATCGTTTATGGCAATACCAAATGCCGATTCCAAAGCCGCTGAAGACGACATGCCGGCACCCAAGGGGATATCCCCTCCAAAGACGGCATCAAAACCGTCAAAATGATGTCCGCGCTTTTTTATTTCCATCACTACACCAATAATATAATTTGCCCAGGCGGTGTCGGAAGGGCTTGCTGTTTCACCAAAGTGAAATTCTTCATTCAGGTCGGCGGCAAACACACGATAGCTGTTGCTGTTGTTGGGGGCTATCGCTACAATAATATGCTTATCAATAGCGCCCGGAAGTACATATCCGTCATTATAATCGGTATGCTCCCCAATGAGGTTTACGCGACCCGGGGCGGCATACATCCGGCAGGAGCTGCCATATTTTTCGTGAAATATTTTTTTGATTGTCTCAATCATAATTTAACCTGCTTAATTCATGAATTTAATTTTGAGAAATTTTAAGGCGTGAGCTGTGAAGCTGTAGCCAACTACTGCGAACAACTCATAACGTAAAAATTACCAAAATTAAATCAAAATTCATTGTATAATAAGCACACTTTTTGAATTTACTAATAAATGATCCTAACGCAATGTTCATAAGCTTATTACGATAAAGTTAGATCGACAAACTTATGAATTGGTGAATTATGCAGGTAAGATTTTACCACCACATAATATAAATTACGGAAAGTATGATAATGATTACCAAGGAAGCAAGCTTGAATCCGCTGCCGGTACGAAACTGTTCTTTATCAATCTGAATCACCTTATCTGACACCGGCTTTTTCTCGATATATGCGGAGGCAACCATCAGCAATACCGTTAAAATAAACACGATTCCCATGCGATCCATGAACGGTAGCTCGGGCATAAAATATCGGAAGGCTGCCGAAAACACAAAGGTACCTACTGCCGCTAATAAAGCCCCGTTTGAGGTAGCTCGTTTCCAGAAAAAGCCCAATAAAAAGATTGCCAATGCACCCGGGCTTACAAATCCCGTAAACTCTTGAATAAACTGAAATGCCTGATCCAAGTTTTGAAGCATGATTGCGGTGGGTATGGCAATGATAAGTGCGATGGCAGCAGTGATGCGTCCGGTCGTTACCAAATGGCTTTGGCTTGCATTTTTATTTATATATCCATGATAAATATCCATGGTAAATATGGTTGAAATGCTATTCATCATGGAGGCGAGTGAGCTTACGATGGCAGCTACCAAGGCGGCAAATGCAAGCCCTTTAAGTCCGTTAGGGACAAAATTATGCAACAGCCAAGGGTAGGCGGCATCCGCTTTGGTGATTTCGTTATAATGTAATCCGTCCGGGTCGTTAGTAATCACAAAAGCTACAATTCCCGGAATAACCACTATCAGTGGCAGTAACAGCTTCAGGATGCCTGCAAAGGCAAGTCCGCTTTGCGCATGTTTAAGGCTTTTTGCTGCCAAAGCACGCTGGATAATGTATTGGTTACAACCAAAATAATACAAATTGGCAACCCACATACCTCCAAGCAATACGCTGATTCCCGGCAGATTGATGTACTGTGGATTGTCTTTGGTTAAAATCATGTCAAACTTTTCGGGTGCTTCGCGCGTAAGGCGCACAAAGCCGTCAATTACATTGCCGCTATCGCTAAGGTAACTTAAAGCAACCCAGGTTGTAAGCAAGCCGCCTCCAATAAGGAATACCACTTGTACCACATCCGTCACGGCAACCGATTTCAAGCCGCCTGAAACCGAATATGCCGCAGAAAACAAGCCTAAAATGATGATGCCGGGCCATAAAGGGTCAATCGAATAGCCCATGATGTACATATATTGTCCTTCAAATAGCACATTTTTGATGGTGAGTGCGCCAAGATATAAGATAGAGGAGAGGTTGACAAAAATAAATACTGCAAGCCAAAAGATTGCCATTGTTGTTTTTACCCGTTTGTCGTAGCGCCTTTCCAAAAACTCCGGCATGGTATATATGCCCATCTTCAGAAAAATTGGCATAAATACAACTGCCACGACAATCAGCGTGAGTGCCCCCATAAATTCATACGATGCAATTCCCATCCCGATGGCAAATCCTGAGCCCGACATACCGATAAACTGCTCCGCAGAGATGTTGGAAGCAATGATTGAAGCTCCGATAATCCACCACGGAAGCCCTTTGCCTGCCAAAAAATAGTCGGAAGCACTTTTTTTACTGCCTTTTTTAGTTCGTGACACCCAAAGCCCTATACCGAGGATAAGCAGCATATAGGCTATTAAAACGCTGTAATCAAGTGTGTTGAATCTCATGCAATAAGGTTTTTATTGAATTGTAACTGAATTGTTTCATTATATGCTTGCCCGGCTCGAATCAGGCTGGAAGGAAAGCTGTCGATATTTGGAGCATTAGGATAGTGCTGTGGCTCAAGGCATACAGCCGAATGTATCGGATAAATCTTTCCCGATTTTCCGGCTATGAGGCCGTTATCATGATTGCCGCTATAAAATTGCATGGCAGGCATTGTGGCATATACATCCATGCTGATGCCGGTTTTTTCTGCTTTAAGCCCTGCACAATAGCGAAGACTGTTCCCATTTCTGTCAATCACATAACATTGATCGAAGCCCATTGTTTGCTTTAAAATAGGATGGTCTGCAAAGATGCGCTCGCCAATTTTTACGGGATGGCGCAGGTCCAGTGGGCTGCCTTCAACCGCTATCAGCTTTCCACTAGGGATTGATTCCTCATCGACTTCTAAAATATGCGAAGCCTGTATTTGAATTTGATGATCCAAAATACTTCCGCTCTGCTCTCCTTCAAGGTTGAAGTAGGAGTGATGCGTGAGGTTAATGTGTGTGTCTTTGTCACTAACAACTTGATAATCAATTGTTAATATCGAATTTTCAGACCAATGATAGCGAATTTCAAAGCGCTTATTTCCCGGGAAACCAAATTCCCCGTCCGGACTATTGTAGATAAACTTTATGTATTCGGATTGGACTTCAACATCCCAAAAGACGGATTCCAAGGCTTTATTGCCACTATGCAGCAAATGCTTTCCCGCATTGGGTTCAATTTGGGTTTTATGTCCGTCAATAACAAAAGAAGCATTGGCAATTCTGTTGGCAAATGGACCGGGGTTGGAGCCAAAAAAGCGATTTCCGTACATATAGCCGTATAAGTCGGGATATCCCAACACGATGTCGGTGGGCTTGCCCTGCATATCCGTTACAAAAAGTGCCACAAGCTTTGCTCCATAGTTTGTGAGCTGCAGCTGTGCCCCATTTTGATATCGAATGCTGATAAGCTTCGCCAAAGGCGAGTCGCCGAAGGATGTAGTACGTATCTCAGCCTGCTTCACTTCAATGAAATATTGATTAAGAATGCTTCCAACGCCATTTATATCGAATAAACTCCCTTACTTGCGCTGTATTTCGGTTGAATAGATTCAGCCGATTTGCAATATACGGGCAAGGATTTGGCAAAAGCATCCTCTTTCAGCAAAGTAAAGAAATTAATTTTTAAGCTGAATATATTTAATGCAATTTTTTCATGCTATTTAGTGCTTTAGGGCAATTTAGCCATCAAAAAACTGATTGAATTAGGCAGATTAGGGCTTATTCACTCGAATAAAATCTGAAAATAAACTTGTTTTCAGCTTTTACTCTAATTCTTCCAATGAATCGGTTCCCATAAAGCTTTTGTTATACATCTGCATGGCTTTGAGGCTCATACCCATATTTGAAAAGCCACCGTCATGATATAAATTTTGCATGGTTACTTTTCGACTCAGGTCGGAGAACAAGGTGATGCAATAGCTGGCGCATTCTTCGGCTGTGGCATTGCCTAGGGGCGACATGCGGTCAGTAAAGTCCATCAATCCGTCAATTCCTTTCACGCCGCTACCTGCTGTGGTGCGTGTGGGTGATTGGGAAATGGTGTTCACGCGTACCTTTTTCTCGCGTCCGTAAATATATCCGAAGCTGCGCGCAATTGATTCGAGCAAGGCTTTGGCATCCGCCATATCGTTATATCCGTATAAGGTGCGTTGTGCCGCCACATAAGATAATGCAACTATTGAACCCCATTCGTTAATTGCATCCAACTGAAATGCCACTTGAATCATTTTGTGGAATGAAATTGCAGATATATCAAGGGTTTTATTTAAAAAGTCATAGTTTAAATCGTTGTATACCTTCTTTTTACGTACGTTGAGCGACATCCCGATAGAGTGCAGTACAAAATCTATTTTACCGCCCAATACTTCTTGGCTGCGCTCAAACACATGGGTCAAATCTGTTACACTGGTCGCATCGGCGGGAATAATTTCGGCATTGCATTTGGCAGCAAGCTCGTCGAGCTCGCCAAAGCGTAATGCAATAGGCGTATTGCTTAGGGTGAAAATTGCGCCTTCTTCATGTGCCAATTCAGCCACCTTCCAAGCGATTGATTTATTGTCAAGAGCACCAAAAATGATTCCTCTTTTTCCTTTTAATAGATTGTATGCCATAATGCATTGTTTTTAATTAGAATATTTAAGAATTCGTAAGGCAAAGATACTATTTTTGATAAAAAGTCAAAATTTTATAAAATATTGATAATCAGCAGTTAAAGCTAAAATGAATTTAGCTAATTTACAGTGTATTAGGTGATTAGGTATTTTAAAGCCAAAACCGTCTTAAGTTTATTACTTAATGGTAAGATAAAACTTATTGGAACGATTTAAGTGATGTACCCTTCAGCTTCGCTCAGGGCGCATCATTGAATCATGAGTGATGCGGTACCCTGAGCGAAGCCGAAGGGTACATCATATTTCAGTGTATTTGTATGATATTCTTCAGCTGAACTTCATCAAACCTAAATCTGCACTTTAGAACCTAAGACTTGTCTTTTTGCTAAAGTAACTTTGCTAAAACATCGCCAGCCGAATGATCACCTGCCTATTTTGCGCTGAACAGCTGTTAATCTTTTAAATAATATTCAACGGTAGTCACAACCCGTATATTCTTGATATGCGGAGTGTTTTCATCGCGGTTGCTGATGCTGAATTGTCCTTGGTATGCGCGTTTAATCTTGCCTAATTTACTATCCGAATCTTCTGCAAACTTAATGGCAGCTTCACGAGCACTTTTTGTGGCATCTTCAATCATTTGGGGTTTAATATCGTTCAAGCGGGTAAAGCTGTATGCGGTATGATACTGATAATCTTCGGTAATGGCAATGCCTTGTTTAAGCAGCTTGCCTTGTTGGCTTATTAATTGACGCACTTGTTCCACCTTATCCGTGCTGACGGTGATGACGGAAGTGACATTGTATCTGTAAATTGCTGTATTGCTGCTGTAGCGTTCGGCTTGGGAGTCATACACCATGGGAGCGGATATGCTTATTTCCTCCGCATCAATTCCGTTTGATTTAAGAAATGAAGCTACAATTTCATTCTTGGCGTGCAATTTATCGTACAAACTCAGTAAATCATCGCCTACTTCTTTGTACACTATGGGCCAAATAACCCTGTCGGCAGGCAGCTCCAGCTCGGCAAGCCCTTTTACGGTAACCAGCCTGTCGCGCGAAGCATAGCTGTTGATGCCGCTTTGAATGAAATAGCCCATGGCAGCAATGCCAATGGCTAAGATAATGGATTCAATTATTCTGTTTTTCATTTGGAGTGAATTTAAAGCTAAACTACAAAAGTAGGTGTTTCAATATCGCAAATCCATTTTTTATGAATTTATTAAAGAATCTAAGATTTTTTTTAACAAATTATTTGCTTTTCATTGAAAAATTGCTTATTATTGAACACTTAACCGTTAGAGATGTAGAGATGCTTTATATACCATTCATACATATCACCCCCC
>CAZDWA010000100.1:0-7056 GCA_964509065.1 uncultured Lentimicrobiaceae bacterium
GAAAATGGGATGATTAGAAAGAAAATTGTAGGTTTGTGAATTAAACAGGATAAATTTGATGATGCAAAAATCATCTTTTCAGAAATAGTTAGTGAACCTCAATTTTATTATGATGAAAAAGGTTATTATCCAGAAGCTACAGTATTTTTTATTTCTGGTGAGAAACTTAAATATTTGACGGCAATATTAAACTCTAAAGCAGCGACTTTCTTTTTCAAAACATTTTATATGGGTGGAGAGTTGGTTGGGAAGATACGTTATAAGAAAGCGTTTTTGGAACAACTTCCTATTCCTTATCCAAGTGATTCAGGCGAGAAAAAGATTGTTTTAATTGTTGAAAACGTCATCGATCTCAAACAAGAAAATCCGTCTGCCGATACCACAGCTTTAGAAGCAGAAATCGACCAATTAGTTTATGAACTTTATGGTTTAACAGAAGAGGAAATCGCAATAGTGGAAAGTGCAACATAAGCCCTATACATTTGTATATGAATGACTTAGTGTATCTTTATCAAATCGTCTTCTTCCGCCAATTTCCTTTTTTTAGGTAGAGATAGGATAAAATGGTGAGTAGGATGCCGTAAACTATTTCAGTAATCCAAGCGACAGTTACATTCGCATTGAAATGATAAATCGCCACATACACAAATAGTACATAAATGGGAATCACAATTGCTTCAATTAAAAATGAAACAGTTGTTTTACCGGTGCCCATCACCCCGTTGAACAAAATATTTCCCGAGGCTAAAAATATGGAACTAATACCGATTACCTTAAGCGGACCTATGCTTTGTTTTATCAGCTCGCTATCATTGGTATAAATTTGAAGAATAAAATCCGGGAAGATGAACGACAAGCTTACAAGTATTCCTACTCCAACTATTGCCATCAATTCGATTCTTCGTAACAGCAAAAACACCATATCGGACTTCTTCATGCCTATCAAATAGCTTACCATGGAGTTGGATGCGGCTGCAAACCCCCAAATCGGAATCATCAATACGATATATACGCTTCGGATGATATTGGAAACTGCCAATGCTTGTTCGCCTAATTTTTCAACAAACAAGAAAAAGCTAAACCATACGGCAAACGAAAAGAAATTTTGCACCATAATTGGTATGGCAAGGCGTGAGCTTCTGCTAAACAGCTTGCGGTCAAACCCACTAAACTTGTACATCCCAAACTCTTTATGGTGCTTTTTAAGCTGTACATACCCCATCAGATACACAAAAGTCACCCCTTCTGCTATGGTGGAGGCAAGGGCAGCCCCTTCCACACCCATTTCCGGGAAGCCGAACTTTCCGAAGATAAGCGCATAATCCAAAAATATATTCACCACTGCCATCACCACCGTGCTCCAGGTGATGATTTTCGTTTGGGCTATCCCCACATAAAATGCTCGAAATATCACTTGTCCCGCCGCGAAAAATATCCCGTACATGCGGTAATTTAAAAAGCGCACCGAAGCCTTATATACTTCAGTCGAATCAATTACAAGTCGCAGTATGGGGTCGCCTAAGTATTTCATAATCAAGAAGCTGATGAGGGCGACCGGAATCATGAAATAAATGGCATGGTCAAAGCTTTTCCCGATTAAATGTTTTCTTCCCTCACCGAAGCGGCGCGACATCATAATTTGAAGACCTGTGCCAAAGCCCATGCCAACGGTAAACAATATCAAATAAAACATGCCGCCTAAGGCAGCTGCACCCAATTCGACTTCTCCCACACGACCTAAAAATGCCGTGTCGGTTACATTTATGAGATTTTGGGCAACGCTACCCAAAATAATCGGGTAGGCGATGGTCCAAATGCGTTTATAACTAATGTTTACTGCCAAAATTCGCTTAAAAAGACTGCAAAGATAAGGAGCTTCTTAAAATCTGCTAATCGAATTTTTAGTTTATACCCGATATAAACAAAAAAGCCTACTCCATTGTTATACTGTTAAAGCAAATCCAAACTATGAAAATCATTTTAACCGGAGCTACGGGATTAATTGGGCAGGCATTGGTAAAACGTTTGCTGGGCAGGCATGAATTGATTGTCTTTTCGCGCAATATCCCAAGGGCACGTACCATTTTTAAGGATAGCGGCATTCAGTTTGCCGACTGGCATCAGCCCCCTTCCAGCTTGGCAGCCATGGTGGAGGGGAGCAGCGTACTCATTAATCTTGCCGGCGAAGGGATTGGAAACGGACGATGGACATCCAAGCGGAAAGATGCTATTTTATGGAGTAGAATACAGTCTACCGAACTGATGTTTACCCTATTGGAAGCTGCCGAGATGAAGCTTGAAACAGTTATTCAGGCTTCAGCCATAGGCTATTACGGCTTTGACGATGAACGCAGCTTCACCGAAGAAGATGAGGCAGGCAGCGGCTTTTTGGCTGATGTAAGTAAGCGATGGGAAAAGGCGGCACAAAAGTTTGAACAGCTAAGCGAGCGCTTGCTGGTAGTGCGTACAGGCATTGTATTGTCCAATCAAGGAGGTGTGCTGCCTAAGATGGCATTGCCGTTTCGCTTTTTTGCCGGAGGAAAAATCGGAAGCGGCAATCAGTGGATGTCGTGGATTGATATTGAAGATGAGGTGGAAGCCATATTGTTTTTATTGGACAATAAATCGAGCAAAGGAGTGTATAACTTGTCTGCTCCGGAGCCTGTACGCCAAAAAGAATTTGCAAAACAGCTGGGAATCACCCTGAAACGACCATCCATACTGCCTATGCCGGCATCACTAATGCGCCTTTTTATGGGTGAAATGGCTGAAGAGTTGCTTCTAAATGGTACGCGAGCCCTCCCAACACGGCTTTTGCAAGAAGGATTTCGTTTCCACTTTACCCAATTGCAAGACTCCCTACACGATAAATTGAAATAAATTATCAAGCTCGATATTTGAAAAATTGACCTTGTTTCAAAACGGTTTTAAGCCTGCTTAATTCACCAATTCATTTTGTAATAATCACTTTTTTAGTTTGCTACTAAAAACTTCTAGCGAAATGATAATAAGCGTATCACGATAAAGTTAGATTGACAAGCTTATGAATTGGTGAATTATGCAGCTAAGGCATGCTTTTTGCTTGTTTATATATGTTGAAATGCCTTATAAACATCTATTTACAAAATTTTGTGTGATGAAACGAGCCTATATATTTTTCATTCTTTTGACTGACATACTGTCATTTTCTGCTCATGCACAGCAAGGAAATCAAATCCGGGACATGCATGCGATTGGCTTGTCAGTGGTGCCTTTTGGTACAAACTCGGCAATTCGCTTTGCAACACTCGATGGGGCAGCTTCCTATAATGCCGATAAACTCTTTACAATCGGTTTTAATTATAGCCGCTTTCTTACTGAAAAGCTTGAAATAGAAACAGGATTGGAATACAGCAAGCAAAGTTTTATTGTTTCGCCTTTATATCCTGAATTACATTTTCTGTCGCTGCCGGTAAAGCTGAAATTAGTGAGTCTTCCGGTTTCAGCCCGCATCAATTTTGCAAAATACTTTTACGGCTTAGCGGGCATCTTATTCGATATTGATGTGTTTGAACGCCAAGTTATTTCCAAGCAATCCGGTATAGGTGCACAATTGGGTTTTGGTGCCAAATATGATTTTGCTTCCGGTGTTTCGGTTTTTGCACAGCCTTATGCTAAAATGCATGCACTTATTTCGTTTCAATCGTCAAAATACCCTGAACGCGTATTTGATGCAGGTTTGCGCATTGGAATAAGTTATCAGTTTGTGCAAAAAAATAAATAGCAACTGATTTATCCTGCTTATTTCATGAATTATGCAGGTTATTTAAACCAGATGCTATTTTATCAATTTTAAACTCTGAATATCAGCTTATTGACTGATTTCGGAATTTATTCTGCATCTACTGCTTCAAAAATTGCCAAAGGCGCCATACGTGCTTTATTAAGTGATAATCTGCCATAGCCGATGCTGTAATTATCCACTATTTCAAACAGCTCGAACAGTTCTTTTTCAATTTCCATTTCGGGGCAAGCCATGAGTGTGGCAGCAATATTGCCAAAGCGCAGGCGGAATTGTTCGGGATGCTCGTAAGCGCCGCTGAAGCTGTTGCAGCCGCTATTTCCGTGAACATTATTGTCTTCGGGATTAAAGAATATAAAGGCTTCCTTAAAATCTCCGTCGGGAATAATGGCTTTTCCGTTCAGCTCAATCAGCTTCCAATGTACGCCTTCAAGCTCCGAGGGGACTTCCTTTTTTCTGAGGATATAAAAATCTGCCAGCTCACCTGTGATACGATTGCCTTCTCTGTCGAGCATAAACAGCTGATTTTCACCTACTAAAAAGGTATATCCTTGATCGTCTTCGCTCTTCAAATGCACTGCACCATCATTATTTACCCATTCAAAGCTGCCGCTTTCTTCAAAACGATTCTTTTCTTTGCCCAAATAAGTGCTGGTAAGTGTGTAAACTCCTGTTTCATAAAGTGCTAATCTTGTTTGAATTCCCTCGCAATCCGCACAAGGCAAAGTGCCTTCGTAAACACCTGCCCAATCGAGTGAAATTCTACTTGTGTGCATATCCACTTGTTCGGGTGTATTGTCGGCTTGTTCGCTTTGGCTAGCATTGTTTTGGCAAGCAAAACCAAAAAACATCAAAAATGTAATCAATAAAAGAAATTGTGATTTCATAATTAAAAATGATTTGTAAAAATATTGTTGAATTCAATTTTTGGAAAGTGGGTGCAAAGATATGGCGAAAATCCCTTTGTTTTGCTGTTTTTGATTGTTTTTATGTTTATTTAAGGCATCAAATGCGTAAATTTGTTAGGATTTGCATTTGACCTGCTTAATTCATGAATTATGCAGCTTGAATTGCGGGCTTGTGTGAATGCAGCAGGCAATCTCAATGCCGAAAAGATTGATTAGTTGGCATAAAAAACACGATTTTCTGCTTTTGAGCGTTCAAATGAAGGGCGGTCATGCCGAATTGGTTTATTTTTGTTGTGATTTCAATTCGATAAAGCATTGAAAAAGATATATGGCTATGTTCTGAGGTCTTATCTGGGACCTTTGGTACTGACTTTTTTTATTGCCTTGTTTATATTGCTTTTACAGTTTTTGTGGAAGTACATAGATGATTTGGTGGGAAAAGGTCTTGAGTTTACCGTCATTGCACGCTTAATGTTTTATGCGAGCGCAACCTTTGTGCCATTGGCGCTGCCTTTGGCGATTTTGCTTTCTTCATTGATGACCTTTGGAAATCTTGGCGAACATTATGAGCTGGTAGCCATGAAGGCATCCGGTATCTCCATTTGGAAGGTGATGCGCCCCTTGGTGTATTTGTCTGTGTTTATCAGCTTGTTGGCATACGGCTTTTCGAATAATGTGCTTCCGGTGGCAAACCTTAAATTTCAGTCCTTGCTGTATGACGTTCGCCAGCAAAAGCTGGCATTTAATATCAGCGAAGGCGTATTTTATAATGGTATTGAAAATTATATCATCCGCATCGGCAGAAAAGATAAAGACGGAAGCACCATTTATGATGTAAAGATTTACGACCATAGCGATAGGGCGGGCAATATTAAAGTTACCACGGCAAAATCGGGTTATATGCAGCTCAGTCCCGACCAGCAACATATTATTTTCACACTTTTTGACGGATATAACTATAACGATATCGTTTCTACTCGAAATTATCGAGATAATCGCCCTTTTGAACGTGTAGCATTTGAACAGCAGCGGATAAAATTTGACTTGAGTGAGTTTGACCTTACGCGAACCGATGAAAATCTGTTTAAAAGCCATTATACCATGCTGACTACACGGCAGTTGACAATTTTTATCGATTCGTTAAACGATAATTATGCCGAAAGGCGAAACCGATTTGAAGATAATTTTTACCGTCGTTACCAAAATCTTTCTACCATTGATACGGTGAATAAACCATTGTCCCATCGGGCGAGAAGGCCCAAAATGCCTTTGCCCGAAGCTGATTCGTTGGCTGCCGACAGCTTAGACATCGCGCTTGAGCAGCAAGAGCTGAAATGGCCAATCTTGGATAACTTCGACTCGGGCGAACAATTCAGCATTATCGAAAATGCACTCACGGCTTCGCGCAGCAACCGCAACAATATAGCCGACAACCATAAGCACTTGGATGTCTTTGCCGAAAGCATTCGAAAGCACGAGATTGCATGGCATAAAAAGTTCAGCTTGTCGGTGGCATGTTTGATATTGTTTTTTGTGGGTGCCCCATTGGGTGCCATTATCCGAAAAGGAGGGCTTGGGCTGCCGGTGGTAATGGCAGTATTGTTGTTTGTGATTTATCACATCATCAGTATTACGGGTGAAAAAATGACGAAAGTAGGTGATATTGAGGCACATATCGGTGTTTGGCTGTCGAGTGTCGCCTTGCTTCCGCTAGGGCTTTTCCTTACGTTTAAAGCTGCTACTGATGCAGCTTTGCTGGATGCCGAAAGTTGGAAAAAGATGTTTGCACGCATGCTGAAAGGCGTAAAAAGAAAGGCAGTATGAGAATATTATTTCTTTGTAATAAATCCCCTTATCCGGCTCTTGAAGGAGGTCCCATGGCGATGAACAGCATGATTGAAGGCATGCTCGAAGCCGGGCATGAGGTAAAAGTATTGGCTGTAAATTCTGAGAAATATAATATTAAGCCGGAGGATATCCCTGCCGCCTATCGCGAAAAAACCTCCATTGAGCTTATAGACCTTGACTTACGAATTAAAGCATTTGATGCCTTTCGAAATCTGCTTGCCGGTAAATCCTATCATGTGGAACGTTTTATATCTGAAACATTTCGCCAAAAGCTGTTACAGGTCTTGGATGCAGCCCCTTATGATGTGGTACAGCTCGAAACCTTGTATATGATTCCCTATGTGCCCGACATACGCCGACACAGCAAGGCGGTTGTGGTTTTGCGGGCACACAATATCGAACATCTGATTTGGGAACGTATCGCCCAACAAACCACATTTTTTCCTAAACGATGGTATATCCGTCAGCTTGCTTCCAGCTTAAAGCAGTTTGAAATCAATGCCTTGGCGCAGATTGACG
>CAZDWA010000101.1:0-6994 GCA_964509065.1 uncultured Lentimicrobiaceae bacterium
CAGTGCAAGATGAAAAATTCATTTCACCTTTTAACTATCTTATTGTGGAAATGGCCGAAGAGATCTATGATGTATTTGATAAAGAATGGGAACTTGCTCCGGTAAATCAACATTTACAGAAGTTTTATCAAATAGACCAGAAACAAAACGATTATTATATTGCTCGGTATTTAATTGATACAGTGCTATTTAAAACCTACCTCTTTTATCCCGATACTTCATTAAAATTACAAGAACAAACAATTGAAATAGTTAAAAACACCGAAGATGAGAATGATTTAAATATGTTCCTAAATGAAAACAGAGACGATACACTGCATAAATCACACACAAGATTACTTGCCCTAAAAGGGAAAGAGTGGGTTTCTGAAATTATAGGTTCGAACCACCTTCTAACTAAAGATATTTTGACAATCTCGGAAAAAATTCAAGGATTATTCTTGTACAAAGGGCAAGACGACAATCATATCTTTATTGAGCATATTGCTTCCGGCAAAAAGTTTGACTTGACAAAGAAATCTTTTGAAGATCCACAAACTTTGAAGGAAGTGGATACAATTCTATATATAGGTATTGTAATGTGGAAAGATGAATGGTGGTTTTCGGGTATATTTTTTCAGCTGCCATTTAATCCGAAACTTATACATGATGAAAAGAATTCAATTGAGAGCAAAATAGCTGTTGATTTTTTAGACTATCAAGAGCAAGAGGCAGACAAGATACTAGAAAATCAATTGAAGGCATTTAAAGAATTTAATAATGGCTCACAGATAGCATTTTTACCGTCAGAAAGGATTGAGGAGTTTTATAAGCAATTTATAGAATTCTTTAACAACACTTTAAATGTAACTGAGAAAGATATTCGAGAGGCAAAACAAGGAGCCGGGGCTTCCAGCTATTTTGATACACAAGAAACATTTCAGGATTTTTCACAAATATCGGAAACCGGATTGGTTTTCTTTAACCCAAATAGTGGAGCTGAAATTGCATTGACCATCAATTCAGCATTTCCAATGCCTGCTAATCCATATTTCAAAGAAAAAGATAGCGAAGAACATGTGATACGTTTGTTGATGAGTGAAAATTTTTCAAAAGAATTGGTTATGTACTGCATTGATAATTGTAAGACTAAACTGTCATTTTTCACAAAAGATGTAGAAAAAAAATACCTAGAAGACATGGATTTTTTGTTAAGATTTTGGAAATCCGATAATTATCATACACAACCAAATATAACTTTTACAAGTCACGATTAAAAAACAGCTGTAGCCTGCTTTATTCATGAATTTAATTTATAATAAATAGTTTTTTAGCTGCCATTAAAATTTCTTAAGACAATGATTATAAGCTCATTACGATAAAGTTAGCTTTATAAGCTTATGAATTGGTGAATTATGCAGGCTAATAAAGAATAAATATTGGCTATAACAAGCTACACCAGAATTTAAAAAAAGCAGCCCCGAAGGACTGCTTTACAATATTGTTAAAAGGGATTACTTAATTACACCCATCTCCTTACCTACCTTAGTAAAGGCAGCAATACATCTATCCAAGTGCTCGCGGGTGTGGGCAGCCGAAAGCTGAACGCGGATACGAGCCTCGCCCCTTGGAACCACGGGGAAGTAGAAGCCGATTACATAGATTCCTTCGTCGAGCAGCTTGGCAGCCATCTCTTGCGACAGCTTGGCATCATAAAGCATAACTGCTGCAATAGCGCTGGCAGTAGGTTTAATATCAAAGCCCGCATCAATCATCTTTTGGGTAAAATAGGCGGTATTTTCGTGCAATTTGTCTTGCAACTCATTGGTCTCATCCATCATCTCAAACATCTTAATGCCGGCGGCAGCCACCATTGGAGGGATAGAGTTAGAGAAAAGATATGGACGTGAACGCTGACGAAGCATTTCAATAATTTCTTTTTTACCGGTGGTAAATCCACCAATGGCACCGCCAAATGCTTTACCAAGAGTTCCGGTAATAATCTCAATCTTACCACGCAGATTAAAGAGCTCGGTAACACCACGACCGGTTTCACCTACTACCCCTGCGGAGTGGCACTCGTCAATCATAATCATGGCATCATATTTTTCAGCCAAGGCATAAATCTTATCCATAGGTGCCACATTACCATCCATGGAGAAAACTCCGTCGGTAACGATTAATCTAAAGCGCTGTGCTTGCGCCTTTTTAAGCTGCTCTTCCAGGTCAGCCATATCGGCATTTTTGTAGCGGTAGCGCTGAGCTTTGCTCAAACGAACCCCATCAATGATAGAGGCATGGTTAAGCGCATCGGAGATGATGGCATCCTCTTCGGTTAGCAGGGGCTCAAAAAGTCCGCCATTGGCATCAAAGCAGGCAGCATAAAGGATGGAATCTTCGGTACCAAAGAATTTGGCAATACGTGCCTCCAATTCCTTATGCAGGTCTTGGGTTCCACAAATAAAACGAACGGATGAAAGTCCGTATCCACGATTATCAATAGCTTCTTTGGCTGCCTCGGCTAAACGGGCATCGTTGGAAAGACCCAAATAGTTATTGGCACAAAAGTTAAGTACCTCTTTACCGCTGCTCACGCTAATTTCGGCACCTTGGGGGGTTACAATAATTCTCTCTTCTTTATAAAGACCGGCTTCTCTGATTTCGGCAATCTCCTTTTGGAGATGCTCTTGCACTCGATTGTACATAGGTTTTTTTACTTTAAAAGGTTAACAATTCAACATAAAAAATATAACTCATGCAAAGATACCAACTTTGAAACTTAACTAAGAGCTTTTAAAAAAATAATTATATGCTTTTCACGATGATTTATTCAGAGAGCCATTTCAAAACAGCAAAACTATCGGCTCAGTAATCTATCAATTTTTGTGTCCTTTTGTACAAAAAATCCGCCCTAAGTTTTAAACAAATAACTTATCTTTGCCCGGAGTTTAAGATAGGTACAAACCATAAAACAAAGATTATTCATGAAGAACATTTTAGTAATCGGCTCTGTTGGCCAAATTGGATCTGAGTTAACCCTTGAGTTACGCAAAAGATATGGCGCCTCCAATGTGGTGGCCGGATTTCGTTCCACCAAGCCCACAGGCGAGCTCCTTGAGTCGGGTCCTGCCGAAGTGGTAGATGCCACCAACGCACAGCAAGTGGCCGATGTGGTTAAAAAATATAATATTGACACCATTTACAACCTAGCCGCTATATTGTCGGCAGTAGGCGAAAGCAAGCCTGTAATGGCATGGAATGTAGGTATTGGCGGATTAATGAACTGCTTGGAAGTGGCTCGCGAAAACGGCTGTGCCGTATTTACCCCCAGCTCCATAGGTGCTTTTGGTGGTGGCACTCCCCTTGACAACACTCCCCAAGATACCATTATGCGTCCCCAAACCATGTATGGCGTTTCTAAGGTGGCCGGTGAGCTGCTTAGCGATTACTACTTTAAGCGTTTTGGCGTGGATACCCGCTCGGTACGTTATCCCGGAATTATTTCTAACGTAACCCTACCCGGTGGAGGAACCACTGACTATGCAGTAGAAATTTATTACGAAGCTATCAAGCAAGGCAAATTCACCTCTCCCTTGGCTGCAGGAACATTCTTGGATATGATGTATATGCCCGATGCAGTAGAAGCAGCCATTGACCTTATGGAAGCCGACCCTGCCAAACTGCTACACAGAAACTCCTTTAACATCACTGCCATGAGCTTTGATCCCGAAATTATTTCAGCGGAGATTAAAAAGCATATGCCCGACTTTAACATGGATTATGATGTAGACCCCATGAAGCAAGCTATCGCCAACTCATGGCCTAACAGCATGGACGACAGCGCCGCACGCCAAGAGTGGGGCTGGGATCCCAAGTGGAACTTGGAAGAAATGACCAAAGATATGCTTAAGGTAATTGGAGAAAAACATGCCAAAGGCTTGATTTAATTCGAAAAATATTTTGAACATAAAGGGAGGCTGCGGTCTCCCTTTTTTTGTGGTTAAATCAACCAAGTAAACTACCTATATAAGAAGCCCCCCTCTCCTTTTGGGTAGCATTCCTCATTTTTGTTTTAACGACACACAAAACCGGCTTTATTTTTACATATATTTGATTTTTGAACAGCGTTTCGAGTCTTTTTTCGTATCAAATCTGTAAAAAGACAACAAATCACTGCAGATTTTTTAATATGCACAATGAACTATAAATTTTACCAAATAGACGCATTTACAGACACGATTTTTGGAGGAAATCCTGCCTGTGTGGTACCACTCGAAAAATGGTTGCCGGATGAAATATTATTGAAAATTGCAAAAGAAAATGCAGTCCCGGAAACAGCGTTTTTTGTTGACAAAGGAGAAAAAATTCATCTACGTTGGTTTACACCCGAAATTGAAATGGATTTGTGCGGACATGCTACACTCGCAACAGCGCACAGTTTGGTTAGCCTGCATCAATACAAGAAAAATGAGATTATATTTGAAACTTTAAGCGGGGATTTAATTGTTCAAGTTAAAAATGGCTTATATACGATGGATTTCCCATCACGAATGCCGGTGGCAGACATTTTACCACAAACAATTTCAAAATCTTTAAACATCCAACCAAAAGAAATTCTGAAAGCCAGAGACTATTTCTTGGTGTATGAAAACGAAGCAGAAATCAGGAATATTCGCATTGACAGGCAATTATTCGATCAAATTAATTTGGACCCCGGAGGTGTTATAGTTACGGCAGTGGGTGATACATGCGATTTCGTTTCAAGGTTTTTCACGCCACAAGCATCAATATTGGAAGACCCCGTAACAGGTTCGGCACATTGCTCTTTAATCCCATTTTGGGCAAAAAGACTTAATAAAAAAGAACTTTATGCAGAACAACTGTCTGAAAGATTGGGAAAGCTGTATTGTGAAGACAAAGCCTCACGTGTGCTGATTAGCGGACACGCAAAAACATATGCAGTTGGAGAGTTTTGGATTGAATAATCTATCTCTAACTGTATGTTAACATATATTTATGCAACATGAAAAAGGCAGTTTTTAGCATTTTGGCAGTTTTTATCGGTTTAAGTGCTTGTAAAAAGCATAAAATTGAGGGAGAAATCAAAAACAACCCGAAACTTGCTCAAGAGCTTCGAGAAAGTCCGGAATTCATTTCATTAAGTAACAACAACTTACGCTTATCAACCTATTTATGGCGTGACTTTATGCCAATAGCAGAGCAAGATGGCAGCAAACTGTATTGTGTAAACTGGTTGACTGATGTGGACAGTATTTCTATTTCGAGTTCAATCCATTTGAACAAGCAGTATGTAATTAAAGATAACGAGGTGTGGGTAGCAACTTATACTACAATAAAATACAAGAATGACTTTAGTTTTGAAGGCTTTGTTGAAAATGGTCCGAAATGGGGTCCAAATATAGAAGTAGATGTAGTTTGCGAATTTGAACACCAGGGTCAAACCTATAAAATTCTTGCAAAATCACAGTCAATAAATAGAACAGATTAAAAATTGTAAATTCGTATTTGAAGGATAATGAAAGCTCAGGCAGTGCATAAGTATGTCAATATCAATCTAATCATTTCAGAACAAGCTAATACTGATAAACCAAAGGAAAATTAAATGCAAAGCAATTACATCAAGTGTTCAGAAGGGAATTTACGTGTTATTACTGCAGGAGAAGCAGGCAAAGCGGTAGTACTTCTGAGTGGTGCAGGATTAGACAATGCGCTTTTAAGCTGGAGGCATCTTATTCCTGTCTTAGCTTCTTCTTATCGAGTTTTTGCACTTGATTGGCCTAAGCAAGGAAAAAGTAGCCCATGGAATGGACTGGCAGACCAAGCTTGTTTACTAAAATGTGTAGATATGGTCCGGGCGCATTTTAAGCTCGACACCATAAGCCTTATAGGACTTTCGCAAGGGGGTGCAATCACATTGGCATATACGCTGGCACACCCGGAAAAGGTTGAGAAATTTGTTGCCATCGCTCCGGCTGGTATTATTCGCTTTCCGCCGGGCATCCATCAATTACTTTGGCTGTCGGCAAAGTTATCCGGCTTGACATCAGCACTCTCCCGATTGATGTTTTTAAACCGAAAGACTGCTATATGGTCACTAAAAAAGTTATTTCCTGTTCTTCCGCATGATTTTGATGAGATAGTCGAGGAGGTTTATGAAGAGTATTCACGAAATGGTGTCAGGGCTTCAGACTGGCAAAACACTTCTATCGGTTTCTTAAAAATGAAGGTCTATCTAATGCCTAAACTTCATCGGATTTCCTGTCCTGCTTTATTTATCCAAGGAGATAAGGATATTGCAGTGAATCCAAAACACACCACAGAAGCCGCAAGCAAAATCCCAAATTCAAAACTGCTTATCCTAGAAAATGCCGGGCACTGGCCCAACAGGCAATCTCCGGAAAAAATAAATGCAATCATTATGGATTTTTTACAAGAAAGCACAGCCGCTCAATCTGCTAAAAATAACTAACATTTAAAACCTAGAAAAAGCTTGCGAAAATCAGATATTAGTCTGACTGAGAATATGAAGTGGATTGTATTATAAGAAAGCAACTTGGTCGATGTCTGCCCCAAAAACGACAGAACGAGAAATCCGTCCATTACGAGCCATTGACGATAATTATCCAAAATTCATTATCTCAACCAATCTAAATAAATGCTGAAATTGAGGAGCTTGAACATATAAACATTGTTGATTGGCTATTGAGCATGAAATAACAAAATCTCTACACCTATATAATTAGAGCTTAAGCACAATACAGTTTACGGATTTAGCTCAACATGCAACACATAGGTAACTGCATCTCAGCTTTTCTTTGTTCCGGCAGTATAAAACACTGAATTCCTGAAATTTAAAGGTTATATTTTTCGCTTCACTAAAATTGCTTTACGAATGGCATATGATTTGAATTAGTGATTGATTATATTTGTGTCGTAAAGAAGACGTTAGGTGGAAATCCCTACGGGCTTTCCACCTAACGCCTCGGGCGGTTTG
>CAZDWA010000102.1:0-6656 GCA_964509065.1 uncultured Lentimicrobiaceae bacterium
TTACTTCTAAGTCAAACTCCAATGGTGCATTCCCTGTATTGGTTACAGTAATTTGCTTTACTGAAGTTTCATTTGGTGCCAAGGTCTCATTAAGTGAGCTTGGATTTACTGAAATTACAGGATTTGGGGAAGTGCTTTCTACTGATACATCATCCAAATACCATGCATGTGCATTGCTCCCTTGATAGCGGAAAGCAATATAAATCTCTTGACCTTCGTAAGATGAAAGATCTACTGTTGCTTTAACCCAAGAAGCTTCAACAGAAGCCGGTGACCATACTTCTACGAAATCGTTACCGGCGGGAGAGCTACTACCTGTACTAATTAATACACTGTTTTTGCCATAATATGTCGGGTAGGAGTTGTAATTCCAGAAGCTTAATTCTAAACCGGTATCGGTGGGTAAAGCAATTTTAGGAGTTACTAACCATCCATCTTCGGTTTGTGTGCTCGGGCTATAATTATGGTAAGCCGACTTTGAGCCACCTGAGGTGTGATTTTGCGAACTTGTCTGTTCCCATGTACGCACGGTCGCATTGCCGTCTTCATCAAATATTTCCCATCCGTATGGAGGAAACTCTGCCTCAAAGCTTTCAGAGAAAGGTAATGTAATAACACCAAACTCGGTTCTAAAGTTCCATACCGCACCTTCAACATGCATTCCGATATCCGTATTATAAGAAACTACCTGCCATTGGTAATTGGTGTTTTCGCTTAAACCACTATAATTATAGCTTGCTGAGGCTCCCGGTGAGCCGGCATTTCCTTGCGAAACAACTTTTGTCATATTTCCGGTAGGTCCAAACCAAAGATCGTATTTATTGGTATTGTTACCCCAAGTCCAACTTAATGTGCCATCGGTTGAAATTCCAGTGGAATTATTGGCAGGCACCGGGTTTTGTGCCATTGTTGGAGCTCCGGTAATATTACTTTCTCCTGAAATGACGATATCATCTACACACCAATAATATGCCCATGAACCGGTATAATTCCATTTAATCAGTACATTATCTTGTCCGGTAAGTTCCTCAATAACTACAGAGTATGATTCAGGATTTGATGTCGTAGTTGACCAACTGGCAACTTGTGTCCAACTGGCACCGCCATTGATAGAATAATGTAAGCTTCCAGAGCTGGTGGAATATGATCTGAAATAATGCTTAAATTCCACTTGTACGTTCATATATTCGCTTAAATCGAATAATGGAGATATCAGGTCGGTATTTTGGCTGCCGCTATAACCATAGCCGTCACTATTTACAAATGCGTAATTACCTGTTGTGCCATTCAAGCCATTGCTGATTGTTCCAAAAGTCCAAACCTGACCTGTGCCTGCATTATCTTGGATAGTCCAACAGTTTGGTAAACTGGGGCTATCATTGAAGTCTTGTTCGTATGGAAGAGTACTTAAAATTTCACAGTCAGTCCATGAGCTAGCAGCCCTACCGCTCGAATACAGGAGTTGGCTATTATATGCAAATATTTTATAAAAATAACGCGTGTTTGCAGTAAGATTTCCATGATCAAAACTAAGCCCACTACCTTTATATAATACGGTGCCACCACCGGGTATAGTTTGTCCGACATTATAAGATGTACCTTCAACGGGTTCACCAAAATCATTCGTTGGCGACCAAATTAAGAGCACATTATCGTTATTATTATTTAGCTCCCATGATAAAGCAATATCGTTTGGGCTTGTAGCAGAAGCTGTAAATGATTTCGGGTTTAATACGCCCGTTAAATAATTTTGAGTTTCTTGCAAAGCTTGAAGTGCATTCAAACGACCTGTCCCTAGTTTACCAATGAATGAAGGGTTTACGTCATAGTGATCGTCTGTTGTGGAGCGAAGAATCTCAGCCACATCTTCATTTGATAATTGTCCATATGCCAAAGATATCATCAAGGCGGCAACACCTGAAGTATGCGGGCAAGCCATGGAAGTTCCTTGGAAAAAGCCATAGCTGTTATTGGTCTTTGTGCTAAGTACGCCTCTGGAAGTAACTGTATTGGTTTCTCCACCGGGTGCAGAAATATCTACCCAAGTATCGTAGTTTGAATACCATGATTTTTCGTCTTTGTTATTCGTACCTGCTACGGCAAAACATCCGTCATAACATCCGGGCCACCATTGTCCCGATGCGTCATCATTACCTGCTGCAAATATGGTAATGCCACCGTCAAGGGCATCTGAACCACCATTGATATTAAAGTAGTCAATAGCATCCAGTACAGATTGATCATAAGTATTAGGATACGTATATCCCCAGCTGTTTTGTGAAATTGCTGCATTATTATCGGCTGCCCAAATTGGAGCCATTTCAAATCCGCCATTTGAATTTCCTTGAAACACTTGACAACTCATAATGCGTACTCCATCGCCTGATCCGGTACCACCGGCAACACCTGAAACACCAAGGTTGTTGTTGTTTTCGGCAGAAATAGTACCGGCAACGTGTGTTCCGTGGTCGCCGGGAACAATATTGCTGGTGTTATTTACAAAGTTAAACCCATTACCTTCCCACATATTCCCGGCTAAATCGGGATGGGTATATTGGACACCTTCATCAATAACGGCTACAATCACTTCATTGCTGCCTGTTTCAATTTCCCATGCTTCGGGAAGACTGATGTCTCTTCCGGGAGTACCGTTTTGTTGCCCGGTATTCTGGTAGTGCCACTGCTCGTCAAAACGTGGGTCATTCGGAATCCATTCGGTAGATTTTTCGCCACCTTGCTCAGCCTTATGATCATCACCTGATACAGGTCCTATAAGTCTTTTCTTATAGATGGGTTCGGCATGCTCTACCTCGTCTAATGCCATATATGCATTAATCATTTCGATAATATCGCTGCCTTCACTAAGCTCTATAGTTACCCAACGATGAAAACCCCATGCCTTATGCCTCTCAGCAAATTTAGGGTTCATAACACTTGCTGAAAATTTAGGTGTGGCAGACTTGATGCGATAAATGGCATTCAATTCGTCTACCTGTGATATGCCAATCGAAGCTTGCATTTGCTTGTCACCGGCATAATAAAATTGCTCCATGACATCATTCTCACTGGCAGCAAGTTTAATAACAATAAAATTTGATTCATACGCCTCTTTTGGGATAGATTTTAAATCAATGGCAGGGCGCTCGCCTCGCTTAACCGTGTAATGTTGGGCTGTGACATTTAATTGAGAAAAAATTAAAAGTAAACCAACAATTACAGTTGAGTAGAGTTTTTTCATCTGAAAATTGCTTTAGTTTAAAGATTCATAAAAAATGAGCTCCAAATGTACACTTAATTAATCGAATAGGTCAAGTTTTATCGGTGAATTTATTAATCATTGGCAAAAAGCGAGTTTTTTAATTTAATATTCATATTGACAGTGCTTTATGCTGATTTTTAAATTTGTGTCTGAACTAATGATAGCTAAATTGTTAACTTTATTAATGACAGTTGAATCTGCTCTTATTAGCTTTATTTGTGGATTTTATGTTTTCATAGTGTGCAATTAATCAGAAGGTTAAACGGGATAAGCTTAGTTTTTTGAGTGAAAATAAAGTACTTTATCTAAAAGTCAAGGAGAATAAGCAGCCTGTAAATATTATGTTTTATTAACATTATGTTTGTTATGAGAAAACTAACACTTCCTCTCATGTTTCTTAAATATTTGTTAATTCCCGGATGACCTTAGTATTTTTAAATTTTGCTGTGAATTCAAACCTGTCAAGATCCGTAAAAATTTTTCTTTTCTGCAATCAAACTCAAATCAATATTGTTGTAGTTTTGCATGAATATAGGTAACAAACCGCTTGTTTATTTATTTTTTTTAGAGGTACTTGCTAAAATAATGCAATGATTTTTATCTCGGCTTGCTAAAATATTTAGAATTAATTCGTCACAAAGTCTCACTACATAGTTTTGATAATAGTTTTTAAAAAGAAATCATATGTTTAAAAAATTTATCCTGTTTTTATTATTTATCAGTTCTGTAAGCTATTCTATGGCTCAAATTATTACAATTACTGATTCAGAAACAAATAAACCTCTTGAATTTGCTACTTTAATGAGTGAGTCACCCAAGTCTTTCGCTATGACGAATGTTAAAGGACAAGCAGATATCTCAGCTTTTCGAAATGCTCCAACAATTGAAATTCGCTTGTTGGGCTATAAAACTGAAATTCTAAGCTATGGCGAAATTAGTCAAGCCGACTTTAAACTTGTACTTCAACAGTCTGATATTAACTTGGAGCAGGTGGTGGTTGCTGCTACGCGTCGTCAGCAATCATCCGACAATATTCCTTTAAAAATTAGTTCGATTACTTCGCAAAATGTAGGTTTTATAAATCCGCAAACTGCTGCTGATCTACTTTCGGTTTCCGGTAACGTATATATTCAAAAAAGCCAGCAGGGGGGTGGAAGCCCGATGATTCGAGGGTTTGCTACCAATCGATTGTTGTATTCGGTGGACGGGGTCCGTATGAATACTGCGATTTTCCGTGAAGGTAATCTTCAAAATGTTATAAATCTTGATCCCTTTGCCACTGAAAAGACTGAAGTGCTATTTGGTCCCGGCTCGGTCATCTACGGTAGCGATGCAATAGGTGGGGTGATGAGTTTTCAAACACTTACGCCACAACTTTCACATAGCGATGAAGTATTGGTAAAAGGCAAAGCTGTAAGCCGTATGTCGTCTGCAAATAAAGAAAAAACAGGACATTTTGATGTGAATGTCGGATGGAAAAAGTGGGCAATGGTGACCAGTTTTAGCCATTGGGATTTTGATCATTTAAAACAAGGTAGCCACGGTCCGGATGATTACCTAAAACCAATGTATGCCCAACGACAAAATGATATCGATTATGTAATTACACAAGATGACCCCTTATTACAAATTCCATCTGCATATTCGCAAAGCAATTTGATGCAGAAGATACGATTCAAACCAAATGATAATTGGGATTTTCAATATGGATTTCATTATTCGGAAACTTCCCCCTATGGTCGTTACGACAGAAATACCCGCATAAAAAACGGCACTTTGCAATATGCCGAATGGGCATATGGTCCGCAAAAGTGGATGATGAATAATCTGTCTGTCACGCATTTAGGAGATAATGCCCTTTATAATGAAATGACCGTTCGTTTGGCTCAACAGTCGTTTGAAGAAAGTCGAATCGACAGGTCTCTAAATAATAAAAAACGTCGAATTAATACAGAAAATGTCGAAGCTTATTCAGTGAACCTGGATTTGACAAAAAATATTGGCAAAAAACACAGCCTGTTTTATGGGGCAGAATATATCTATGATGATGTAATTTCTAAAGGGCAAAATACAAATATAGAAACTAAAGAAGAAACAGAAAGCGCATCTCGTTACCCGAAATCCGACTGGAGTTCATTGGCTGTTTATATAAATGATCAATACAAAGTGTCAGACAAATTTACCGCAATGGGTGGACTGCGCTTTAATCAATATATTCTTAATGCGGATTTTAGCCATAACCTTGATTTTTATCCTTTCCCGTTTTCTGAATCCACCATTAATAATTCGGCGCTGACCGGAAGTGTTGGCGGGGTGTACAGACCAACCGAAGAATGGGTGCTGTCAGCCAATTTTGGCACGGCATTTCGCTCGCCAAATGTGGATGATATAGGAAAAGTGTTTGATTCGGAAGCCGGTTCAGTCACAGTACCAAATCCCGATCTTAAAGCAGAATATGCCTATAATTTTGATCTGGGAATCGCACGAAAAGTCAGAGATTTTATTAAAATTGACATGGCAGCTTATTATACCTTACTTGAAAATGCCATGGTCAGGAGAAATTACCAACTTAACGGATTGGATAGCATACTATATGATGGACAAATGAGCCGAGTGCAAGCCATACAAAATGCTGCGAATGCCTATGTATATGGTGTACAATTTGGATTCGACCTAAATTTATCCAAGGGATTTAGTTTTTCTACAGACTTGAACTATCAGTATGGAATGGAAGAGCTAGACGATGGCTCCAAAAGCCGTTCACGCCATGCACCACCAAGTTATGGAGTTAGTCGTTTGCAATATAAAGCCGCTAAATTACGCCTTCAACTCTATGCAATCTATATGGCGAAAAGAAATCATGAAGACCTCCCTGTTAGTGAACAATCTAAAGTTGAAATTTATGCTAAAGATGCTGATGGGAACACTTGGTCACCGGCATGGCATACGCTTAATATTAAAGCGGAGTATCAGTTGACGGGGACTTTTGCCCTACAAGCCGGTATTGAAAATATTACCGATATACGATACAGACCCTATAGCTCCGGTATTTCGGGAGCCGGAAGAAACTTCGTGTTTTCATTAAGGGCGAACTTTTAACTTGCTTAATTCATAATTTAATTTTATAATAAACGTTTTTTAAAATTACTACTAAAACCTTATAATGGAAAGACCATGAGCTTATTACAATTAAGTTAGATTGATTCATAGGTTAATATAAATTACAATCTCACACAAAAAAATATATAAGTCTTTCATCCTTTTTCTTGATAAAAAGGACGCAAAAATCAGACACAAACGGTCCATGTGAACAAAACACTGGTCAAACTAAAGACTCTGTAAAGTTTCGTCCCATACGGGACGAGTAAAAACCTATCATACATGTTTTTACAAAGCT
>CAZDWA010000103.1:0-6619 GCA_964509065.1 uncultured Lentimicrobiaceae bacterium
GAAAGTCCAGATTGACGGCATTGCTGCCATTACCCGAAACGACGCTTCATTTTTTAAGCAATTTTCGCCAGCTCCTGTAATAGATATCCCGTTTGGAATAAATCCTGCCCAATATGCATTGGCTGATGAGTCCGAAACGGCTTGGGACAGCTTGTTTCATATCGGAGCCATGAATTGGATGCCGAATGAAGAAGGCATAAGCTGGTTTCTGGAAGAAGTATGGTCACTTGTACACCGACGACTCCCGAATACCAAACTGATTTTGGCAGGAAGATATATGCCTCGATGGCTTGTCGAAAAGACATATCCAAATGTAGAAGTGGTGGGTGAAGTGCCTGATGCTCAAGATTTTGTTCGTGCACACGGTATTTCGGTGGTGCCTTTGTTGTCGGGCAGTGGCATACGAATTAAAATCATTGAAGCAATGGCGCTCGGAAAGCCGGTTGTAACCACACGAATAGGAGCGGAAGGTATCTTTTACAATCATGGCGAAAATATTTTAATAGCCGAACAGCCCGAAGATTTTGCAAATGCACTTGAATTACTGATAAATAAGCCGGAAAAAGCAAAAGAAATAGGACGAAATGCACGCAAATTGATTGAACAGCAGTACGACCATCAAAAACTGATTGAACGTATGTTGCTGTTTTATCAGGAGTTGATGCGAAGAAAGCAGCGAATAAAATAAATCTGCCTCTCGCATTTTGCCTGCATAATTCACCAATTCATAAGGCTATCAATTTAACTTTATCATAATAAGCTTATAATCATTGCACTAGAAGATTTCAGTAATAAATTAAAAAAGTGTTTATCATAAAATGAATTTTGATTTAATTTTGGTAACTTTTACGTTATGAGCTGTTCGCAGTAGTTTACTACAGCTTCACAGCTCACGCCTTAAAATTCCTCAAAATTAAATTCATGAATTAAGCAGGTTTGATTGTTTTGTATGCATTTGTTAACTTCTTATCTTTGCAGAATCACTGTCAATAAAACTAGAAAAACGGCGCATGAAGATATTTGTACTCCTCTCTCGCATACCTTGGCCTCTCGAAAAAGGTGATAAGCTTCGCGCCTTTCATCAAATAAGGGAGCTGTCGGCTGAAAATGAAGTGGTGGTATGCGCCTTGAATACCGACCCGAAAGCCGACAAACAAGCTGCATTTAGAGCATTACAGCCTTATTGCGTTTCCGTTAATTTTATTGATTTGCCGTTTTATGTGATTGTTTGGAATCTCTTTGTCGCTTGGATTAGTGGACGACCCATGCAAACCGGTTATTTTTATGGTGCCGGAGCTGCAAAACGTGTCAAAAAACTGATTGCACACCATAAGCCGCAACTGCTTTACGGACAACTGCTAAGAGTTGCAGAATACATACGTAAAGAGCCTTGTTTCAAGGTGTTGGACTATCAAGATGTATTTTCAAAAGGAATTCAAAGGCGTATCAGAAACGCTCCTTTTTGGAAGAAACCGCTTTTCAGATCAGAATATAAAAGACTACTGCGTTACGAAGAAGCCATATTTGATGATTTCGACATAAAAACAATAATCAGCAAGCCCGATAGGGATTTGATTCCGCATCCTGAAAGGGAGAAAATAATGATATTGCCAAATGGGGTGGATCATGATTTCTTCAAGCCGATTGAAAAAGAAAAGGAATACGATATTGTTTTTACGGGCAATATGGCTTATCCGCCAAATGTGAATGCAGCCGTATTTCTTGTACGTGATATCATGCCGTTGGTATGGGAACAACTGCCTTCTGCCAAGGTATTAATCGCAGGTGCTACACCGGATAAGCAGGTGAAGCTGCTCAAGCAGGAAAATGTGTTTATTAGTGGTTGGCTCGACGATATCCGCGATGGCTATTCATCGGCAAAAGTATTTATTGCGCCCATGCGTATCGGCACAGGCTTGCAAAATAAACTGTTAGAAGCAATGTCAATGAAAATGCCTTCGGTAACTACTCCTTTGGCACATAGTGCCTTGGGTGGTGAGCCCGGCAAAGATTTGCTGGTAGAAGAATCGCCGGAGGCTTTGGCACAAGCACTTATTCGCCTGCTGACAGAAGTGGATTTTGCGGAATCAGTAGCCAAGAATGGATATGATTTTGTAAGAAAGCAATACCATTGGGGAGAAACAATTCAAAGATTGCAAGAAGAAATCAAAAATATGCTGCCAATAAATGCAGCAGACTGAAATTTGATGGGATTATAGTGATATTCAGGTATAAATAATTAATAACTTAATTTATTTACAGTGTCAGACGATAAGAAAATTATTTTTTCCATGGTTGGGGTCAGTAAACTGATACCCCCGTCACGGACTATTTTAAAAGATATTTATTTATCCTTCTTTTATGGTGCTAAAATCGGCATTATCGGTTTAAACGGTTCGGGTAAATCCACCCTTTTGAGGATTATTGCGGGCAAAGACAAGTCTTATCAAGGCGAGGTAGTTTTCTCGCCCGGCTATTCGGTGGGTATGTTGGATCAGGAGCCGGAGCTGGATGATGCAAAAACGGTCAAGGAAGTTGTAGAAGAAGGTGTTCAGGAGGTGGTGGATATTTTAAAAGCCTATGAAGCAGTCAACAACCGCTTCATGGAGCCTATGTCGGACGACGAAATGAACGCCTTGATTGAAGAGCAAGGCAGGCTGACAGACCTCATCGAACAAAAGGACGCCTGGGAGCTTGACAGCAAGCTGGAGCGAGCCATGGATGCATTACGTTGCCCCGAGCCGGACACTCCCGTAAAAAATCTTTCGGGAGGGGAGCGCCGCCGAGTGGCATTATGTCGCCTCCTGCTCAGCGAACCGGATATCCTATTGCTCGATGAGCCCACAAACCACTTGGATGCCGAATCAGTCGAATGGCTGGAACAGCATTTGCAGCAATATAAAGGCACGGTAATAGCTGTTACACACGACCGTTATTTCCTTGATCATGTTGCCGGATGGATTTTGGAGTTGGACAGAGGAGAAGGTATCCCATGGAAAGGAAATTATTCTTCCTGGCTGGAACAAAAGACCAAACGCCTTGAGATGGAGGAAAAAACCGAAAGCAGAAGAAGGAAAACCTTGGAAAGGGAGTTGGAATGGGTGCGTATGGCACCAAAAGCACGTCATGCCAAATCGAAAGCACGACTTTCGTCTTATGAACGACTGCTTCAGGAAGATGTAAAACAAAAGGAAGAACGCCTGGAACTCTTTATTCCTAACGGTCCCCGACTCGGAAACAAAGTAATCGAATGTAATAATGTACGTAAGGCATACGGCGATAAGCTGTTGTTCGAAGACCTCAGCTTCAGCCTGCCACCGGCCGGAATAGTAGGGGTAATCGGTCCGAACGGAGCCGGAAAAACCACCCTGTTTCGCCTGATAATGGGGCACGAAAAACCGGATTCAGGTCATTTTGAAGTAGGAGAGACCGTGCGTTTGGGATATGTGGACCAAGCACATGAAGAAATTGATCCCGAGAAAAATGTTTTTGAAATTATTTCGGGAGGGCATGACGATATTCGGCTTGGCAACCGTACCATTAACGCAAGGGCTTATGTGGCACGATTTAATTTTACGGGTAATGATCAAAATAAAAAAGCCGGCATCTTATCGGGCGGTGAGCGCAATCGTATGCATCTCGCATTGACACTGAGGCAAGAAGCAAATGTGCTATTACTCGACGAGCCGACAAACGATATTGACGTGAATACGCTCAGGGCATTGGAAGAAGGACTTGAAAATTTTGCAGGCTGTGCAGTTGTCATTTCACATGATAGATGGTTCCTCGACCGTATCGCAACGCATATTCTCGCTTTTGAAGGCGATTCACAAGTGTATTTCTTCGAAGGAAGCTATACCGAATACGAAGAAAATAAAAGAAAACGACTTGGAGATAAAGGTCCGACAAGAATACGCTATAAAAAGTTAAAGTCTGATTAGATTTTTAGACCATCAGATGTGCCTTGCTGAGCCAAACCGCGAATTTTTTCTACTTTTGCCTTTCTAACGAAAGCAATTATGACTCAAAAACCTGCAATACCGAAAGGAACAAGAGATTTCGGACCGAAAATTATGGTAGGTCGGAACTATATTTTCGACCAAATACGTGATGTGTTTAAAAGATACGGCTATCAACCTATTGAAACTCCGGCAATTGAAAATTTGTCAACCCTGCTAGGGAAATATGGAGATGAAGGTGATAAGCTGCTTTTTAGAATACTTGACTCAGGAGATTTTTTACGCAATGTACAGCTCAGCGCCGAAACAAAAGCGGAAGAGCTCTCGCCACAAATTAGCGAAAAAGGACTACGCTATGACCTGACAGTCCCTTTTGCTCGCTTTGTCGTGCAAAATAGAAATGATATCAGCTTTCCGTTTAAACGATATCAAATTCAACCGGTTTGGCGGGCTGATAGACCCCAAAAAGGCAGATACAGAGAGTTTTATCAATGTGATGACGATGTGGTGGGAAGCGATTCACTGCTGAATGAAGCCGAACTGGTGCATATAGTGGATGATGTGTTTGATAAGCTGGGAATTGATGTCATCGTAAAAATAAATAATCGAAAAATATTGGCTGGAATAGCCGAATATATTGAATGCCCGGATGAATTAATCACAATTACCGTTGCCATCGATAAATTGGATAAAATTGGCTTGGATGGAGTGACCAAAGAATTGTTGGACAGAGGAATTCTGGCTGCTTCAATTGAGCGCTTGAAGCCCATTTTATTTATGAAAGGCGACAATACCGACAAATTAAACACCCTTGCCCTCATTTTACAATCCTCGGAAATCGGCATGAAAGGTATTGGAGAAATGCGCGAGCTGTTCGATTATTTAAAGCAAATGAATTTGAAGCTGCATGCGGAGCTTGACCTTACACTTGCGAGGGGGTTAAACTATTATACCGGAGCAATTTTTGAGGTAAAAGCCCTCGATTTTGATATCGGAAGCATCTGCGGAGGCGGGCGCTATGATGATTTAACCGGAATCTTCGGATTGAAAGATGTTTCAGGCGTAGGAATTAGCTTTGGTGCCGATAGGATTTACGATGTGATGAGTGCCAAAGGGCTTTTCCCTGAAGAAACCACCGACACTACTAAGCTACTTTTTGTGAATTTTGGCGTAAAAGAACTTGCTTACTGCCTGCCATATCTGCAGAAGCTAAGAAAATCAGGTATTAATGCGGAAATTTATCCCGATGCCGACAAGCTTAAAAAGCAGATGAGGTATGCCGATCAAAAAGAAATTCCACTGGTGATTATGGCAGGTGAAACCGAAATACAACAACAAACTTTTGGCTTGAAGTGGATGAAAACCGGCGAACAAACACAAGTTCCTGCCGATAAACTCATCGAAACACTCATTCAAAAGTTTAATGAATAAACGCGTTGGGAGACATTAAAAAAAGTAAAAGATTTAAACGAACGAAATTATAAACTGCAAGCATTATTGTATGAAAACACATTATATCAGTTCAGACAAACTCACTTTTCAAACTTTGTTTGATATTATAAAAGAAGGTCATAAACTGGCTCTTTCTGACACGGCAAAAGAAAAAATCAAACACTGCCGCGCATACCTCGATGAGAAGATGAGCTCGCACAAAGAGCCGGTTTACGGGATTACCACCGGTTTTGGCTCCTTGTACAATAAAAAGATTTCATCCGAAGATTTGGGCACTTTGCAAAAGAACTTGGTCATGTCGCATGCATGCGGCATAGGCGAAGAAGTTCCTGCAGAAATTGTTCGTCTGATGCTGATTTTAAAAATTCAAAGCTTGTCATACGGACATTCAGGCGTACAACTGAAAACCGTGGAGCGCCTGATTGACTTTTTCAATCACGACATACTCCCGATAGTGTATCAGCAAGGTTCATTAGGTGCTTCGGGCGACCTGGCTCCTTTGGCACATTTGAGCTTGCCTTTGTTGGGCATGGGAGAGGTCTTGTATAAAGGCAAGCGTCAGCCTGCAGCGGATGTGCTTCAGTCCTTTGGCTGGCATGCCATTGAGTTGCAATCAAAAGAAGGACTTGCACTCCTTAACGGCACTCAGTTTATGAGTGCATATGGTGTGTTTATTCTCATGAAATCATTCCGCTTGTCAATATTGGCAGATATTATTGCTTCCGTATCTCTTGATGCCTTTGATGGCAGGATTGAAGCCTTTTATGAGCAGGTGCACCGTATCCGAAATCATAAAGGACAGCTTGATACCGCAGCACGTATCCGTCAGCTATTAGCCGGAAGCCAAATTATCAGCCGCCCCAAACAACATGTGCAGGATCCATACAGTTTTCGGTGTATCCCACAGGTACACGGCGCTTCCAAAGATGCTGTGAACTATGCCGCACAAGTGTTTTCCAACGAAATTAATGCCGTAACCGATAATCCGACGATCTTCCCTGATGAAGATTTGATTATATCAGCGGGTAACTTCCACGGTCAGCCTCTGGCACTGGCTTTGGATCAGCTTGCCATAGCTCTTGCCGAATGGGGAAGCATCTCGGAACGAAGAACATATCAGCTGCTGTTTGGCAAGCGCGATTTACCATCATTTTTGGTTGCCAATCCCGGTTTAAACTCCGGCTTTATGATTCCGCAATACACGGCAG
>CAZDWA010000104.1:0-6591 GCA_964509065.1 uncultured Lentimicrobiaceae bacterium
TGCTGCCGCTTCGGATAATGGAAAACCCGTTGTGCCCGAAGTAAGCGTCTTTTTTGAGAATCAGCTTTTTAGAGGGAATAGAACCTATAAGCATAATGCCGAGTATTTTAACGCATTCCGTTCCGATAATTATCCCCCTTTGGCCCAAGTGGGCATAAGCATAAAGTACAACACATGGAGCATTCACTACCCATCAGCAAACTCTCCGCTACGCGTACATACTCAGCTGAGTAGTGATATTGCCGTTTTACAGCTGTTCCCGGGCATAACCCCGCAGGCTGTAGACGCCATTTTAGCAACTCCTCAAATAAAAGGGGTAATCTTACTGACGTTTGGTGCAGGTAACGCATCCACCGCTTCATGGTTTTTAACCAGGATTGAAGGAGCCATATCCCAAGGGCTCACCATATATAATGTGAGTCAATGTAAAGCCGGTGGCGTAGATATGGACAAATATGACAATGGGTTAGAATTAAAAAAGTTGGGAGTGGTAAGTGGCGGAGATATTACCTTTGAGGCGGCGGTAGCCAAATTAATGTTTCTGGTGGGACGAGGTTTTGAGGGTGATGAGCTCAAAAACCGATTAACCCAACCCATTAGCGGTGAAATTTCTTGATTAGATAGGGCGTATGTTGTTTTTATTTTGTACTTTGCGCCCCTATTTAAACGGCATTTATTGTTGATGTTTATGGAGAGATGGCCGAGTTGGTCGAAGGCGCACGCCTGGAAAGTGTGTATACCTCAAAAGGGTATCGTGGGTTCGAATCCCACTCTCTCCGCATTTGAATGTAAATAAGTTATCATTTGTAAAAAATAAAACTGTACATTTGCAATTAGTTCATTATTTTAATCGTTTAAATTATAATCACGAAGTTTTTAAGTAGTAATCAACACTATCAACTATGAAAAAATTAATCGCTTTATTTACCATCGCAGGTATGATGTTCTTTGGAATGAATAACATTGTATTTGCTCAGGATAGTCCTGCCGAACCCATCGAACAAACCGAAGAAGGCACTGAGGTTGAAGAAGTTATCGAGGAAGTTGTCGCAGTTCAGGCAGAGGAGTCAACAGTAGATATGGATGCAGTGGATGAAGAACCCCTAACATTCCATGAAGTACTGAAAGAAAAGTTTATGGAAGGAGGCCCGGAATTTATGGGTATTATTCTTCTTACTTTGATTCTTGGCTTAGCTATCAGTATTGAAAGAATTATTTATTTAACCTTAAGCTCCACCAATACCAAAAAGCTGTTACTCAGTGTGGAAGATGCATTGGCTAACGGTGGCATTGAGAAAGCTAAGGATATCTGCCGCAATACCCGTGGTCCGGTAGCCAGTATCTTCTATCAAGGATTGATGCGCTACGATCATGGAGTTGATGAGGTAGAAAAATCCATCGTTTCTTATGGTGGCGTTATCACCGGACGTCTTGAAAGCGGTGTAAGCTGGATTTCATTGTTTATTGCTCTTGCCCCCATGCTTGGATTTATGGGTACGGTAATCGGGATGATTCAGGCTTTTGACGATATCGCAGCTGCCGGAGATATTTCACCTCAGATTGTTGCCGTGGGAATTAAAGTTGCCTTGTTGACTACAGTATTTGGTTTGATCGTAGCCGTAATTCTGCAGATCTTCTATAACTATATCATTTCAAAAATTGATAACCTCATCAATGATATGGAAGATAGCTCGATTACATTCATGGATATGATTACCAAATATGCTAAAAAATAATTAATTATGGTTAACAAATTATCAAAAATTGTAAGCTGGATACTGTATTTGTTAGTGGGTGTGAGTGCGTTGTTAACCATTCTCTTCTACACAAATACACTTGGCGAGTCAGCATATATACAGTGGGGAATAATCCTACTGATTATCGCTGCAGTAATCGCGATTGTATCCCCAATATATGGTTTCATCTTAAATCCGGGCAATATTGTCAAACTGCTCATAAGCGTTGGCTTGGTCGTAGTGATAGGAATTTTATCCTATAGCTTCGCCGGAAATACATTTAGCCAGATGAGACTGGAAACCTTGGGCGTTACAGCGCAAACCTCAAAATTAGTTGGAGCGGGATTGCTGTTTACATATATCGTAGCAGTAATATCCATTGTAACTATTATTTTTTCAAGTATAATGAAAATTTTTAAGTAAGAAATAATGGCAAGAAGATCATCACCAGAAATCAATGCAGGCTCCATGGCCGATATCGCTTTCTTGTTGTTGATATTCTTCCTCGTGACTACCACAATGGACGTAGATACGGGTATTACCCGTCGTCTGCCACCACCGGTAGAAACTCCGGATGATATCAAGATCAAGGAAAGAAACGTGATGAATGTACTTGTTAATAAAGATGACCGCCTATTGGTAAACGGAAGAATAGGTGATATCAGAACCCTAAAAGAAGAAGCCAAACGTTTTATTACACCGGTATTCCCCGATAACCCGAATTATCCGGAAACTGAAGTTAAAACAATAGATTATATTGGCAGTATTCATACTTCAAAAGGAGTGATATCGCTCAAAAACGACCGTGGTACATCTTATAATATGTATATTCAAGTGCAAAATGAGCTGGCTAGGGCATTTAATGAGCTAAAAGACGAACTGTCCATGCAAAAGTTTGGCGTTCGATTCGCAAATCTTGTAAACGAAGATCATGTGAAAGCTATTAATGAAGCCATACCGGTTCGAATTAGTGAAGCTGAACCCGAAAGTATAGGAGGAAACTAAGATGTCGAAATTTAGATCTAAAAAAGGGAAAGGCACGCCGGCTATTAGTACTTCGTCCTTGCCGGATATTATTTTCATGCTGTTGTTCTTTTTCATGGTAACTACCGTAATGCGAGAAGTAACACTAAGAGTGAAAATGAAACTCCCTACAGCAACTGAAGTACAAAAGCTTGAGAAAAAGTCATTAGTAAGCTATATTTATATCGGACCACCGAATATCGCTTCACTCGGAACCGAATCACGTATCCAACTGAATGATCAGTTTGCAAAAATTCAAGATGTACCTGAATTTATTGCACGCGAACGTGAAGCACGAAATGAAGCAGATAGACAATTCCTTACCACTTCCTTGAAAGTACATCAAGAAACAAAAATGGGAATGGTAACCGATGTGAAACAAGAACTCCGTAGATCCGGAGCATTCAGAATTAATTATTCCACTCTGAAAGGAATGAAATAATAGATACTTAAATTTAAGAAATGCCTGATTGCTTTATGTACTCAGGCATTTTTTATTTGCCCCGGCTTAAAATAACGCCTCCCGGCAAGGAATAAGGCAAAGCTGAATAGGAAGCTTAGAATAATCGGCCAAGCCGAAGAAACAGTCCCAAAATCCTCCATAGCCATATCTATTAAACCATTATGATGTAAATAAAAACCAATTACGGCTAACGCATTGTTTAAAAAATGCATGAATATAGGAACCATAATACTTCCTGACCAATAATAGAAGTATCCTAAAAATAAACCCAAAATGAAACGGGGAATAAAACCGTAAAACTGAAAATGAATCAGGCTAAATACTATGGATGCGAAAATTATGCCTATATGCGGGTTTTTAAAAATCTTAATGAAAATAGATTGAAAAACTGAACGAAAAACCAATTCTTCACCTATCGCAGCAACAATTGCCATCATAAAAAGATTGATTAACAGCCCTTTAATTGTATTTACTTGCAAAAATAACTCTGTTAATCGCTTGGCTTCTTGCTCTTTATTCATAAACCACAGCTCCAACTTAGAAAGATACTCGGGTAAACGAATGGATTGATTCCATTCTGAAAGCCAATGAATAAAAGGCACGGAAACCAGCATAATTAATAAAGCTGGAACAAGAATTCCCGGCTGTTTCAGTCTTGTGAAACCAAGAGCAATCATTTTATTTTCGTAGAAAAGCCAAGCAAAAATCAATGGGGGTAGGAGCAACAATCCAAACTGGCTTGCAAGCTGTAAAACACGCATCTTTTGCGCCATATCTACTGAATTGCCTGCAGCCATCGCATCAATGGCACGGCCTTCATAGAATAAGGAAACGCTGATTAAGCCGATAGCCAAACCTACAACTGCACCTAAGAGCAAAAGAAAAATAAATGTAACAAATTGAAAACCTGTTGATTGTCCTTTGAATATTGGAGCTAAATGCTTCATAAGATGATGAATCTGATAATACAAATAGCAAAAATACTATTTTTGCCGCCAAAGAAATCAAAATCTTGTACCTACTATTTATTTACTAAATTAAATTGTACTGTGGTAACTATTGGTAATTTGAATCTCGGCGACTTCCCTATATTGTTGGCTCCCATGGAGGATGTAAGTGATCCGCCTTTCCGTTATGTATGTAAAATGTTTGGCGCTGATGTGATGTATACTGAGTTTATCTCTTCTGAAGGATTGATTAGAGACGCTGCTAAAAGTGTAAAAAAACTTGATTTTATTGAGTTTGAGCGACCGATCGGGATACAAATCTTTGGGCATGATATTGATTCAATGGTTAAAGCGGCAAAATATGCTGAGCAGGCAGCACCTGATATTATTGATATTAATTATGGCTGCCCGGTCAAAAAAGTTGCTTCAAAAGGTGCCGGCTCGGGTATTATGAACGATATCCCAAAAATGGTTGCCATGACGAAAGCGGTTGTAAATGCCGTAAATCTACCGGTTACTGTTAAAACACGTCTAGGTTATGATGAAGAGCGTAAGGATATTGTAGAAATTGCAGAACGCCTTCAGGATGTGGGTATTGAAGCAATTACAATACACGGACGCTTGCGTACGACACGTTCCCGAATTCCGGCAGATTGGAGCCTCATAGGAGAGGTGAAACGGAATCCGCGCATGCATATTCCTGTTTTCGGGAATGGAGATGTGGTTGACAGCATTTCAGCTAAATATTTTAAAGATAATTTTGGAGTTGATGGTTTAATGGTTGCCCGAGGCAGTTATGGAAATCCATGGATATTTAAGCATATCAAACACTATCTTGAGAACGGAATCTTATTGCCTGAACCGGATGTCCATGAACGTATTCGTATCAGTACCATTCATTTAACACGTTCAGTGGAGTGGAAGGGCGAGCGTCAAGCAATGCTGGAGATGCGTAAGCATTGGGGACATTATTTTAAAGCTTACCCGAATTTTAAAGCCTTCCGAATACGCATGATGGAAACTGAAAAGTTTGACGAAATGCAAGAAATTTTGAAAGAAATAGCCGAAACCTATGATGGTGTTCTTCCAATTCAAGACGAACAGGATTCGGCTAGTCAAAAGCCAGATCTTCCCTCAGAATGCCGTTTGTAAATAAATCGCGTACGCGAGTTGGTGCACTAAGGTGAAAGGTATGTAATCCCAAGGTTTTGGCTGATTCGATATGTTGAATTGAATCGTCAATAAAAAGCGTTTCTTCCGCTTTTAAGTTGTGTTGGTTTAAAACAAATTCAAATATTTCGGGATTGGGTTTGCTTAAATGCAAATCAAAAGAGAAATATGCCTTATCAAATAGTTGATCAAATTCGCGATATCCAAAGCGAAGCTGCAAGTCACGCAAATAAAGATCGTAATGAATCTCATTGGAATTACTGATGAGATAAATCGAATAATGTTTTTTTACTTGCTCCAATACGGCAATTCTTTCCTTAGGAATATCAAAAAGTAGTGCATTCCAGGCTTCATCTATATCCTGATCACTGAGATTATATCCTGATATTTCACGAATTTTATCTCTAAAAAGCTCCGGTGTGAGTATACCTCTTTCGAATTTTTCCAATACTTCTTTTTGAAAATCATCGGAAGCAAAAACTTCAACATCTTGTACACCCATGGATTTCAGGGTGTTAAGAGTTTGCTTTGGATCGATGTCTAAAATCACACCTCCAAAATCGAAAATGATATTGCGAATTGATGAAATACTTTTCATGAGACTTAAAATTTATTTGTGAAATAATCATACAAAGTTGTAACTTTGCATCCGTAAATCAAAAAGGTTTACACTTTTTCTTGTTAAAAAAATGTAATAGCGGGCCTATAGCTCAGTCGGTTAGAGCAACTGACTCATAATCAGTAGGTCCCAGGTTCAAGTCCTGGTGGGCCCACATCCATTTAAGAGGATTCAAGTGAATCCTCTTATTTATTTAATGTAATTTGTTTTTTAGAGACTTAATTGAACTCCTTGAAATATAGATGTTTAAGGCCCAGGTTCATCCCGAAAACTTTCGGGAGGTGGCCCCACATCCATTTAAGAGGATTCGTTTGAGTCCTCTTTTTTTGTGTTATGTCATCTGTTTGTTACATCCTTTATAGCCCAAGCCTTGACCGTTATTATATCGGCGCAAGTCGCGATGCTGTTTCTGTACGTTTAGCTCGGCATAATTCGGGTTATTATGGTTCTAAAAGTTTTACCTCAAAAGCTTCTGATTGGGAGCTGTATTTTGAGTTGCATGCTGATGATTATGCGCATGCGGTACGCATGGAAGATTTCATTAAATCAATGAAAAGCCGTAAATACATCGAGAATTTAACCCATAATATTCATTAGGAATCTGGTACTGGCACATTATATGGTGATTTTAGC
>CAZDWA010000105.1:0-6490 GCA_964509065.1 uncultured Lentimicrobiaceae bacterium
AGTCCGGACTTTGAACCCCCTGATTAATTACTTACACAGATTGTGGGATACTCCCCAATTTTAAAACCAATTCTCCTTTGTTTATAGGCTTAGTTACACTAAAACCCTTTTAATCCTTGCAATAAGGATTTATACAATTCTTTTTCACTAAGTCCGTATTTATGACCGGGAAGCATATTTACCCAGTCGCCATAAACCGCATTTGGCAATACAATCCATCGATCTCCGAATTTATCATGATTATCAAGTGTTTGCTGCATGCGTTGCTCGGGAATATTTGTTTCAAATATGCCATCAAAATCGCCTAAATTATCACCTATGAGTAGAATTATTTCATGGCTTTCGTTGATTTTATTTCGTCGACTTTGCTTTTCGTTGAGCTCTGTCTTCAGGAATAGATGTGCATCATCGGCAAACGGAAATCCCTTTTCTTGAAGGTTTTTCAGTGTTGCTTCTCGATATACTTCTCGACGGTTGCTTACATAAAATACTTCTACGCCTTTGGCTTCAGCAGATTTCAAAAAATCAAGGCTGCCCGGGATAATAATTGCCGAAGCTTTATACATCCATTCGTCCCAACGCACCGGATACGAAAAGCCTTTAAGTATTCCTTCAGCTTCGTAGGGGCTGTTGTCCAATACGGTTTCGTCTATATCCACTACTACGGCAAGCGGTTTGTTGTAAGTTTTTTGCAAATGCTCCTGCATACGCAGCTCGGCTAAATTATATGCTTGATAGCAAAGTGCTTGAAATTCAGCTGCTTGTTGCTGGTATAATGTAGAATACAAGAGCGGATGCATGCCCTGATTTAGTTTTTTGCTTTGTGAGCATGAGCTAAATCCTATTGTGATGATTAAGCTGATGAACAGTATGTTACGAATATGTTTCATGATGATTTATTTTAATTACAATTTGCTAAAATAAGAAAAAGCCGGAGGTCGTCCGGCTTTTAAAACAACAAAACACAAAAACTGATTTATTTTGAGTAGTCCATTGACTCCAATCGTTTGTATTGATCATAGCGCCACTTGGCATCTTCTTCGGCCATTCTTCCAAGCTCTGCAGCTTCTTTCGGGAAGGTGGCTTTCAATGAAGAATAACGTACTTCACCGTTAATAAAGCTTTGGAACGCTCCCCAATCCGGCTCTTTTGAGTCAAGTTGGAAGGGGTTCTTTCCTTCTGCTTCAAGTAGTGGGTTGTAACGATACAAGTTCCAGTATCCGGCTTTTACCGCTAATTCCGACTCGTATTGTGATTTCTCCATTCCAAGTTTTAATCCGTGATTAATACATGGTGAGTATGCAATAATTATTGATGGTCCGGGATATGCCTCAGCTTCTTTCAATGCTCTGAAGAACTGGCTTTGGCTTGCTCCCATAGCTACTTGTGCTACATAAATATATCCATATGTCATCAGCATTGCTCCCAGGTCTTTTTTCTTAACTCGCTTACCGGCTGTGGCAAATTTGGCCACGGCAGCCATTGGAGTTGCTTTAGAAGCTTGACCTCCGGTATTTGAATATACTTCGGTATCGAGTACCAGTACGTTCACATCAGCACCTGATGCAAGCACATGATCCAAACCGCCAAATCCGATATCATATGCCCAGCCGTCACCACCAAAGATCCACATGGATTTCTTGATGAAAAATTGTTTGAGCTTCATCAATTCTTTGGCAGCATCATCTTTTTGTCCTTCAAGTACTTTTACAACTTCTGCTGATGCGGCTTTTGAGGCTTCACCGTCATTCATATTGGCAATCCAATTTTCGAACGCAGCTTTTCTTTCATTGCTGATTTCGGTTTGCAATCCGGCTTTCATCAACAGCTTAACGCGCTCTCTCATTTTTTCGGTGGCAACTGCCATTCCATAGCCATATTCGGCATTATCTTCAAAGAGTGAGTTTGCCCAAGCAGGTCCTTTACCTTCTGCATTCTTAGTATATGGAGTGCTTGGAGCCGAGCCACCGTAGATTGACGAACATCCTGTAGCATTGGCAACAATCATGCGATCGCCATACAATTGTGTGACGGTTTTGAGATATGGTGTTTCACCACAGCCGGCACATGCACCCGAAAACTCAAATAAAGGTTGTGCAAACTGGCTATTTTTAACTGACCCCATCTTATCAACCACCGTATCTTTATAGGTAACTTTCTTTGTAAAGTGATCCCAGCGTTCGATTTCATCTTTTTGAGATTCAAATGACTCCATTACGAGGGATTTGGTTTTTGATGGACATACATCCACACAGTTGCCGCATCCGGTACAATCTAGCGGGCTAACTTGTATACGATATTTCAGCGGAGCAAATCTACCTTTGGTTTCAAATAGTTTGGTTCCTTCGGGAAGCAGCGCTTCTTCCTCTTCATTTACCAAGAATGGACGAATTGCAGCATGGGGACATACATATGAACATTGGTTACATTGTATACAGTGCTCATCTACCCATTCGGGTACTTGTACGGCGATTCCACGTCTTTCGTAAGCGGTGGTTCCGGCTTCGAAGGTTCCGTCTTCACGATTTAAGAATGCACTTACCGGGAGGTCATCACCCCTCATGGCATTGATGGGCTGTGCAATCTTACGAACGAATTCCGGAACATCGGTGTCAAATTCAATTTCTTCTGCCTTCAGCTTGCTCCACTCGGCAGGAACTTCGATTTTAATTACTTCACCACCACGATCAATTGCAGAATAGTTCATCTGAACAATCATTTCTCCTCTGTGTCCGTAGCTTGTATGGATGAAGTCTTTCATCTTGTCAACTGCTTGCTCATAAGGAATAATGTCGGCAACTTTAAAGAAGGCTGACTGCATGATGGTGTTTGTACGACCACCTAATCCAATTTCGTTTGCAATCTCTGTGGCATTAATGATGTAAAAGTTAATATCATTGTCAGCCATATATTTTTTAATGCTGTTAGGCAGCTTTTCTTTGGTTTCTTCTTCGTCCCAAATACTGTTGAGCAGGAATGTACCTCCCTTTTTCAATCCTTTCAGCATATCATATTTTGGCAGATAAGCCGGGACGTGGCAAGCCACAAAGTTTGGTGTGCCTACCAAATAGGTGGAACGTATGGGGCAATCGCCGAAACGCAGGTGAGATGTGGTTACTCCACCCGACTTTTTAGAGTCGTAAGCAAAATAAGCTTGTGCATATTTATCGGTTGTTTCCCCAATAATTTTGATTGAGTTTTTATTTGCTCCTACCGTTCCGTCAGAACCGATCCCATAAAATTTGGCTTCATAGGTTCCTTTGGGTGAAATGCTGATTTCGGGAAGTAGGGGCAAAGATAAGAAGGTTACATCGTCGTTAATTCCAACAGTAAATCCGTTCTTTGGCTCGTTCATTTTTAGATTATCGTATACCGATACAATCATTGCGGGAGTAGTATCTTTTGAGCTGAGTCCGTAGCGACCACCAACAATAATGGGTGCATTTTCTCTACCGTAAAATACTTCTTTCACATCAAGATATAAAGGCTCACCGTTGGCACCGGGTTCTTTAGTGCGGTCGAGTACGGCAATACGTTTTACGGTATCCGGTACTACGTTCAATAAGTATTTTGGTGAGAACGGACGATACAGATGTACTGCTATAAGTCCTACTTTTTCGCCTTTTTCGGTAAGATAATCAATCGTTTCGCGAATTGTTTCGGTTACCGAACCCATTGCGATAATAATATTTTCTGCATCGGGTGCTCCATAATATACAAAGGGATGATATTCACGTCCGGTCATTTTGCTGATTTGCTGCATATATTCTTCTACCATATCCGGTATTGGATCGTAGAAGCGGTTTGCGGCTTCACGTGTTTGGAAATAAATATCGGGATTTTGTGCTGTTCCTCTTGTAACAGGGCGTTCGGGATTCAATGCATTATCGCGGAAGCGCTGCAGTGCTTCGGTATCGAGCATGGGCTGGAGGTCTTCCATTTCGAAGTACTCTACTTTTTGAATCTCGTGCGAGGTGCGGAATCCGTCGAAGAAGTGCATGAAGGGAACCCTTGATTTGATGGCTGCAAGGTGTGCAATGACACTGATATCCATAATTTCCTGTACGCTTCCTGTGGCAAGCATTGCAAAGCCGGTTTGGCGTGCGCTCATCACGTCGCTATGGTCACCAAAAATTGACAAAGCTTGTGCGGCAAGGCTGCGTGCACTCACGTGGAATACGGCAGGTAGCAACTCTCCGGCCATTTTATACATATTAGGAACCATCAATAGCAATCCTTGAGATGCCGTAAAAGTAGTAGTAAGCGCTCCGGCTTGTAATGAACCGTGCACAGCACCTGCGGCACCACCTTCTGATTGCATTTCAGTAACCTGTACAATCTCTCCAAAAATGTTTTTCTTACCAAAGGCAGCCCACTCATCCACATGCTCTGCCATCGTTGATGATGGAGTAATCGGATAAATGGCGGCAACTTCACTAAACATGTAAGCTACATGCGCAGCAGCGTAATTACCATCACAGGTAATGAATCTTTTTTTAGTTTTCATATGTATTTAGGTGTTAACTTTATATTTCTGTTAATAAACTAACAAATTCTTGTGCGAAATTACTGAAATAAACGTTTACAAAATGCCTTTTTGGTATATCTTACTGGCTTAACAGCCTAATTTATAATGATTATAGATTAGAAAGCTTTTTATTGTTCTTGATAAAATTGTAGTACATTTACACGAATTTTCATCCATGAAGTATTATAAGTGATTTTAAAATATTTAATACCATGAATCTAAGAACAAAATATCTCGGTTTAGATCTTAAGAACCCGGTTATTGTGGGTGCTTCCAATCTTGTTTCGGATCTCAATATGTTACGTAAACTTGAAGATGCCGGAGCAGCTGCCATTGTTTACAAATCGCTGTTTGAAGAGCAAATCCATCTCGAAAACCTTGAGATGCACCAGCTTATGACAGATTATAGTGAAAGAAATGCCGAAATGGTGAGTCTTTTTAACGAAAAGCTGTACGAAGCCGGACCTCAAGAGTTTTTGTTTCAGTTTTCGGAAGCTAAAAAAGCACTTGGTATACCATTGATTGCCAGCCTTAACTGTGTATATGACGACACCTGGTTTTCGTATGCCAAAAAGCTTGAAGAAGCCGGTGCAGACGCACTCGAAGTGAATTTTTATTCAATCCCGGTGGATTTTGATGTAGACAGTAGAGGAATATTAAGTGCAGAACTTGATATTATTGAGGGAATTAAAAAGCATATATCAATTCCGGTAAGTGCTAAATTAAGCCCTTACTACACAAACCAGCTGTATACCATTTCGGAAATGAGTCGTAGAGGTGCTGATGGCTTTGTGCTATTTAACCGTTTCTTCCAGCCTGATATCGACATCCAAAGTGAAAAGCATAAATTTGCTTTCAACTTGAGCAGCGAACAGGATAATAAGTTGCCATTACGCTTTGTTGGAATGCTACACGGAAATATTGAATCCGATATTTGTGCCAGCAATGGTATTTTTACCGGTGCCGATGTGATTAAGATGTTGCTCGCAGGTGCCGATGTGGTACAAGTTGTAAGTACACTGTACAAACACGGACCAAAACAGCTTACTAAAATCTTAAAAGAAATTGAAGAGTGGATGCAAAGCAAAAACTACGAATCTCTTGAAGATTTTAGAGGTAAACTTTCCAATAAAAACACGAAAGACCCCTTTACTTATCGAAGAGCACAATATGTGGATATACTGATGAAATCAGAAGAGATTTTCAAAGCCTATCCGATGCGCTAATAAGATTTAAAGTCTGCCACAAACACGGCAGACTTTTTTTAATCTGTTTGTTTTATGCTTCTTGAGTTCTACAATGCCGATTCCATTGATAATGCGTCATTGAAATATGCCGTAATGGTTTCACTTTTTAAAGAAAGCCTGGTGTTTGTACGCAATAAAGAGCGAGCCGGCTGGGAGCTGCCTGCGGGCAGGCGAGAAGTGGGAGAGCAGATTGAAGAAACAGCGGCACGGGAGCTGTTTGAAGAGACGGGCGCAATACACTTTCAGCTGCAGCGTGTATTTGATTATTCGGTTTCCATAAATGATGAAAAGCAGTATGGAGCTGTGTTTTTGGCAGATATTACATCATTTGGACCCTTGCCGGACCTCGAAATTGCTGAAAAAGCATTATTTAATACATTGCCGAAAGCACTCACTTATCCCGAAATTCAACCGAAGTTGCTCAGACAGCTTGCAACGCATGGCGATATGCCTTTAGAATTTCGCGCGCGTTTAAAAAAATTCAAACTCATTTAATTGACGCAGCCTGTCGAGCGCAGCATTCACCGTTTTAATATCATTGAGATATAAAATCAATTTATCATTTTGTTCCTTAATCCGTGTTGTTCTTGGTTTAATCTTCAGACACACCTAGAATTAAGATATTCCTCTTTTAAGCAAATTTCAAGCCTAAAAAGCATATAAACCCATAATATTCATTAGGAATCTGGTACTGGCACATTATATGGTGATTTTA
>CAZDWA010000106.1:0-6480 GCA_964509065.1 uncultured Lentimicrobiaceae bacterium
AAATTTTGTGGCATTATATACTGCGAAGCCGGGCCAAACTTTACGCCCTGCCGAAGATGAAATATTTACAATATGCCCGCTTTTTCTGGCTTTCATTCCGGGGAGTACTCCTGCTATACAATATAATAATCCCTTTAGATTTACGTCAATCATGCGGTCCCATTCGTCGATTTTAAGCTTGTCCATATAGGAGACAGGCATTAATCCGGCATTGTTAATCAATACATCCACTTGTCCCCAGTGTTCTTGAAGCTTTTCAAATGCCGTTGCAACCGCTTGTCGGTCGGTCACATCTACTTTTAAAACCAAAGCTTCAGAGCCTGCTGCTTTAATATCTTCTGCCAGAAGCTGCAAGCGCTCTTCACGGCGTGCCATAAGTACTAATTTGGTATGCTCTTTGGCTAATAAACGAGCAGTAGCTTCACCAATACCGCTTGAAGCACCGGTGATGACAATTACTTTATCTTTTAACATGGTATTTGATTTTAATATTTATTATTTCTGTTGATAATTCATTGATTTAGCTATAAATATGCTGCATATTGATTTGTAATCAGTATGATTTTCATTTCCCGAAAAACCATTGTAGTGGTTCATCCAATAATGCTCTCCAGTTACCCCATGAATGCCCTTCGTTAACTTCAATATATAAAAGCGGATAAGCTTTTTCATCCATAATCTGTTTCATGGCACTAGCTCGTTCTTGTGTGTCGAAGATTGTACCTGTGCTCATAAATATTTTAAGTGGTAAAGGCTCCGATTGCTGATAAGCATTAAGAATTTGTTGATCAAAAGCGGGCGAATGAATACCTAATAATCCAAAGCGGTCACTTCTTTGCAGACCTGTAAAAGCAGCACACCATCCGCCGAGTGAAGTGCCTAAAATCATACGCTTTGAAGCTTGCTGGATGCTGTTGTAATTTTCATCAATGAAAGGCACAAGTTCATCAGCTAAAAAGTTGACAAATTTACTATTGGCACTATATTCCTGCATGCGACGATTATTCCCGGAATTTGGGTCTCGCGGGTCTACAAATACCGCCAAGACTGGTTCTATCTTGCCTTCGTGAATCAGATTATCCAGAACAATAAGCATTGCGCCTAAGCGATCATCCGCATATTCATGGCCGTCAGTGACATAAACTACGGGCATAGCTGTCAGGTTTTCATAGCCATAAGGTTTATAAACTTTAAAAGCAACTTCATAGCCAAGATTTTGGATGCTGCTCGCAATTAGTTGTTTTTCTTCAAGTTTGCCCCTTTGCACGTTCTCTCCTAAAATTGTTTCCTCGGGAAATTGCCATTCGGGCATGCGTAGCTCCGAATTTGGACCAAAGCCGCTGTATTGCCTGTAGCTGTTATTCGGGTCGAGAATCCAGTTGTTGTTAACGACAATTTTATAATCTAATCGGGCATTGGAGGGAAAGCTCTTTTCGAGATACCAAATAGATGTATTGGGCAATGATTTTGCTTTCCAATCATCTGTTGATGGGTTCCAGCCATTGAAATCACCTGCAAAGCGTATTTCAGTGGCATTGCTTTTATATAAAAACAAGGCGGTATCGCCAATAGTGAATGGTATTTGTCGATTTTGCTTCAAACTATCCCATAAGTTATTCATACGTGTTTCACGTTCTAATGAATCCGTTAAAGCAGCAATGGTTTCAAACTGATTCAATAAGTCTTTCGCTGAGCTAAACTGCTTATAATCTGATTCGTCCATAGTTGGATTATCGGTATTCTCTTCTTTGTTGCAAGAGGAAAAACCAAACTGACTTATTATCATGGCTGTAAGCAATATAAGGGTTCTTAATCTCATTTTCAAATGATTTGTATTCAAAAAGGCAAATATCGGTCTTTTAAATATTTATTTGCGATGAAGGGATTAATTTCGGATTCAAAATTGTCTAAAATTAAAGGTTTTTTAGCATTTTTAAGCTATTAAGTCTAAATTTGTTGGTTAACTAAAAAATATGCCTCATGAAAAGAACTTTACTATTATTTATCGGCTTGTTGATGCCATTCTTGGCACTTCATTCGCAAACTGAGCTTAGTCAACGTCTTCCTTCCGATCCGGATGTACGAATTCGCACGCTTGAAAATGGCTTGGTTTATTATTTAAAACGTAATGCAATGCCTGAAAACAGGATGGAAATGCGTTTAGTTGTGAATGCCGGCTCCATTTTGGAAGATGAAGAGCAACAAGGTTTGGCTCACTTTTGCGAGCATATGGCGTTTAATGGTTCACGTGACTTCAGCAAAAATGCCTTGGTTCACTTCCTTGAGTCTGCCGGGGTGCGTTTTGGTGCCGATTTGAATGCATATACCAGTTTTGATGAAACAGTATATATGCTTCAAGTGCCTACTGACCGTCAAGGATTGGTTGACTCTGCATTTATGGTACTTGAAAATTGGGCTCATCTGGTGAGTTACGATGACGAAGAAATCGATAAAGAGCGTGGTGTAATTCGTGAGGAGTGGAGGCAAGGCTTAGGGGCAGACGATCGGATGCGTAAGCAATATTTTCCGGTTATTTTTAAAGACTCGCATTACGCCAATCGTTTGCCAATAGGAACCTTGGGCGTAATTGACACAGCCGCTTATGAAAGTTTGAAAAGCTTTTACAGAGATTGGTATCGTCCAAACCTTCAAGCTGTTGTTGTGGTTGGAGATATCGATTTGGATCTTGCCGAACAAAAGGTTATTCAACATTTTGCACATATAAAAAACCCTGAAAATGAACGTGAAAGAAAAACTTTTGGGGTGCCGGATAATAAAGAACCGCTCATAGCAATTGCTTCGGATAAAGAAGCTACTTCAAGCTCAATCATGCTGCTGTACAAACATCCCAAAGAGCTTACAAAAACCTACGAAGATTATCGTAGGGATCTCATGCAGGATCTTTATAGTGGGATGATTATAAGTCGATTACAAGAGATTAATAAAAATCCGGAATCGCCTTTCGTGTACGCATATGCATATTATGGCGGCTTTATGGGGCGCGCGGTAAATGCGTATACTTCTGTGGCAAGCATTAAAGAAAATAGGTTTGATGATGCAATTGCAGCTTTAGTACGTGAGAATGAACGTGTGAGACAACATGGCTATACGGCTCAGGAGTTGGAGCGTCAAAAGTTGCAACTGATAAGTAGATTGGAGCGCAGGCTAAAAGAGCAAGATAAAACCAATTCTAGCAGTTTTGTGCAAAGCTATATCAATAATTATTTGAATGAATCACCCATATTATCTATCCAACAAGAACTGGATATTAGCCGTGAATTGCTCGATCAAATAAAACTTGAAGAAATAAATGCCTTAGCAGCAAAATGGATTACGGATGAAAATATGTTGCTTGTGCTTACAGCTCCGGATCGAGAAGAAATCAGGCTACCCGATGAAGCAGGTATTTTGAAAATTATTGAAAATACGAAAGCAGAAACTGTTGAAGCCTGGGTAGATAGCTTTGTTGATCAACCCTTGTTTACCAAGGAGTTGGAAACAAAAGCCATTCGGAGTCAAAAGCAGTTGGAAGAAGTTGGAGTGATGGAGTATTATCTTGAAAACGGAATCCGTGTAATAACCAAACCAACTGATTTTAAAAATGATGAGATATTGCTAACAGCGTATGGTCCCGGTGGTGCTTCAATATTTGAAGACGAGCAAGCTTTTGCCGCATCCAATATTAGCCGTGTTATTGCTGGCAGCGGAATCGGTAATTTTTCTTCTACAGATTTAAGTAAAAAACTAACCGGGAAGATTATCAATGTTCAGCCGTATATTGACGAGCTTCGTCAAGGATTTAGAGGAAATAGCAGCCCGGGAGATTTTGAAACCATGTTGCAGCTTATTAGCTTATATTTTGATGGTGCACGCCATGATGAAACAGCATTTGAAGCATATAAGTCACAAATGGCAAATCAGTATAAATTTTTACGTGCCAATCCTAAAATTGTTTTTGCCGATACCTTAGCTAAGCTGTCAACGCAAAACAGTAAGCGCACAATTGGTATTCCTACCGATGAGCAGATTAACTCTTTACAGTCAGATGAAATATATGTGATGTTTGACAGGCTGTTTTCTTCTGCAAAAGATTATACCTTCATTTTTACCGGAAACTTTGATCCTGTCACTATGCTACCATTGGTTAGTAAGTATTTAGGAAATCTGCCAACTGAAAAGCCTGCTTTGAACTATGTAGATCATGATGCACATATCCCCGACGGGATAACGGATGCGAAGGTATTTGCCGGGACTGAATATCAAAGTCAAGTGGCAATGTTATTCCAAAATAAATTCAATTGGACTGATAAAGACAAGCTGCATTTATCCATGCTAATCAGGGCATACAATATCAAATTACGTGAAAATATGCGCGAGGAGCTGGGAGGTGTATATGGTGTTGGGGTGCGTGCTACTCCAAGTCAGTTTCCAAAGCCTGATTTAAGTATCGCAATTAATTGGAGTACAAATCCCGATATGGTTGATACCTTAACTTCGGTGGTTTTCAATGAGATGCGTATTTTGATAAAAGAAGGACCTACGGAAGAAGACTTGGCAAAGGTGAAAGAAACTGCTATAAGGGAGCGCGAGAGCAATGACAAACAAAATAATTTCTGGAATAGATATTTGGAAAATCAATATTATAACAATGATGTGATTCTTGATTTTGAAACTTATAGAAAAAGTATTGAAGAAGTGACAATCAAAGACTTACAAGCTATAGCCAAAAAATACTTAAATCCGGATCATTATTTACGCGTAGTTTCTTATCCCGAAGATATGAAGTAAAAACCCGTCAAAGAATAAAAAAAACACAGGCTGCTCTCATTTGAAAGCAGCCTGTGTTTTTTTATTTCACTTCCGTAAAATTTTTATCGGACAGCTGATTTATTTCAGTGCATTAAGTGCTTTTTCGTAATCCGGTTCTTGAACAATCTCAGGAACTTGTTCTGTATAAATAACTTTTCCGTTTTCGTCCAGTACCACAACTGCTCTTGAATGCAATCCTTCAAATGCACTATTGCTGATGGTAAGACCGTAATCATTACCAAAGCTTCCATTTCTGAAGTCACTTGCTGTAATCACATTCTCAATTCCTTCTGCAACACAAAAACGACCATGAGCAAAGGGCAAGTCACGTGAGATACATAAAACAACTGCATTATCCAATGATGCTGCTTCCTCGTTAAATTTGCGCACTGAAGCGGCACAAACGCCTGTATCGAGGCTGGGGAAAATATTTAAAATTGCTTTTTTACCTTTAATATCGTTCAGGGTAATTTCGCTTAAATCTGATTTAACCAGTTTAAAATCGGGTGCTTGTTGACCTACTTTAGGTAAGTTTCCAACTGTTTCAACGGGATTTCCTTGAAATGTAATAGTAGCCATAATAATTCTTTTAAATTTTGTTTAACTTGTGTTCTATTCAAAGAGTAAACAGTTTTATTCTTGAAAGGTTCAACAGTTACACATCATTTTATTTATAAAATTGTAGAAAAGATGTTACTCTTAGCTCATCAGATGCAAATAGCGGTTTCGAATGGCTTCGAGTTGTAAACGATCCAGATGTTCTTTATAAATACGCACTAAATTTACATAGCCTAATCCGCTGTAGAAGCGTGCAATAGCGGCATCAAAGAATAATAGACTGGTGTCGTACTTGGCTTTTTTTGTAAGCTTTGTAAAATCTTCCCAATTAAAGCTTTTCGGTATTTCGAAATATCCATGATGTGCCACACGATGGTCGAAATACATGCCTCCGCCCCAATCTTCCACAAAAAAGAATTTCTCAAGTTGAATCATACCGGGCACATCCGTCAAATCTCGTGTTTTTCTTCTAAAGCGTATTCCTTCGTCACGAAAAGCTTGTTGTATGATGGCAATCTGATCGTATCGCTCTAAATTTCGTATACGGATGCTACCAACCTGCGGATTTCCGGGCAAGCTGATACATCCTTTTACTGCGTCCAAACGTATGCCACTTTTTCTTTCAATATTGAAAATGGCCATATGAATCTCATCGAAGCTGTGATAATCATCCAGCATCAGATATAAGTAAAGTGGTTTTGCACCCGTGGTAATCCGGTCGTAATATCCAAAAAATGGCGATAATGACTCAAGGACACAGGTGTCCTTAATTAATAACTCATTCTCAATGCAACTGAGGTTTTCTTGTTTAAGGAGCGTCCCAAAGCGCTCGGTAATTAATTCTCTCATGGCTTCGTCAAATTTAGGTTTGCATGTAAAAATACGACTATTTTGTTGTTGGTGCAAATCATTTTTCGAAAATTATCTCTGTTGTCAAAAGAAATTTAATGCAATTTAGCCTGTTTAATTCACAAACCTACAATTTTCTTTCCAATCCTCCCATTTTACATTCCGGATTTTGAATTTAGGTATGGATCTGATTAGAATCAGGGTTATGCCATTATTTTTCTAATTTTTAGGCATACCTCTCCCATTCACCTTTTTCTTTAAATA
>CAZDWA010000107.1:0-6438 GCA_964509065.1 uncultured Lentimicrobiaceae bacterium
CCTCGGGTTTAATTCGTCTGTCATCTACCGGTCCCCAGCTGCTAAAGCTGCTCATCACCACCGATGAAGGTCCGGTATAATTCAGCACCTCCTGCACTGCTCCAACCGTCATGATATTTTTGGCATTTCCGTAGCTGCCGATGCAGTCGTAGCCAAACTCACCTCCGTCTAACTGAGGCACATCACCGGTACCGGCATTTGAAGGACCTTGTCCCCTGTCGTTACCAGCTGATTTGGTAATCAAGTAATAAGGTGCATTATTTGCGATGACATCCCAGTTTCTGGCACTTGATCCATAATATCCAAAACGATAATCTTCAAGTGGCGAAATTGATGCATCACCGGTCCATACCCAGTTGCCATTATCTGTTGTCCAGCCGGTTGTGGTACCATAAGAGTGATTTGAAAGCTCCAGTCCAAATGCGCTAGCCGCAGCAGTCATTTCCGATTCGGCATTGGTCCAGTCATAAGCCCGTAATATTCCTTTATAATTCATACCCTTGGCATCCGTAACGAATCCTGCGCCAATTAATGTACCGGCCACATGGGTTGAGTGGTCGCTCAATGTAGTAGCTCCATCCATTTTTAACACTCGGGAGTTGCCGTCAGCGTAGAATTCTTGGTGCGTGACACGTACCAGTCCACTATCCCATTCACCAATACGGTCATATCCTTCCCCATTTAGATTTAAACCGAGGCTGCCTCCTTCCCACAAGCTGGCTGCACGTGTAGTAAGCGCAGCACCATAGTTGTCGGTGGTTAAGAATATCGGTCGTCCGTTTTCTACATCGATAAGTTGTACAAAGGTACCATCAGCCTTTTCTTGAATAAGCGGGACATTATTGGCTTTTGACCATGCCTTGGCACGCTTTTCAGCCTGCTTCCATTGCTTTTCAAACTCAATGGAAAGGCTTTCTAAGGCTTTGTGATTCGTTTCGCGCTGTGCATGAAGCACAGGCGCAAACATTATAATAGTTACTACAACAAGTAATGCAGGTAGAAATCTCTTCATAGCTATATATTTTTATGCGTGCTCAAATATAAAAGATTTATAGCGAAAACAGTGAATTATATGCTGTTTTTTAGATAATTTTTAAGAAAATCAGCTAAAAACATGCTGCACTGATTCTCATAAGCGGCTGCTTGCTAACCTGCATAATTCACCAATTCATAAGCTTGTCAATCTAGCTTAATCGTAATATGCTCATGAACATTGCGTTAAGAGATTTTACTAGTGATTTTATAAAGTGTTTATTTTAAAATGAATTTTGATTTAATTTTGGCAATTTTTACGTTATGAGTTGTTCGCGGTAGTTGTCTACAGCTTCACAGCTCACGCCTTAAAATTCCTCAAAATTAAATTCATGAATTAAGCAGGATAAAGAGAAACTCTGCCTTTTAGCTATCTTAATCAGTATAAATACGTAAATTTGTATCAATAAAGTTCGCTTTTTATGAGTAAACGTATCACACTGGCTGATGTAGCCAATAGCCTTGGACTGTCAAAAACAGTTATTTCATTAGTTATCAACAACAAAGCCGACGCACACGGAATCAGCAAAGAGACACAGCAACGCGTTCGAGAAAAAATACGGGAGTTGAATTATCAACCGAATGTGTTGGCACGTGGCTTCAGGACCGGCAAAACAAACACCATCGGTCTGATAGTTTCCGATATTTCGAACCGCTTTTATTCACGTATTGCACGAAATATTGAGGATATGGCTTGGCAGCACGGCTATAGCGTGGTCATCTGCAGTACCGATGAAAAAGTGAATAAGGAGAAGAAACAAATTCAACTTTTGCTCGACCGCCGCATAGACGGTTTAATTATTTCATCTTCTCAGCAAAGTGCCGAAGATTTTAACAAGCTGAAATCAAGTGGTATCCCACACGTATTAATCGACCGCGCCCTTGAAGATGCGGAGTCGAGCAGCATAGTGGTAGATAATTTTGGTGGGGCACGACTTGCGGCACGTCATTTACTTACCCAAGGGATGCACGATATCGCATTAATGGTAATTTCGCCCAACCATATTTCTTCCATAAGGGAGCGTATCAACGGCTTTACTGATGCCATGCAGGATGAAGGACTGCAATTATCAGAGGATAGAATCATTCATATCCCATTTGACAATATGGAAAGCACCGTGCGAGAACGTTTGCAGTATTTATTCCAAACAGACAGCATGCCGCGGGCTATCTTCAGCCTCAACAACAAGCTCACTTCACTCTCCATCAAATACCTTCGTAAGCTGAATTTACGTATTCCGGAAGAAGTTGCACTCATTGGTTTTGATGATGCCGAATACTTTGAATACACAAAACCTTCTGTATCTGCCATCGACCAGCCTATTGAAAAGCTAAGTCAAGAAGCCTTTAGGATATTGCATAATCAACTGATTAACAAACAAAACACTGAAGTGCATCAGATCGTTTTACCGGTAGATATCATTATACGGGAGTCGTCTGATATTTCTTGATGAAAGTTTGTGAACAATATAGCCTGCATAATTCACCAATTCATAAGCTTGTCAATTAATATTTATTGTAATTAGCTCGCAATCAATCTATTATAATATTTTTATAGTGACCTAAAAAAATGCTTATTTAAATATGAATTTACAGCAATTTTATCAAAAGAAAGGATGAAAAACCAAGCCAAATTAAAAAAGGCAACCTTTCGGCTGCCTTCCTTATCAGTATAAATTCATTTAAGCAATTGGTGCTTTCTCTATCTGTGCAAAATAATGGTAGAACCAGCTAATGGTTTCTATTCCTTTATAAAAGTTTGCAAGCGGATAATTTTCATTTGGTGAGTGGATGGCATCCGACTCCAATCCAAAGCCCATCAGTACGGATTTAAGTCCTAAAATTTCTTCAAAAGTTGAGATAATCGGGATACTTCCACCGCTGCGCATGGGTATCGGCTGCTTGCCATAGGTTTCAAAATAGGCTTTTTCTGCTGCTTTATATGCAGGCAAATCGATGGGGCACACATAGGCTTGTCCGCCATGGAGATATTCCACATTTACTTTTACCGAAGCAGGAGCTATTTTTTCAAAATGTTCTTGGAACAGTTTTCCAATCTTTTCATGATGCTGATTAGGCACCAAGCGGCACGAAATCTTTGCATAAGCTTTTGAAGGCAGTACTGTTTTGGCTCCTTCGCCCGTATACCCTCCCCAGATACCGCAAACATCAAATGTAGGACGTATTCCGGTATGCTCAATGGTGGTATATCCTTTTTCGCCTCTCAGCTCGGCTACATCCAATGCATCTTTATAAGCTTGTGCACTAAAGGGTGCTTTATTTAGCAATTCGCGCTCGGCGGGAGTAGCTTCCAACACATCATCATAAAAGCCGGGGATGGTGATATGATTGTTCTCATCTACCATGGATGCAATCATTTCAGCTAATGTATTAATCGGGTTTGCCACAGCCCCACCAAACAAACCTGAGTGAAGGTCTCTGTTTGGTCCGGTAACTTCTACTTGCCAATATGACAAGCCTCTGAGCCCGGTTGTGATGGATGGGATATCCGCGCCAATTAAGCTGGTATCGGAAACCAGTATCACATCCGCTTTCAGTATTTCTTTGTTTTCTTCACACCATTTTCCAAGATTCGGTGAGCCTATTTCTTCTTCGCCTTCAATCATAAACTTCACATTACAAGGCAGGTTATCCGTCCTTACAAGTGTTTCAAAGGCTTTGGCATGCATAAAAGCTTGACCTTTGTCGTCATCGGCTCCGCGCGCCCATATTTTACCGTCGCGTATCTCCGGCTCAAATGGCGGGCTATCCCAAAGTTCGATGGGGTCAACAGGCATCACGTCATAGTGTCCGTACACCAATACAGTAGGTAAGCTCGGGTCGATAATCTTTTCACCGTATACTACCGGATTGCCATCGGTAGGCATTACCTCCGCCTTATCGGCTCCGGCTTGCAATATGCTGTCGCGCCAATATTCGGCGGCTTTTTGCATATCCGGTTTATGTTCTGATAATGAGCTGATCGAAGGAATTCGAATCAAACCAAACAACTCTTCCAAAAATCTATCCTTATTGGATTCAATATAGGCTTTGACTTTTTCCATAAATATAATTTTAATTGAAATAATGTGTAAAAATAGCCCTTTTTTGTGAATTTTAGCTTGCAAAATTCCTCAAAAACTGCCCACAACTTAAATCAATTAAAAAACGCAGCCCCCACGAGTTAGGAAGCTGCGTTTTCTACACTTTCAACCGCTGTTTATTTTACAAAAAGCTTTGCGGTTTTTTCAATATCGTTTGATTTAACGCTTACAATATACACTCCACCGGGCAGCTCCAATGCTTTTGCATAGTTCATGCCTGAAGAAATATGTTCGTTAAAAATAAGTTGTCCGGCAGTATTCATTACGGTAAAGTTTGCTCCGGATAAATCCAAGGCAGAATTCACCATAAATTGTCCATCTTGATAAGCCAAACGAATTTGCTTTTCGGGCGTATCTTCAATTCCTACAGGACCCCAATCTTCTACTAATATATTATCAATAAATTGTCCCATTCCGCTTTCGGTATGCGCATGGAATCCAAGGAAGATATAGTCATCGCTATAAGGTCTTATAAGTCCGTTTGCCGTGAGCCAGTTTTGATCGCTAAATTCAGCATCTTCCCAAATCAGCTTAGTAAGTGATTCAGTATCAGCTTGGAATCCCCAATACACGCTCAATGCTTCGGGTGTTGTCGGGAAGAAGCAGCGATATGACCAAGAAATAAAGTATTCTTTTCCGGCATCTACTTTCACCGGAGGTGAGATAAGCCAGTTGTCCAATGGCATGGCGTTACCACTTTGGGTAAAGCATGCAAATGATTTGCTACTATTATGTCCGATCAAGGAAGTTGTTGTCCATTCAAGCGGTCCATTATCTACTGATTGCCATCCATAGGGGAATTCCGGCGGGCTTACGCCTTCCACATCTGTTAAATAGGGGAATTCTTCAATAAGCCCCATGGTCTTGAATGTATAAATCGTTTCGCATTCATTAATACCATAGCTATTTCTCGGCATCACCTGTAAGTAATATGTAGTTGAAGGGTCTAAGGGCAAGCTGAAGAAGTTATCAGTTTGGAAGTCACCATTCAATACATTTGTGGGGGTTTGTGTTCCGCCACCGTCAGTTCCGAAGTATACATCGTATCCTGTTGCAAATGGGGCAGGTGACCATGTTACATTATGGTTCAACAATGCATCTTGGTATCCGTTTTCAGGATTTATCATCCCTGCAGAGCATTCAGGTACACCTGAAAATTCATCAATTCCGGAAATAATGATTGAGAACACTTGATTCGGGTTTAAGTTTCCGGCATGGTCTACCATAATGGTATAGGTGCCCGGTTCCGGATTTTCAATATGTACCATTTCCACGTTATCCACCGAGTTTTTGGAATCTGTGGTAGCGGCATTTGCAGGATTTTCAGGATCTAACTTATAAGGATAAAACACATTTAAGCTTTCATCTAAAATGCGCAGGTCGAGGTCGTGTATAATTACAGGTGTTCTTGGGTTAAGGCTTGGTGAAGGCACATTACCGTTTCTATCTGTCCAGCAGATTGTAACACGTAAGGGCTGTCCACCTGAGACCGTAACCTCGCGAGTGAATACATCACCATTATTTAGTGTGATTTCGTCAATTACATTCTGCATTCCACCATCTTCGAGTATGATTTGTCCTGCTTTTTCAGCATTTACCAATCCCCATCCAAACATATAATCCGGTCCGGGATGTGGTCCGGCTTCATCGGCAGTATGTATTACCAATCCTTTAAGCGTGGATGATCTCATTGGTTCATCATCATGTGTTTGCTGGTATAACTGTTGCAGCAGAACCATTGTTCCTACTACGTTGGGGCCTGACATACTTGTACCGTCCATCGTTGTATACGATGAGTTTGAAGTTGAAGACGCTGAATATACACCTACTCCTTTACCGACCACATCCGGCTTGATACGTCCGTCATCAGCAGGACCCCATCCGCTAAAGCTACTCATAACCACACTGGAAGGTCCGGTATAGTTCAGTACTTCTCGTACGGCGCCAACACTCATGGTGTTTTTGGCTACTCCTGCGCCACCGATACAGTCATATCCATCAGCACCACCGTCTTTTTCGGGCTTATCGCCTACTCCTGCATCGGAAGGGCCTTCACCACGGTCGTTACCGGCCGATTTGGAAATCAAGAAGTAAGGAGCATTATAGGAAATGATATCCCAGGTACGGGCTTGTGAGTTATAAAATCCAAACAGATAATCCTCCATCGGAGCTACATTGGCATCTCCATACCACTGCCAGTTGTTTGTATTTTGGTTATAGTCCCATCCACGAATCATACCCCATGAGTGGTTTGAGATTTCCATGCCTGCATTTGCTGCAGCTGTCATTTCACTTTCCACGG
>CAZDWA010000108.1:0-6232 GCA_964509065.1 uncultured Lentimicrobiaceae bacterium
TTGGCGGTGCATGGGATCCGATTTCAAGTTTAGGATTTAATGTGAACTGGAATATAGCAGCATTTCTTACCGAAGGAAGCGGTCAAACCGGTGAATGGCTATCTGCTACTCCATTAACAGCTGTTGTTTCTCCAGGCGCTTCAGTTACAATCGATGTAAACTTTGACGCAACAGGCCTTGCCGAAGGCACTTACCAAGGAAGTTTAGTATTCAATTCGAATGCCCTTAATAATCCTGTGCTTACAGTGCCTGTAACCTTAGTGGTTGAATCGACCGCTGCTCCTGTTATTACCGTGAATCCCGAATCAATGTATCAGTTCTTCGCCACAAACGATACAGAAACACAAATATTGACGATTGGAAATATAGGAGAAGGCACGCTTGAATGGAGTGCTGCAATTCAGTTCAACAACAAGTCAGCAGTTCATCCTCCTGTTCCTGAAGGTCCCGTAACGAATGACTACATCGACTTATCAGTAGCAAAATTTGAAGCAGGCGGTTCACCCGCATTGCCCGAAACACGCGAAGACATCATCTTGCATTACGACGGTCAAAACCAAGGTAACGCAATTGGTCTGACCGGTGGAGGAGACTTCTACGTATCTGCAAGATTCCCCGCTGATATGGTTTCAATCTATTCAGGCTATGAACTTAAAGAAGTAGATATATATGTAAATGATCTACCAACAAGCATGACCCTTTATATCAGAGGTGCAGGCACAAGCACTTCACCCGGAACCGTACTTCATCAGCAGACATTGAATCCATTACAAGGTTGGAATACCTTTGAATTAAGCACTCCTGTAACACTCGATGGCAATGACCTTTGGGTTGGATATCAGCTTGATCATGCAGCAGATTTGTTCCCTGCAGGTTGTGACGGTGGTCCGGCTAATCCAAATGGTGACTGGTTATCAATGGACGGCAATGCATGGCAGCATATGGCTGACTTAGGCTTAGACTACAACTGGAATATTCGTGCAAAAATTAGCGGTAGTACCCCTTGGCTAAGCCTTGGAACAAGCAGCGGTACTGTAGCTCAGGGTGCAAACCAGCAAATTGATGTACACTTTAGCACTGCCGGACTTGGTACCGGAGCATATTCTGCCAACATCCTTATCAGCAGCAATGATATTGCTACTCCTGTTAAGACAGTACCGGTAGTAATGGATATTTTCCTAGGTACGGAAGAAAACGATATGGCAAATGTTCAGGTATATCCTGTACCAGCAAACAGCATATTGTATATCGACCTGGTTGAAAGCGTACGTCAAATCCGTATGATGAATATCATGGGACAAGTCGTAAAAGATGAAACAGTAAATGGTGAATTACGCAAAACCATAGACTTGACAGGAATGCGCACAGGTACCTATACCTTGCAGTTCATCAATGACAAGGGGCAAGTACACCATAAAACCATTATTATTTCTAAATAATAGTTGGTAATATCATAGGAAGGGAGGCAAAAGCCTCCCTTTTTTTATACTTCGAAATATCCACATACCGCTAGTAAAGCATATGTGTTCTATTGATCACTTCACATTGAGTTTTTTCAATGGCACAAATCCCCTTTCCTCAACACAAACAGTGTGTATAGCACATTAAAAATAATGGTATATTTTTCCTGCATAATTCACCAATTCATAAGCTTGTCAATCAATATTTATTGTAATTGATTTGTGATCAATCTGTTAGAATGTTTTGCAGTAATTTAAAAAAAGTGTTTATTTAAATATGAATTTTGATTTGAAGAAAACAAACTTTCAGTAAAAATCACTGAAGTAAACACTTCAATTCCGATAAAAGGATTTATTCAATCAGCAGTTTACGAGTTTCTATCCCTGCTGCGTGTTTTATACGCATGATATATACCGCTTTAGGCAGTCGGGAAGTATTGACATCCATGACATACTTATATTCACCATCCATTTTAAGCAATAGGCTACCGTTTACATCCATCACTTCAACAAGTTCAATTGGGTGCACTGAATGAATATATAATCCATCACCACGATTTGGGTTGGGGAAAATACGTAAATCACTTTTGTCATTCTCAGTAAGACCAACAGTTGAGTGGCAAGACAGATGAGCTTCCCAGCCAGCCTTATTTACGGAATAATCAGAGTGAAATTGAAATGTAAGTGCCCTATAAGGATTATCTGCGATAATCGTTCCGGGAGAATCAGTTCCGCAAAAGGTGCCTAACAGTGGCGATTGTGTATCCGGTCCATCATAAATTTTCAACCAATCCCAATTGCAGTTGGCATTATATTCTACATCAAACATCTGAAATTCAACTTTCATCAATGCTTTTTCCGTATCAGGGAAAAATGTAGTAACCACATCTAAGTTATTGCCATAATTTCCATCTTTCCCACCTGGATCATAAAATACACCTTCACAAGTATAGAAAACACCTTGTGTCATATTATAATGCGCTGCAACTTTAATCAAGTCCTGCTTGCATATGGTATCTGATTCGCCTTGCAGATTCGTAATAATCAGTGTCACATCATACTCACCTACTTGGTGATAAGTGATATTCTCAGGGTTTTGAAGCGAAGATACAGGAGGCTCTCCACCGGCAAAATGCCAGTTCCAGCTGATAATATCCTGACCGTATGAGGCATCGAAGAAATCAACACTGCCTCCTTTAGCTACATCATATTCGCTGGCGGTAAAATCAGCAATAATAATACCCGGCAACATATTTACTTCCAAGTCGATACGCTGATAATCTTCTATGCTTAAATTATAAAGTGTTTTAGGATAATAACCTTCAGCCGTAAACGTAAGATCATAAGTCCCCGCTTTTATAAGCCGGTGAAAATCGCCTGAAGGTAAAAATGAATACACAAACGAATTATCATAGTCATGATCTAAAATCTCAATTTTCGCACGTATCGGCTCACCGCTTATCGAATCTCTTACTATTCCATGGAAGCCATAAGTGCTTTGTTCCAAATAATTCAATAAAGATCTATAATTGTACTCCCACAGATTCGGCAATTGTGAAGGCGGCAATGTCTTTGTATATGAAATCTCCATGGTGCATTCGCGGCAAGCTTGAAAATAGTTCATATAATCCTGTCTCCCACCTGAAATAGAATACCATTCATAGCCTTGTACTATCCCGTTATCATAATCCGTCATATAGCCATAGGGGCTGTGATACTGTGCAGTATCTGCATATTCTCGACTAACAAAATACCACCAGTCATTATCGGCATGGAAACGCTGCCATGTATCATAAGGATAATTAATTACTTCGGCTCCACCATGGAAATTAGAAGACATAATAAAATGTCTTGCTTCTGCGAAATCCATAAAATATACTGTTTCTTCCTGCCAAGCGTTCCCATCGGGATGAGGACCATCTTCCGGATCCGGATAATTGCGGTTCAAATCAATATTATTTGCATTTCCTCTTCTAGATCCGTTAACAGTATGATTTCCACCCCAGTATGTGCCATTAGGATTAGCTAGCGGATTAATCCAAATATCAATATTGTCAACCAATTCCGTAATACGATTATCGCTTCCATAATTTTCAAGTAAATACTCTATAAGCCTCAGCATCAGGATATAGCCCGTTGTTTCATCGCCGTGAATGGTGGCTGTATACAAAAACTCCGGTTTTCCGGCCGTTTCACCATTATTTATACGAGCTGCCAATAACTTTCTTCCGCTATTGAGTGTACCAATCGTATAAATACTACACAAATCGGGATAGGCATCCGCAAAATCAAACATGAGCTGCTCATAAGCTTCATAGGTGGGATAATAATCCCAGCTTCCGTTGCGCTGCTTTAGCTCCCATGCCTGCAACATTCTTGGTTCTTCATCCAAAATCCCGGGAGGCATCAGCAATTGAGGTTTATAACCTAATTGAACCAGCCTTTCATATTGCGTAGGGTTTGCATAGCCAATAAGCTGGTCATTTTGTATTTTATCTATAGAAAATAATCCAGAAAAATCGTGTAGCTGCTTACTGTCTTTTAGCTCAAGTTGAAAATAATATTCTTGACGTGCCTGCTGTAAACTATCAAGATTAAGATGTTGTGCGTTTACGGAAAAAGCTATCAGAATAAGTATAAATGACAGCTTTCCACTTAAATTTGGTTTCATTTGGTTTATAGTTTTGGATTCAAAAATTCTTTCCAAGCTTGTTTTAATTCAATGAAAGTAGATTCACTTACTTCCACCAAGGGCAGTCGCACTTTATTCTCACATTTTCCGTCAATATGCATTAATGCTTTTACACCTGCCGGATTTCCTTCAACAAATAGCAGATGAATTAATCGCAACATACTGAAATGCAGCTTTTTGGAAGCCTCGTAATCTCCTTCAAGCGCAAAGCGCACCATATCCGAAAAAGCTTTTGGAAAGGCATTGGCAGCAACTGAAATAACCCCTCCTCCACCTAATGCAATCATTGGAAATGTAAGTGCATCATCACCTGAAATCACTTCAAAACCGGAAGGTTTATTTGCCAAAAGCGCCATAATTTGGTCCATATTACCCGATGCTTCTTTAATCGCTATCACATTAGCGAAGTCGTTGGCAAGACGTAAAGCTGTTTCAGCATTTATATTACTGCTTGTCCTACCCGGTACATTATATAAAATCAACGGGAGCGGACTAGCGGAGGCAATTGCCGCATAATGCGCATACAATCCTCTTTGAGTAGGTTTATTATAATAAGGAGCAACAGATAAAATAGCATCCACCCCATTAAAATCAGTGTTTTCAATCTGCTTGATGAGCTGCTGCGTATTGTTGCCACCAATCCCTAAAACAACAGGCAGCCGAGCTTTGTTTGCATCTAAAATAGTATTGGTAACAAGCACACGTTCAGCATTATCCAAAACCGGAGCTTCGCTTGTTGTGCCAAGCACAACAAGATAATCAACACCATTTTCTATGAGATGCTCTGTATGCTTAAAAAGGGCTGTTGTATCTACTGTTCCATCTTGTTTAAAAGGAGTAATAATGGCAACTCCCGTGCCTTTAAATTTTGCTGCTATCGACATTTTATTTATATATTTTGAATATAATCACTACTCTTTTCAATTCGATTTACCGGCAAGCGCATTAAGGTATGTTTCAGTTTGTATCAGGCAATCGGTAATACTCAAAAGTTTATCCTGATAAATAGAAATACTGTATGGGGCTACAGTCATTTCTTCCCTTGCTCCCACCTTCACATCGGCTATACAATGTGCTGTCATCCATTCGATATACACATTTCTTTCTTGGCATGTATTTAACAACAAATCTTTTGGCGATGTTTCCAAAAGTGATAACACATATTCGTTAGGCTTTCCGAAAAAACTAAAGTCCTTTACTGAATAACTTTGCAATAAAATCTGGTGGTACTCATGCCTAAATCGCTCACTTTCATTCGTAAGATTTAAAATCACTATCTCTTGCAAATGGCTGTAAGTCTGCGAAACCCATCGAATCGTCTTTTGTACTTCTTCAAGTGAAACAGCCGTTAGAAGCAGCAGCTTTTTCATTTCAGAAAAGGCTTGTAGTCGGTGAGATTTCGCTTGCTGCGTCAATTTGCTTTTAATTGAACGAGAAATAAAAAAACGTTTTATGCCATTCATTTGGTTTTATATTTTTGAAAAAGTAAAATTACGTTTTTTTTCTGAGCATGCGCATATTTTTCAACGAAATGAAAATTCTCACCAAAAACAAAAATTAAATTCATGAGTTAAGCAGGTTCAAAACCGTTTTTTTGTTAATTTGTAAAAAATTCATTTTGTGAAAATAACTATTTTAGGTAGCGGAACTTCACAGGGAGTTCCTGTGGTAGCATGCGATTGCGCTGTATGTCAGTCAGATAATGAAAAGGATAAGCGTTTACGTGCGTCCATTTTGATTGAAACGGCAGATACTACGATTGTTGTGGATGCAGGACCGGATTTTCGCCAGCAAATGCTGCGTGAAAAAGTAAAAAAACTGGATGCCATACTAATCACGCACAGCCACAAAGACCATATTGCCGGATTGGATGATGTGCGCTCATTCAATTACCTCAGTCGAAAACCCATGAGAGTTTATGCATCTCAAAGGGATCAGGAGGAGATTAAACGCGAATTTTCATATGCTTTTGACGATCATCCTTATCCGGGCGTACCCCGAATAGAATTTGTCGATTTGAAGGAAGAGCCATTCCAAATCGGTGATTTAAAGATTATCCCTTTTATTGTAAAGCATCGCT
>CAZDWA010000109.1:0-5909 GCA_964509065.1 uncultured Lentimicrobiaceae bacterium
TATTAACATATTACCCTGATTGTCAATGCGTTATAATTTTTGTCATGTACTAAGCTAGCGATACCAAAATAAAATATCCCATCTGCATTGCCGGAAAGCTAAATTGCCCACCAGAAGATTGTGGCGGGATTGGTGGTTTCTATGAACTGCTTGACATCATTGGCAATAATCAACATCCGGAAAGAGAAGATATGTTAGAGTGGCTCGGTGAGCCCTATAATGCTGAATATTTTGACAAAGACAAAATCAATCAAAGGTTATCATTGCTTAACAATTACATGAATAAATAACGAGACAACGAATAACAAGAAAAACAACCGCGAACAAGCTGGTGCCAAAAGCAGGACTAAACCTCTTCGATTGAACTTCTTTGCTAAAAATCTCCGCCTTCGGCAAGCTGGTCAAACCTTAGTCTTTACTTCAAAATAGACGGCAAATCAAAAAATTACTTGCATTTTGAAATAAATACATTATCTTTGATACTATCAAATGATACTATCAGGAATTAATTAAACGAATGAAACCACCGTATAAAATAACAGCTAAGATTATAAAGCTAATCGCTTCAATTTCAGAGAGAATTGGTGAGCTGAACTCCGCACACTTATACAAACCGCCAACAGAGCTAAGAAAGAAGAATAGGATTAAAACCATTCATTCATCCCTAGAAATTGAAGGGAATACGTTGACAATTGAACAAATAACGGCAATTATTGAAAATAAAAGGGTAATTGGACCTAAAAAAGATATTTTGGAGGTTAAAAATGCTATTAACGTATATAATTATCTGGACAAATTGAATCCGTACAGCTTTGACTCCTTCAGTGAAGCTCACGGGATATTAATGAAAGGACTTGTAGAATCTGCAGGCAGACTTAGAAGTAAATCGGTTGGAATTGTTAAAGACTCCGAAGTTGCACATATTGCTCCACCAAGTGAAATGCTTAAACCTTTAATGAATGAATTGTTTGACTATTTAAAAAATGATGATGATTTAATTCTAATTAAAAGCAGTGTATTTCATTACGAAATGGAATTTATCCATCCATTTATTGACGGGAATGGCAGAATGGGGAGATTGTGGCAGACACTGATTTTAAAAGATACTTATCCTGTTTTTGAATATTTACCAATAGAAACTTTAATAAAAGAACGACAAGAGCAATATTATGAATCCCTTGAAAAATCAGATAATACAGGAGAATCAACGGTATTTATCGAGTTTATGCTTGAGGTTATTCATGAATCGCTCGAGGAATTATTGAATACTCAAAACCTTAGTTTAACAAATATTGACAGAATTAATTTATTCAAATCAGTCATAAAAAATGATTATTTTAGTCGAAAAGAATACTTGAAAAATTTTAGAGAAATATCGTCAGCGACAGCAAGCCGTGATTTGAAATTTGCAGTAGAAAATGGCTTAATTGAGAAAGTCGGCGATAAAAACACAACAAGATATAAATACAAATAAAAACAAAGACTAACATACAATATACGTAATTGCCGGCGCAGCAGGCATTCAAATAGAACTACCCATATCAAAAGTTTTAGTATCATGACAAAACACAGTGTCGAAATATCAAACCTTTCATATACGCAACCACTTGTTGCAAATGCAACCAAACATTATCAAAACAAAAACAGAAATGACAAAGCTTTATAAATCAAAAATCGGACTTGAAGTAGTTATCCCCCTAGTATTAGTATTCGGGATTGTTTTGTTTTTTGCTTTTTCAAACGGACCAAGCTGGTTTGGAATTGCAATTCTTTTACCGCTTATTGTTTTTATGATTCACATGATTATGACAACCTATTACACGATAAACGGCAACAGTTTAACAATCAAATGCGGTTTTCTATTCAACAAAACCATAGATATTACCACCATAAAGAAAATTTCTGAAACAAATAATCCTATAAGCTCCCCGGCTACTTCAATTGACAGACTCGAAATAACTTACGGGAAATATGATTCAGTAATCATTTCGCCAAAACAGAAGCAACAATTTATCAATGACATAACAACGCTAAATCCGAAGGTTGAAGTGAAGTTCAAGAAAAAAAGAAATGCCAAAGCATTATAAATCACTTCAACCAATCTGTTGATTGGTAAAAAAGATTGTGTAATTTGCACAAAATATTCGCGCCATGAAACATCTCAAACGAATTGGCAAGTTCAGCCTGATTATTATTCTGGCATTTCTTTTACTAGAATTTATCTTCGCTTTAGTGCGTATCATATGGACAGAAAGCTTCGATTTCCCCATTTCGCTCCGCACCAACTTTCATTTTTTACTTATGGGTATTATTCTGGGTAGTATCATTAGCGGACGATTTGGACAGTCGAAACTGGAGATACCTTATTCAGAAGAAAATGAACGGCAAGTAGTGGATTTGCTGTCTAAAAAGGAGTATGTATTGCATAAAAAGCAAGACAACCAACGTCAATATATTCGGTCTTGTATTTTTAAACGCATTTGGATGTTTTTTGAAGATAGCGTATTTCTGGAGCAATCCGAAAATAAACTCAAGCTGAAATTAAGCAATCGAAACAGTATACTTAAGGAGTTCGAAGCATTGGTAAAAAATGTATCATCCGAATCAGCGGTGGGATAGTACCAAAAAAACAAGCAATTCATTAAAGCTTATTCAATACACGCTTTGCATGGCGCAGCTGTTGTTCTATGGGTGTTGCAGGCGGTTCTTTGGCAGTAAATCCTTTTAAAACTTCCTCCAGCTGCTTCAACTTTTTAGGATTTTCGGCATATTTCTCACCTAAAATCCGAATCTTTTCAAAATCCTGAATCCCTTCTATCAATCGTTCAAAACGAATGCTGCTTCGTGCATCCGGATATACCAAATAGCAATCGCCGGCAGGCCAAGCTCTAAAGCGTGAATCCTGCAAGGGTGATTTTGTCCAGCTGTTGTATGCCCACCGAAGGTAGCCGTCATAATCAGCTGCCGCCACATGCCAGCCAATCCACGTGGCTTCGGCCGGTGCCGAAAAAGTAAAGGTATTCGGAAAAGGCTCCGTGCAACATGTGTAAACAGTGCTGTGCTTGGCTTCCACAGCACGCCTTGCTCGTACTTCTTTCGGAAACTTTTGTCCGAACGAAAGGCAGTAATCAAACAAATGAGTCTCTATCTCGGGATGATAATTTCCTGCCAAGGATATTTTAAAATCCGGATCGGCTTCTTTAATTAATTTGATAGCGTTTTGCATATCTTCTAAAGCCCGCTCATCCATGGCAATAGTTGTCTTTTCAAACCAGCCTTTCGATTTCAAATGGGCAGCAAAATCTTTCAGAAAAGGAAGCCAAAATTCAGCATATTCGTGTTCGTGCGTTTGTGCTTTTACAAACTGCTGCTTTCCGCTTGCCATATCAAAATAATCAAAGCTCATCGCCCAAGGAATCATGGTATAGCAGTTGATTTGCTCTGTAATTCCTACTTCATTTAGCATAAATTCAACCCATTTGTCAAAAATATCATAGCGATATTCCCAGCTGCCATCCGTGTTTTTAATACGGCTTACCATATTGTCAAAATGGTCTTCTGTTTGTCCATTCCATGGCTTGTGCACGATGGTTGCGGTAATAACTTTTTGTCCGGCCTTTGCAAGCATCTGCATAAGCGGCTTCATCAGTTCAAAATGCACATCACTCCAAGGTTCCACCTGATGATAGCGTGCCACGGCATATGGGTTTTGCCATAAATCCAGATGGTATACCCATTCGGATGCTGCCGGAAGGGTGTTATTTAATACCTTAAGTGAAATTTTCAATTCACTTGTTTTATCCGCATGCTGCATCCTCAAGGTTCCCATATACTTGCCCGGCTTTGCATCGGCCGGAACCGAAATGCTAAGCCAAATTGGTTTAGTGGAATATGCAGCTATCAAAAGATTCTCAATTTCGTGGTTCAACACATCGGCCACAAGGCTTGAGTCATACAATCTTGGGTCGGGACGATGTCCGCAACCTCCTTTACCGTCTTTGTTCAGCTCATCCGTCATCACATAGCTTATCGGCTGAATCTTAATTGCCGATGCCGGGATACGGTGGTGTTCATTCGTTAAGTCGGAAACCGAAAAGCGAATTTGCTGCAGCTCGCGCTTTGTATAAAGTAAAGCCTGCGCATTCACTCGTTCACCACCCCATGCAATAAGATTGATTTTTGTGGCACTTCCGTCCTTGTTTTCCATGCCCTGACGGTTTGGAACAGATAGCTTTGGATAACGGGTATCGGTATTTCCCCAGCTAAACACATAATCAGTTGCTAAGCTTGCTTCCCAAAAATCTTGACCATCAAAAGCCTTGCTGTCTTGAAACTCGACATAGTCCTGCGCTTGAACAAAAAGAGCCGAAGTCAAAAATATAAGGGTAAAAAGTATTCTTGCCATGCTAACTAGATTTGCTGCATACGAATTTATAGTATGCGTGCTGCAATACAAAAGTAAAAAAACCATAGCAACTTCCGTCGCACAAGGGGTTAATTCTACTATTTACCTTGAGTTTCGGTAAAAGCTATTATATTTGTGACTTCAAATAAACCGCTTTGACGATGAAAAAACCGAGTTTCGACGTCACTTTTTCCCCTTTTCGAAGCTTTTCGCGCGAAGATTGGCGCCAGTTAGAAGACCATCCTATGTTTCCGGTGAAGGATATCGATTTAAGTAAGCTGAAGGCATTGAACGAGCCACTCACATTGGATGAGCTGGAAGAAATTTATATGCCGATGCTGCGTTTTCTGCAAATCCATATCAGCCATTACCGTAATTTACATAACGAGCGCGATGAATTTTTCAAAAACAGCAGCCACCGCGTACCTTATATTATTGGTATTGCAGGAAGCGTGGCAGTAGGAAAAAGCACCACCTCGCGTGTGCTGCAAAAGCTCTTGTCGATGACCCCCGAGCAGCCCAAAGTGGAATTGGTAACCACCGACGGATTTCTTTATTGCAATGATGAATTAAGCAAACGCGGCATCATGGACCGCAAAGGTTTTCCGGAAAGTTACGACGCCAAAAAACTGATGGCCTTTCTTTCTGCTGCAAAATCAGGTAAAGAACGCCTTGAAGTGCCACTTTACTCACATCTTTTATATGATGTTGAAAAAGATAAAGTGCACGAATTTGAGTTGCCAGATATTTTAATAGTGGAAGGAATTAATGTGCTTCAAGTATCAAAAAATAAGCAAAACAAGAAGCGGCGTGTCTTCGTTTCCGACTTTTTTGATTTTTCAATCTATGTAGATGCCAATGAAAAAGATATCAAGCAGTGGTTTTTAGATCGATTTATTACGTTGCAACACACCACTTTTCACAATCCTGAATCGTATTTCTTCCAGTATTCTTCTTGGTCTTCGGATAAATTGCTTCAGTTTGCCAATGAAGTCTGGGACACCATCAACTTACCGAATTTAAAGGAAAATATACTACCCACTCGTTTCCGCGCTGATTTAATTATCGAAAAAGGCTCTGAACATTTCACACGAGGTATTCGGATACGAAAAATTTAATGTGCAATGTCCGTCGCAGCGGAAGCAATTGGATTGTGTTGCACAAACAACAAATAAAAAACACTTCAAAATAGTACCGCTTCGAAAGCTTTCGAGGGTTCCGATATTGGATCGGAAGGAGGAGTAGCACTCGGTTAAATACAAGGAATACGTGCTATTTATCTAGGGTTGGGCGGGGAGGAGGCATGAATACGGAGCAGCGCTCGCCTGAAAACACAAAAGTGCATGTAAATCTTGCAAGGCAGCGCCTGAAAGGCGCTGTTTTTAGGTTGTATGGAGGTCGAAAAATATTATAAAACCAAATTCAGCCCACTGACCTTTAGAAAATCCCAGGTTTCAACTCCATACAACCGTAGCAACCTTGCTTAGATTTACGCATTTTTGTG
>CAZDWA010000110.1:0-5356 GCA_964509065.1 uncultured Lentimicrobiaceae bacterium
TATTTAGAATGGTTTTAAATTGTTAATTGATTAGAAATCAGGCATAAATGCTGTTCCATAGGGATAAGTTAATTGCTAAAACGCAAGCTTTGTAAAGTTTCGTCCCTACGGAAAGAGCAAATACCTAATAGACAGACTCTTACAAAACTAAAATCCCTGACGGGATTTTAAAGATTGGCAGGGAATTATGAGTGGTTAAAAGCAGTTTGCGTTACAATTTCGGCGGCACGAGAAGAAGCTCCCTCCCCTTTGAGCTTTTCTCTTAGTAATGCATAATTTGAAATAAGCTGCTGACGGATATCCGCATCATACAGCAAGGGCTTCAATTCTGCATGCAGGCTTTCCGAGTTGAGGTCGGATTGTATTAATTCTTTTACAATCTCTTTTTCCATAATGAGGTTTACAAGCGAAATATAGGACACCCGTATTACACGCTTTGCAATCAGGTATGACAGGAAGTTACCTTTATAACATACTACTTCAGGCACATTTAAGAGTGCAGCCTCCAGTGTGGCAGTACCGGAAGTCACTACTGCCGCTTCGGATTGTTTTAAAAGCGAATAGGTCCCTCCTTTCATGAGTTTTACATCAAATCCGTCAAGGAATTTATTGTAATAGGCTTCATCTATCGAAGGTGCCGCCGCCACCATAAATTGATATTCGGGAAAAAGCGGTGCAAGCCTGCACATGAGCGGCAGCATGCGCTTTATTTCCTGTTTACGGCTGCCGGGCAGCAAAGCCACTATAGCTCGCTCGTCCGGATGACTTTGCTCTTCTTCGGCTAAATCCCGATGCTGCTGCAATGCATCTAATAAAGGATGCCCGACAAAATCTACCTCCATGCCATATTTTTCAAAAAAAGGCTGCTCAAAAGGTAAAATAACCAGCATGCGGTCAACATATTTCTTCAGGCTGAAGACACGGTTCTTTTTCCAAGCCCACACCTGTGGGGATATATAATATACGACTTTAATGTTTTTTTTGTGTGCGTATTTGGCAATGCGCAGATTAAATCCGGGATAATCGACCAAAACCAGCACATCCGGTTGAAAACCTTCGATATCGCGCTTACAAAAACTCAAATTACGTACAATGGTGCGTAGATTAAACAGCACTTCTACAAAGCCCATAAATGCCAAATCACGGTAATGCATGACAATCTCGGCACCATTTGCTTCCATCAAATCACCTCCCCAAGCCCTTATCACTGCTTCGGAATCACGCATCCGTATCTCCCGAATCAGGTTGGAAGCATGTAAATCGCCGGAAGCTTCGCCCGCAATGATATAATACTTCATGGCTTAGGAACTAAATAAGATAAAGCTGAGCAGCATCAGCACAAAGCTGATTAAAATCAAACCGCGCCCGATGTTATCTTTTTTTAAATTTATCAAAAAGAGACGTATGCAAATAATATTGGGCACAAGCGACAATATAGCCGGCACGGCGGCTTTGGAAAGCCAATAGGTATGCCCGAATAAGGGCACAAGTATGAGTTGAATCAGTGCATAAGTGATGCCAAACAGCACTATCCCAACGAGGATACCTATAAAAATTGAATCGTTTCGAAAAAGAGACTTCATGTCGCAAATAATTGTATGTGAAGATTATGTCTTCAGCTACAAAAATAAACAGAAAAGCTTATAAATCCCAGCTTTTCAGCTTATCCATAAATTCATAAGCTGTCATATCGTAATGTACGGGAACAACTGCCACATAATTATTATTCAAAGCCCATTGATCGGTATCTTCTCCGTTATCGTAGAGTTGAAAACGACCTGTGAGCCAATGGTAGTCTTTCCCACTTGGATCATTGCGTGAGTCGAGCCCCTCCTCCCATCTTGCTTTTGCTTGTCGACAAATTTTAATACCTTTAAATGCTTCATTTGAGTTTGCCGGGAGGTTTACATTCAAACATATCCCTTGAGGAAGACCTTTTTCCAATACTTCTTTAGTAATGGCTATAATGGCTTCTTCAACATGACTAAAATCGGCATCAAGGCTGTAGTCGTTTAAGCTAAATCCTATTGAAGGAATACCGTCAATACATCCTTCGATGACGGCAGCCATCGTACCCGAATAAATTACATTTACGGATGCGTTTGAGCCGTGATTTATGCCCGATACCAAAATATCAGGTTTGCCGTTTAATACCACTGTTTCACCAAGTTTCACACAATCTACGGGAGTGCCATTACAGATATACTCCTCATAATCAGGTGTTTTTGTTACAGTTTTTATACGTAATGGTGTTTTAATGGTGATAGCATGTCCCATAGCTGACATTGCTTGATCGCTGGCAACCACCACCACACGTCCGAGCTTTCGCATAATCTCGATTAGTTTGCGTAAGCCGGGCGCAAAATAACCGTCATCATTTGTAATTAAAATAGTAGGTTTCAATATCTTATCTTTCATCATTTGTTTGTATGTCAATATTTGTTACTCCTGCCGAGATGATAAACTTCATCACATCAGTAGGAGAAGCATTAATAGGTGTCACATTTTCTGCCGGGACAATAAATAAATTCCCTGACCATGCATATGAATGTGGCAAATATACGGCAAGCTTTTCTTCGGGCACGCCCAAAAGCTTTAAATCTTTATTGGTCACAAAGCCAATCTTTTGAAGGTCATAGCCTTTTCCAACTTTCACCAATACCGGTTCCGTAAATCGCTTTTTCTGCCCTACAAAAGCCGAAACAAGGTCTTTTATTGAAGTATAAATCAGCTTGATAAATGGTGCTTTTGACAATAAGGCATCCAAATATGCAACAAAAGGTCGAAATAAAAGGCTTGAGGCAAGCCAGCCAAACAAGCTGATCGACACCAATAACACAAGAATTCCCAATCCGGGGATATGACGGTTTAATAAATTATCCAAATAGCCTATCAACAGCCCGTCAATCCAGCCAAAAATAATTAACAGCCCCCAAATGGTAATACTTAAAGGAGCAATAAACAGCAGCCCTTGAAAAAAATAGTAGAGCAGCTTTTTAACCGTCAACTTCATACTAATGCGCTTCATTTGTCAAAAAGTTTTTCAGTTCCACATAAAGCTTTTGACTGGGCAGTCCCATCACATTATAAAACGAACCTTTTATCTTCCGAATACCAATATAACCTATCCACTCTTGAATACCGTATGCTCCGGCTTTGTCAAAAGGCTTATATCGGTCGACATACCAGTCAATCTCGGCAGCGGTCAACGCATCAAACAGCACTTCGGTACAATCGGAAAAAACATGCTTGCGAGTTTTTGTTCGAAAGCAAATTCCGGTAATAACCTGATGCCATTTTCCGGACAGCTGCTCCAACATCTGAACAGCCTCTGCCCTATCTGCCGGTTTATTTAATATGGAATCACCTATAAGGACGGTCGTATCTGCCGAGATAAGCAAGAAATTTTCCGGTAATTCCGACTCAGTGAATGCATCAGCTTTAGTTTCACTTAAATATGCTGCAACTTCAGCCGGCGGCATATCGTCAGGGAAAGATTCGTCAGATTCTTTTGTGAGTACCCGAAAAGGCAATTCCATACCACTAAAAAGCTGTTGCCGCCTGGGTGACTTTGAGGCTAGGACTATTTCATAATTTCCTAAGGGGAGTAAATCTATCATGGTAAAAAAATCATGGATAAAATTCCAAAAAGCAAAATAAGTTTGAGTAATTGTGAAGCCTGATAAAAATGCTTTTTATCTGAAACAAATGCCAGGCGAAGAATCAATGCGGCTGTCAGCACGGCAGCTGGGATAAGTGCAAAGCAAACTACTTTCATATTGCTATAAAAAAGTATCAGCTGCCAAAAACCTATCATCGAAAACAAAATCACTGTCAAACTGACTGCAATAATTCTTGTTTGTCGTTCGCCAATGGCAACTGCCAAAGTCTTACAATTTTCTGCTTTATCTGCTTCAACATTTTTAATGTCTTTTACGATTTCCACTATCAAATGTACGGCAAGCACAAATAATGTATATGGTAAAATTAGCCCGGTAATTGTCGGCATTACGCTAATAGCTTCGGAAAACGAGAATGGATTTGCTCGCAGCATAAAAAAGTCGAGGAGCCACACAATACTAATCGTAAAAGCAGCAGCAAGGGATACTGCCAAATTCCCGATAAGCGGAATACATTTATAGCGATACGAATAAAACCATAATATGCCGGCTCCCAAAAACAACAACAATGGCAGCTGCATGCTACTGCTTAGCCAGCCCACAGCAATTCCTGCCAACAGCCCGCCTAATGTATGCGAACGATATAACCACCATGTCGCTTGCTCGCTAATATGGGTGCCAATAATCAGCTTTTCCGGATTGTTGCGCTTAGCTATTTGGAAATCTTGTATGTCATTTACCACAAAGCCGGCAGCAGCAATAAGCACTACAGCCAACACTAATAAGGCAAAAGGCAAAGCTGTCGAACTATTTTCAACACCGGCTTGTGAAAGATTTGGTAAAATGATTTTGTAACGCGTGAGCAGCATACCGAGCACAAGCATTCCCAGATTTTGCCAGCGTATTAGCCTTAAATAGTATCGCATAAGCTAGTTTTTACCAGAGATGGGCATCACCCGTCATCCATTTCTTTTGGACTTTGAGCACTTGCTCAATAATTTCGCGTACGCTGCCATGTCCACCTCTGTAATGGCTGATATAATGGCTTATCCTTTTAATTTCTTCAGCGGCATCAGCAGGACAAACCGCCAATCCGGCGGCTTTCATGGGTAAGTAATCGGGTATGTCGTCCCCCATATATAGTACTTCTTCCGCTTTCAAGTTTTTGTCTTTCAAATAGTTCTCAAAAACTTCAATTTTATTGCTTACCCCTAAAAACACATCCGTCACTTGCAGTGCTTCAAAACGTTTTTCCATGGATGGGGAATAGCCACCCGAAATCACGGCAATATTATAGCCGAGTTTTTTGGCAAGCTGCAGGGCATATCCGTCTTTTACATTGGCGGTACGTAATGGTTCGCCATGATTATTAATAATTATAGTGCCATCAGTCATTACACCGTCATAATCAAAAATAAAAGTAGTAATGTGATGTAAGCGAGATTTGTAGTTACTCATTTGTATTGTTATGGTATGTATTTATAATATAATTTGTCATTAACTGATAGATTTCGGCAATTTGCGGCTTATTTTCCAATAATTTTAAATGCTGTTCAATAGTCCCTTGATCGTTTCGCCTTGCGGGACCTGTTTGCCCTTCGCGTGGATTGACCTCCAATGCCTTTTGTGCCGTTTCCAGTAATAAGGGATGCAAAACAGAAAAGTCCAAGCCGTATTCATCCAACAGCTCTTTTGCCACAATATACAAGGCGTTACTAAAATTGGACATCATGACG
>CAZDWA010000111.1:0-5351 GCA_964509065.1 uncultured Lentimicrobiaceae bacterium
GGGTCGCAGGGCAAAGCCCCGCCAGAGACTTTCTGTTCTGGAAAGATGTGGGTTAGTGCAAATTATAGCATTTATACATACAAAACACACATGTTTTCAAACAATTAAAAAACAAAAGCTATGAAACACATACAAAAATGTCAGATATTTGTTGTAGATAGTAGATGTTATGATATCGTTGCAGCTAATGGCCGGTAAAGCGGTTTTAATCCGCTATGAAAAGAATTCAAACCCATTTTTCGTCAAATCTGCACATGCATAGCGGGTGAATAAATTGACCTGAACGCACCCTAAAACCAAGTAGGGCAAGGCTAAAAACCATATTAATATGAAAAAAGTTCTTTTATTTTGGACACTAATGCTGATTGGGGTGACAACAGCCCATGCACAATTTTTTATTGGCGGGAATTTTGGAGTTGATAAGACCGGAGGAAAGACGCTATCCTATCATACATCAGTAGATAAAGGTTCTAGTTTTCTACTACAGATTAATCCGAAAGTAGGCTACTACTTTAATGATAATTTTGCTGTCGGCATTTCGAGCGGCATTCTTAAAACCTCTCAATCATTTCCCGGCCATATATGGGGAGGAGGCAATTACGAAACCAGCACATCCGCATGGACCACTGAAGCCTTTACAAGATATAATGTGATAGGAATTGAACGGCTTTCAATGTATCTCGAAGCAGGAATTGGCTTTGCTCTTTTGGATACCAAAGTTACAGAAAACAATTTTGTATTTACAGATATTCGGAACTATATGATTACAGTGGGTGTATTACCCGTTTTATCATATGACCTAGGCAAAAAAATACATATTGAAGCAAGCTCTGATTTTTTAAGGCTGGGATTTACAACATTGTTTGATAAAGGCAATACATCAAACATGTATCATTTTGGTATGGGCGTCAATGCAATTCCCTTGGACTTGGAAGGTAATCTGCAAACAGCTAGCTGTACAATCGGGCTTATACTTAAATTCTGATTAATAGCCATATAGCCAATGTTTTACAGTTGTCTTTCGTCCTTTTTCTTGATAAAAAGGACAAAAAATCAAGCATGAATGAATGGGGCAGCCCTTCCAATCAAATATTCAAACGACCCTAGAAATTTTACTGAATAAAATAAATGAAAAAAACAGTAAATTTTGAAAGATATTTTGAAAAACAACCAATATATTTTATTAACTTGCAAGGTTTTCTTGGTGATAGCATGATAAAAACCAATGTGTCACTTTCCGGCTTTTGTTAAAGACGAAAATGGCTTGCTAATAAACTGAAATCATGAATATTATACAAAAAATTCAGCGTTCATTTGCAGCAAAATTAAGTTTTTACATATTGTTATTCACCATATTAATCTTCCTGGCTACCTTCTTTATCTTTTATATGTTTGCGAGTCGTACTATTCGTGAGGCCGCAAGCAACCGCGCCACCAATTTACTGGAAATAGCCAAACTTCAAATCGAGAATGTCTTCACCGCTGTGCGGACAGTGCCGGAAAATCTGCTGTGGGCAGTAGTCGAACAAAAAGATGTCGAACCTGATTCGCTATATCCCTACACCAGGCAAATCCTTGAACACAATCCGTATATTTTTGGCACCGCCACCGCATTTGAACCCAATTATTTTAAGGAAAAAGGCTATTATTTCTCGCCATATTCCTATCGCGACGGCGATAGCATAGGAACAAAACAGCTTGGCACCGATGATTACGACTATCATTCGTGGGATTGGTATGCCACCCCAAAAGAACTAGGTCACTCCTATTGGAGTGAACCATATTATGATGACGGCGGCGGACAAATGCTGATGATAACCTACTCCATACCAATACGTGAAGCAGATGGCTCGTTCATTGGAATACAAACAGTGGATGTATCATTGGGTTGGCTGACCGATTTGGTGAACTCACTAAAGCCCTATCCATCAGCTTATACCATATTATTGGCGCGCGACGGGACATATATCGTACATCCAAATAAGGAAAATATCCTGACCAATACAATTTTTGGGATGGCTGACTCACTTGAAAATGATTGTTTAAGGGAATTGGGCGAACGAATGATTGCCGGGGAATCAGGTATGATGGAAATGAAAAACTCCTTTGGCGGTAAAGGTGATTCCTTTGTTTTCTTCACACCATTGGATTCCGATAAATGGTCACTCGGTATGGTAATTCGAAAAGATGAGGTGTTTCGAGAGTTGAACAGCACCAATTGGACAGTTTTAACGCTTGTTTTTGCAGGTCTAATACTGCTGTTTATATTTTCCATGATAATAATAAGGCAGTTAACGCGTCCTTTAAGCTTATTCTCCAAATCAGCAGCTGAGATTGCTACCGGCAATTTTAACGTGCCCCTGCCAAATATACGCTCAAAAGACGAGATGGCGGAGCTCCACCATTCGTTTAAAGATATGCAGCACCATCTGACTGATTATATTGAACAGCTGAAAAAGACAACCGGCGCCAAAGAGCGCATAGAAAGCGAACTTCGAATTGCACGCGACATCCAAATGGGTATGATTCCAAAAACATTTCCCCCGTTTCCTGAGCGTGATGATGTGGATTTATATGCACTGTTGTATCCTGCCAAAGAAGTTGGAGGAGACCTTTACGATTTCTTTATAGATTCAGGCAGACTGTATTTTGCAATAGGCGATGTGTCCGGAAAAGGCGTTCCCGCCTCCTTGTTTATGGCTATTACCCGAAGTTTATTCCGTTCTGTTGCAGCATTTTATCAAGATCCGGCAGAAATATTAATGTCGCTAAACAACTCAATTGCCGAAACGAATGAGTCAAATATGTTTGTGACCCTGTTTATAGGAATCCTTGAGCTTTCAACGGGCGAATTGCTTTATTGCAATGCGGGTCATAATCCGCCTGTGCTGATAAGTCTCGAGGCTAAACCAAGCTTCATGGGACCTGTGCCAAATGTTCCGGCAGGGCTCTTTCAGGAATTTATATATAAATCGCAAAAGCTGCAGCTTGAAAAAGGAACTACTATTTTCCTTTACACCGATGGATTGACAGAAGCTGAAAATAGTGAAGAAAAGCTTTATGGTAAAGAAGCACTCTTGACCGTCTTGGAAGAAGCAGCTACGCTCGAACCCAAAGAAATGACAGAAACAGTTATTGCAGCAGTTGGCCTGCATGTGGGCGAAGCCGAACAAAGTGATGATTTGACGATCTTGACAATAAAATATTAAAATAACATACTTATTTTCAATAGATTAGTATGGCTTGATGTTATTTTACACATAAACACCTAAAGAATCAAAAGATGAAAAAAGTACTGGTTTTAAAAAATGAGATTGCTGAACTTTCAAAGCTGGTAACATTTATCGAAAATATAGGAGATGAAATGGGATTGTCTCCGGCTTTGGTGATGAGTCTTAATTTAGCTTTAGAAGAGGCGGTTTCGAATATTATACTGTATGCATATCCCAAGAAATTTGATCAAGATATCTCGATAGAAGCATCAAAAGAGAATAATGCCTTGATTTTTACAATAACAGATACGGGAGTCGAATTTGATCCCACAAAAGCAGGTGAAATGGATATCACCCTGACGGTAGAAGATCGCCCTATCGGCGGATTAGGCATTTTTCTTATTAAAAAGATAATGAATGAAATTGAATATCAGCGTGTTGACGATATGAATGTGTTCATTCTTAAAAAGTTATTAGAGTGATTTTTTGAATTGTGAATTAAAAATAACCATTAAACAAAATAAGTTATGGAAGTATTTATCAATAAAGATGGTAATAAGACCATAGTAAAAATCCTGGGGAGGCTTGACACAACCAATGTATCGGATTTCGAGAATGAGATTGCACCGCTTATGGCAGAGCTTGGGGGAGCTATCGAATTGGATTGTTCGGACTTTGATTATATCAGTTCGTCGGGATTACGTGTATTCCTCATGCTTCAAAAGCGCGTGGCAGCTGCAGGTGGTACGCTTGTGTTGCGCTCTATGAAAGCTGAAATCAGAGAAGTGTTTGATATGACCGGATTTTCATCAATTTTTACAATTGAGTGATGAAAACGCATATTATCGGACTCCTGATTTTAATTTCGAGTCTGTTTTCCGCATGCGCAAACAAGGATGTTGAACCTAAATTCGACAGTAAGGAAAATCTTACTGCTGCGCATGAAGATGGATCAGCGCCCACACTGTTAAAGTCGATGGACGACTTGAAAAACAAGCGTATTGGTGTGCTGATGTCTTCAATCCAAGACCTTTATATTACAAGCACTTATCCCGATGCGGATATTAAGCGTATCGACATGGCACCCGACCTCATCATGTCATTGAAAAGTCATCAAGTTGATGCGATTGTATTGTTGGCTCCCGAAGCAACTGAAGCAATAAAGCTCGACAACTCCCTCGGTATTCTCGACCCTGATATTTATACGGTAAAGCTTGGTTTTGCTTTTCGTGATGAAAACTTACGCAACAATTTCAATACTTTTCTCGAAGAAGTTCATCTAAGCGGTCTTTACGAAGATATGGAAGCACGATGGATTGATGATTTTGATCATGCATCCATGCCGAAACTGAATTTAGCCGCTGAAAAAAATCCAATCATCGTAGGGACAACTACCCAAAACCTTCCTTTTACCTTTATCCAAAATGGGGAATGCAGCGGGTTTGATATCGAATTTGTAAGTCGATTTGCAGAAAAACAAGGCAGGGGAATCAAGTTCGAAATCATGTCTTTCGAGGGATTAATCCCGGCTTTAAATACCGGGAAAATAGATATTATTGCAAGCTCGGCAATGATTACTCCCGAACGGGCTGAGCAGGTCATGTTCTCAAATCCCTATTATACCGTGGGTTCTTCGGTCTTGACATTAAAGAAAAATCTTGCCAAGTCGGATAAAGGAATGAAGGATGGAAGCGAGCTAGAAACAGCACGAATTGGTGCAATGACGGGAACTATAGGCGAATTTTATGTGGAAGAGCATTTCCACGATGCAAAACTGCTGCTTTTCGACGATATCAACGATGCCATCGTTGCATTGCGAAGCAAGCAAATCGATTATGTGATTACGGCTTATACCACTGCACTATTAGCTTCCAGGCATAATACAGACATTGCTTTACTTCCTGAAAAGTACATCAATGAACCTGCAGCTGCGGCAGTGCGAAAAGGCAATTATGAATTGGTGGAAAAGATGAATGCCGTGATTAACAGCATGAAGGAAGACGGCAGTTTGGATGACTTAATCGGGCGTTGGCTGGAGCATGATGGTGGAGAATATAAGGGACCAAAAAATCCGGCAGGAGCTGATGCGCCAGTTTTAAAAGTTGGCGTAGCGGCAAATCGTGAGCCGATGTGTTTTGT
>CAZDWA010000112.1:0-5226 GCA_964509065.1 uncultured Lentimicrobiaceae bacterium
GAGTGTGAATAAATTATTTGAAGTGAAATACACACGGATATTGTTAACCGGACCTACATTTCTAATGTTATAACCAAGAGTCAGATTATCCAAACGCAGGAAAGATCCGTCTTCCAAATAATAGCTGCTGAGCTTTGGATTATCATTTAATCCTCTATCAGCTTCTTCCAATGCAGATTGCAACACATTTATTTCGGGCAACCAATAAGGGTTGCCAAGAATTAGTCGAGTGGTATTGAACACATCGTATCCATACACCGCACGCAGACTAAAGCTCAAGTCAAAGTTTTTATATAATGTGAGATAGTTTGACCATCCAATTTCAAAATCAGGTTGTGCATTGCCCATGGCTCTTCTTTCAGCATCTTTCAACTCTCTGGTAACGCCGCCTGCAGCAGTATAAAAGAGGAAGCTTCCGTCTTGCGACAAGCCGGCATATTCAGGTATATACCATGTTCCCAAGGCATAACCGGGTTCTACTATTTGCGTCCAGTTTAAGTCGCCCACCAAGCCTCTGCCCGATAGCCATCCGGTATGCAATTCTGACCAGTTGAACTTATCATTCGATAGAGAAACAACATTTTGCTTATAGGTTGAAAAGGTTAATGCGGTTTTCCAATCAAAGTTTCTATTTCGAATCGGATAATATTGTACAAACATTTCAAAACCTTTTACCTCAAACTGACCCACATTCGCCCAAATTCGATCTACCGGGTATGGCGGAACAGATACACTGTATTCGCCAAGCAAATCATAAGTGTTCTTTACAAAATAATCGAATGTTCCGGATAGCTTGTCTTCAAACAAACCCCAGTCTAATCCGATATTTAACTCGGCATTTTCTTCCCATTTCAAGTCGGGATTGGCGTTATGTGCAAATTTGAATAAGATGGCTTCTTCTCCGGTTTCAAAGTTAATTGTGGGACCAGCTGAAGCATAATAGGTTATCGCCCGGTAGTTATCAAATTCTTGATTTCCGGTTATACCGTAGCCTACGCGCAGTCGCAGATTATTTATCATATCCAGACTGCTCATAAAATCTTCGCCTGTTATATTCCACATAACTGAAGCAGAGGGAAACCAACCCCATTTATTGTTCTCTCCAAACTTAGACGAGCCATCGCGGCGAATGGTTGCAGTGAGAAAATATTTTGAGTCATAATTATAAATTCCACGACCAAAGAATGAGATAAGTCTGTTCGAGCTTTTATAGGATGAGATATCGCCGGGCTTCAATGTTTGCAGCATTGAAAGGTCATGCGATTGGGTGTAATTGATAAATGGCTTTTGTCCTTGCGCTGCAAATCCTGTATGAAAATCTTCTTGGAAAGAATGTCCTCCAACAAAGTTCAGATTGTTTTTGCCAATTTCTTTGACATATCGCACAGTGGTTTCAATCACTTTTGATTCAAAGTTACCATATGCTCTGCGTCCATAGCCTGAGGTTGTTCCCAAGCGAATAAATGAAGGTTCAAAATAGAAGCTTTCATTGTCGTCACGGGTGTACCCGAGGTTCACACCGGCAGTAATTCCTTTATAAATATCCAAATCAGCTTTAAAGAATCCAAAGAAGCGTTTTGCATCACGTTCATTTTGAATGTCATCTATCAAAGCCAATGGGTTCCAATAGTTAAATTCTCTTTGAATTTCATAATATTTTCCATCTGCATCATAAACCGGGTCGGTGGGGTTACGCTGAAAAGTTTGGTACAATATATCGTTCGGACCATTGGATGAGTAGCTGATATAATCGTTATGCTCTATTGTTCCGGATAAGCCTGCCGACAGAGTAAGTTTGTCGTTAAAGGCCTTCTGATCGAAATTGATTCGTCCGATTGTACGTTGTTTTTGCGTTCCTTTTATCACGCCTGAAAAATCTTGATGCGACAATGAAGCCCGATATGATCCATTTTTATCACCTCCGGCAACCGAAAGATTATAATTTTGTGATAATCCGGTACGGAAGATTTCATCTTGCCAGTCAACACTTGCACCTCCATCTTGGAAGTTCAGTCCTTTTTCTGTCACATAATTTCTAATCTGATCGGCACTCAAAAGGTCGAGTCTTTTTGCCACAAAATCGGCTGACATATAGGTATTGAAATCAATTATTGCACCTTTTGCACCGGTGGCTGTACCACGCTTTGTGGTAATAATCACCACTCCGTTGGCTCCCCTCGAGCCGTAGATTGCTGCTGATGAAGCGTCTTTCAGCACGTTCCATGATTCAATATCTTCCGGAGCAATGGTGGTGGGATCTACTCCGGGCACTCCATCTACGACAAACAAAGGACTTGTACTTGTAGTAAGTGAAGAGGCACCACGAATTTTAATATCAAATCCGGCATTCGGGTCACCACCTTTTTTGGTAACCATTACGCCCGAAATCTTACCTTGTATACTTTGAAGCGGGTCGGTGAGCACGCCTGCATTCATCTCGTTGGAAGTGATGCTGGCTACCGCACCTGTACGGTCGCTTTTCTTTTGAACGCCATAACCAATTACAACGGTCTCTTCAAGGATGACGGCATCCACATCAAGGTCGAAATTAAGGGTTAAAGTTTGTCCGGCATTTAAGCGAACTGTTTGGGAAGCAGGTAAAAAACCTATAAAACTGACTTCAACAGTAGGCTCGCCTGCAGGTACATTGTCCAGTACATAAAAGCCATCAAAATCTGTTGAAGCACCAATAAGCGTTCCTTTAATCATCACATTGGCGCCCGGCATTGTTTCTCCGGTGGACTTGTCTTTTACAACCCCCCGAATAGTACCGGTCTGACCAATGGCAAACGAATACATAAATATTCCGATTACCAAAGGAAGCAAATGCTTTACAAAACTATTCATACGCTATATTTTTAAAATGTTAATATTTTATGTTATTGATTGAATAAACTGCTGAGGTTTAGCAATCATATGCATGCTCAAAAGCTTGTTTTAAAAAGTTTTACAAAATTAATGTTTCTTTTACACATGCGTGTCAAAAACACCCATAAGTTAGTGTGTATTAAATTGCAATCGATTGAAATGGTTTATTTATTTTTTCTATTTTTGTACAAAATAATTAATTGAGGGGCATATTTTAAATTTAATAGCTGCTTTAAAAACTCAAACAATCGGATTTTCAAATGAAAAAACAGGTTACCATAAAGGATATTGCGCAAAAGCTGGGGCTTTCTACTTCCACAGTTTCCCGGGCTTTGAAGGATCATCCGGATATAAGCCCCAAAACTCGAGAAGCAGTCAAAGAGCTGGCTGCCTTGTTAGGCTATCGCCCAAACCGCATTGCACTTAATCTCCGAAGCAATTCCACACGTACCCTCGGGCTTATCATCCCTGAAATTGAGCATTATTTCTTTTCTGCCATTATAAACGGAATTGAAGAAGTTGCGTATAAAAACGATTATAGCGTGATGGTGTTCCAATCCAATGAATCGTATAAAAGAGAAGTGATTAATGCGCAAGCCGTTCTCACCAACAGAGTTGATGGTGTAATGGTTTCATTTTCAAAGGAAACAAAAGATTATTCTCATTTTGAAAAATTAATTGACAACGAAATACCTTTGGTGTTTTTTGACCGCGTGGTGGATAGCCTCCCCGCCGATCAAGTGGTTGCCGACGATTATCATGGTGCTTTTTTAGCCGTAAACCATCTTATAGAAAAAGGATGTAAACGTATTGCACATTTTGCGGCACCTCAAAATCTACAAATTGGTAAAAGCCGACTGTCAGGCTATCACGATGCCTTATTGAAGCATAATATTCCTTTTGACCATGAATTGGTTTTATTGGCTGACACCTATGAAACAGCTCGTAAAGCCGCACATGATATCTTACGCAAACCAAATTCGCCCGACGGCTTTTTTGCAGTAAACGATATTTCAGCAATTGCAATTATTAAAGCTGCGCGTGAATTAGGAAAAAAAGTGCCGGAAGATGTGAAAGTGGTTGGATTTGAAAACAGCAAGTATGCGGCACTTAGCGAACCGGAATTAACTACCATCGATCAGTTTGGATTTGACCTCGGGCGTGAAACCTGCCTGCTGTTATTGAAACGAATAAAAGAGAAGAAAATGGGAAGTTATGAGCCCCTACGCAAGGTCATCAAAACCAAATTAGTTGTACGAAGCTCTACTTAAACGACTCTATATCAAGCTCTTTAACCGGGTTCCAAAAATATTTTTCAAAGTCCGATATTTGATCGTTTTCGACCATAACACCTTCTGATATCAGCAGTTGAGCCATGGTATCCATACCTCCAAAATGTTGTTTTCCGCTCAACATTCCTTTTCTGTTTACTACCCTATGCGCCGGAACCGGATTTGCACTGCCGCTGCTTGAATTCATAGCCCATCCCACCATGCGGGCAGATCCTTTACTACCTAAAAAGGCAGCAATAGCCCCGTAAGTAGTCACTCTTCCATAAGGGATTAAGCGGGCTACTTCATGCACTTTTTCAAAAAAACTTAACTCAGTCATCGGGATTTAGGCGAAAGCGTATGTATTTAATGGTCAAACCTTGCTCCAACCATATCTTTTCATAAAATGTTTGAATCGACTTTACCTCCAACTCACGCTCATCGGCATATAAATCGTCCGTTACAATGATAGGCTGATGTTTAAACTCCGCAATCACCTCATTCGTAAACTCATAAAGTAAATCGCTATCAGTTTTGAGATGTATAACACCTCCAACTTTGAGAAACTGTTTATAACGATTTAAAAACTCCGGATGGGTGAGTCGCTTGCGCCTACGTGATTTTTGAGGTTGCGGATCGGGAAACGTAATCCAAATTTCAGATACTTCTCCTGTAGAAAAAAAAGCGTTAATAAGCTCAATTCGTGTTCGAATAAAAGCTACATTACTCAATCCCAGCTCCTTCGAGCTTCGCAGCCCCCTCCATAAGCGTGCCCCTTTAATATCTACGCCGATGAAGTTTTTTTCGGGATATTTTTGTGCAAGACCAATGGTGTATTCGCCTTTGCCACATCCCAACTCAAGTACTATCGGATTGTTGTTCTTGAAAAAATCAGCTGCCCACTTTCCTTTCAATGGGAAAGGGCTTTGCAATATTTGTTCGTAACCGTATTGAAATAAATTTGGAAACTTTAGGTTCTCAGCGAACTTTTGAAGTTTATTTTTTGAACTCACAGCTTTAATAATATTAGGCTTAACCTGAATAATTCATAAAATAAAAATAAATGCGGGTAAATATACTGATATAT
>CAZDWA010000113.1:0-5014 GCA_964509065.1 uncultured Lentimicrobiaceae bacterium
AGAGGATCGCGATCGAGAAGTCCGCACTGGTCGTCGGTGACCGCGCGGCGGAACAGCGTTACTACGAGATGTTCGGTCGGGAAGACTAGCGGAGACCTGCGGCAGCGCAGGCTGCCGCTGGCTGTCCGTATGGTTGTTGGCTCCGGCCTTGTCTTCGCGCTGAGCATCATGCGGTATTTTACCGGCATGTGCGTGCAGCGGCGGCCCCCCTTTTTGGAAGGAACTATGATCGATATTAAACAGCATATGCATGCCATAACACATATACACATACATATGCGCTGCAGGGAGATACAACACCTTTGTACGCTCGGTATAGCGTCCTCCATACGCATGTGAAGCCTTATCGGTGACACCCGCATAAGCTTCGGTTTCGATAATGATGCCCGAGCAATGATATCCATCCGTCAAACTGTGTAAACTGCATCCGATAAGATCACGGGCAATACGGACCACATCATTCGACTGAAAAAAACTTTGAGGCAACATCATTTTAATGTCCAATATCAAGTTGTGTACGGATAATTAAATTGTCATTTGCATCCTTATGCAATCGCTTATTTTCCAACATCCAACGAATTGCTTCAAGGACTTTTGTTTCGGGATAATCGGGCACCATCGACACCGCTTCATATAAAGGATACGGGCGTACCTGCAATAAAGTTGTCAAGCTGTTGCTGATATTTGCAAATTCTATATCTGTCAGTTTCAGGCGGTTTCTTTGTATGCACACATCACATTTGCCACAGCGGCGGTCGTAATCTTCGCCAAAATAGGATAAAAGCTGCAAGCTTCTGCAACGCTGTTCGTTATACACAAAATCAATTACAGCCTGTACTTTCTCCGCTGCCGATATTTTACGGTCGGCATAGTTTTCACGCGACAGCTGAATATCGGCAGTAGCAAGGCGCTCGCTCAAAAAATGCAATTGTGGCAGTTCCTTTTGGGGTACATAGGTAACAAAGCCGAGTTTGTGCATTTTCATCAATATCTCATTGACTTTTTCCACCGTGATATTTTCTTTTCGAGCCATCTCAAACTCACTCACCGGAACAAAATCAGTAAAAATACCGGGATAGCTCCGCAACATCATCTTAATAAAGTCGTCATAAGCAGGCTGTTCAATCTGAAAACGGTATAAGTCTTCACGGCTTGCGTTAATAAACAGTCGTGCTGATACTTTCAGCCCTTCGCTAAGCATGATAAGTCCCTCTTTTTCAAGCAGCTGCAAGGCATTATATGTTTCAAGGATCTCGAAATCGTAATGCCGCACAAAGTCATTCAGCTGAAAGTCATACGACATATCCTTTCCACCGCCTATCGGGATTTGCAAATAATTTCCCAATGCCTGATAAATGGCACGTATTTTTGCTAAAGGCGGATAGCTGGCTTCAAGCTTTTGCTTCAACTGCTGCACATCTTGATCGGCTACCAGCAAATAAGTTTTCGACTCCAGCCCGTCACGTCCGGCACGTCCCGCTTCCTGAAAATAGGCTTCAAGGCTGTCCGGCAAATCCATATGTGCTACGAGCCGCACATCGGGTTTGTCAATTCCCATCCCAAAGGCATTGGTAGCCACAATCAGCTTGACTTGCCCTCTCATCCATGCTGCCTGCCGCTTGTCGCGCTGATTTGCATCCAGTCCTGCGTGATAATAGGTAGCTGAAATACCACGTGCCGAAGCATATTCAGCCAATTCACGGGTGCGCTTCCTGTTTCGCACATACACTATTGCGCTACCGGATTGAAGCCCGCCGAGCAAACGAATTAAACTGCCGTATTTATCCGCATCACGCAATACGTTATATGTTAAATTCCTTCGCTCATAACTGGTTTGAAAAACGTTTTTTGCCTTAAACCGTAGCTTTTCCATAATATCTTCCACCACCTTTGGCGTGGCAGTAGCCGTAAGCGCCAATACCGGCACCTTGGGAAAATAAGGGCGTATATCCGCAATCTGCAGATAAGGAGGACGAAAATCATATCCCCATTGGGAGATACAATGCGATTCATCAACAGCTATCAAATTCAGTTTTACACGCCTAAAAACAGTAATGAATCGATCGGTCTGCAAACGCTCGGGTGAAACGTATAAAAACTTCAGGCGACCAAAAACTGCCTGATTATAAATTATTTCTACCTCATTGGGATGTAAGCCCGAATAAACGGCCGCAGCCGGAACGCCAATCTTCTGCAAATTCTGCACCTGATCTTTCATCAAGGCTATCAAAGGGGTAATAACCAAACACAAGCCTTCCATCAACAAGCCGGGAACCTGAAAACATATCGATTTTCCCCCACCTGTCGGCAAGAGTGCAAGCGTATCGCGTCCGGCACAAACCGAGTCAACAATATCTTCCTGCATCGGGCGAAATGAAGGATATCCCCAATATTTAAGTAATATGTCACGTGCCTCCTTGCTCATAAGCTTATTCTTTAGGCGGTGAATTTGCTGTTAAAAGCCGATACATTCATCAGAATAACAGCTATCTAAACATCAAATATCCGAAAAGCCCTGATAACATCCAAATATTTTTTCAAACAAACGCTCAAGTGGCTTGGCGAAGGGATGTTTTCCGCTTAGGCTAGGATGGAAACAAAACTTTCGAAATCACACAGCTGTTATCTGCCGGGCATTTTACAGGTTTTTTTAGAACCTGCTTAATAAATAGTTTCTTATTTCATCAATTGATGGAGCAACAGCAACAATGATTCCATTTTCATCTATTAAAAAATCACTGCCTCCTGAATTGCCTATTCCGTATTTATGCCAAATTTGTTCTACACCATTCAATTCTATAAAATTCTCCCATGGATACTTATCTGATTTTATTGCAGCTTCGGCTGAAGAAATATCTTTTTCTTGGGCTACTCCGATAACAACAAAACCTTTGTCTTTAAACTCTTCATACAGAGGAATCAATTCTATCCCTTTGCGCCTGCAAGGGCCGCACCAAGAAGTCCACAAATGAAGCACAGCTGGCTTTCCAGCAATTTGCTCAGATAATCTTACTCTTTCTCCTGTCAGGTCAAGGACTGTAAAATCAATAAACTGATTCCCGGATTGTAACGATGAGCCCATAATTAGGCTTATCATCTTTTCTGTAAGGGGATGATTAGGGTATTTGGACTCAAAAACTGTTTGAAATATTTCTGCATACTGCGAAAAATCGTATCCCTTCGGCAAAAGGCATCAGTAAAAGTAATTTTTATAGTTTTTCAGCGGTGGGCAGCAACTTATAAAGCTTGCTGGCGGGATAATCAGGCAGTTTGATGAGCGTTTCTTTGAGCCAATGCTGAGGATTGATTTCGTTAATTTTGCAACTGGCCAGGAATGAATAAATCATAGCAGCACGCTCAGCGCCATTGTGCGAACCGGCGAAGAGATAATTTTTGCGCCCCAGAGCAACCGGACGGATGGTGTTTTCGATAAGGTTATTGTCAATGCTCAATCGCCCATCCTTTATATAACCATTCAGGCTGGGCCATAACCTAAGGGCGTAGGGATTTCCACCTAACGCCTATTTAACCGTATAAAATGCAATATCGAAATCATCCAACTGAAATAGCCCTTGCTCTTGATTCCATACATATACTTTCAATTGATGCAGGGCTTGATTCCAAGCGGGCACTTTAAAGCCAAAAGTAGCATTGCGCCAATCGTCAATAATATCATCAGGCATTTGCTTTAGCTTAAATGTCTTATAAAAGACCGTTTCATTCGATTCATTTCCGGCAGCATAAACCAATACCGATTGCAGTGCTGCATTCTGCTCCAACTCCCTGAACATCAGGCTTACACTAACATAAACTTCTTTAGTGGTTTCAATCAGCTGGCTGTCTTCAAGCACCAAAGTAGGGCTGTAAATATTTGACTGACTCATTTCGGAAAGATAATGCCCGGAATAGGATTCTTTTGATTCTTGCACACCGTTTGATGTCCATAAGTTGGAAGGGCTTTCCATATCGTTGAAATAGCTGAGCAAAGGAGTTTCATCCATCCCCCTAAATACCGGCTCGGGGAAAGCACCCAATACATTTCGATAAGCCGGAGCAGTTTTGAGAAATACATACCAATATTTTTCTTTTGTCATAGAATCAGGATGTATAATGCCTTGATAATATTGGTAGGTTTGAAATAAATTCAGCAAAACAAATGGGAGCAGCAGCAAATACAGCCATTTTATATTTTTTACGAGCGTCAATAACTGCGCCAGTAACAATCCAATCGGGATGGCAAGCAGGCTGTAATAATCAACCATGGCACGCATTCCAAAGCTATCGCCAAAAAACCAATTCCACCATGAAGAAAGCACAAAAATCAAAAATAAAAGAAAAGATAAAAAGCTAAAGAACATGAATTTTGAGCGCTGAAAAAACAACACCATACCGGGCACAATCAGCAGCATGAGAGGTGTATACACAAAAAATCCTTTTCGATAACTAAATAAAAAAGATAAGAAAGCAGGATTATCAAACACAAATCCCTCATCACGGTAGGAATACAAAATCAAACTACCGGTTTGTATGAAATTATACAAGGGTTGCAAGCCGGCAATAAGAATAAACAAGGCGATACCCGATGCAAGCACCATCGGTTTTGACAAAATCAGCTTTATCTTTTCCCATAAAACCGTAGTCGATTCAGCTAAAAACGGCAGTAAAAGCACCACCATTCCATTTCCCGGACGTATCAACACCACCAAAGCCAAATATACCATTGCCCAACGAAAAGAAGCAAAGTTGCCATGTAAGAAAAACCTACGTGCCGAAAGCAGAAATAAGCTGATGGCAGTGAAGCTGTACACATGCGAATGAGATGGGGCAAGAAAGCTGTAATGGAATAAGTTAGTCCCAAAAAGCACTGCCAGCATGGCAAGCAAGCTGATATCGCGCTTGATACCGAAGCTTTCGAGCAGCTTTCTGCCGGCAAATATACCGGCTGCCGCATAAAGTGCCGCCGCCAAAGAAACCGCATACTGAAATAAAATGGTGTAGCCATCTACAGGCATGC
>CAZDWA010000114.1:0-4790 GCA_964509065.1 uncultured Lentimicrobiaceae bacterium
CCTGAAGGGCGCTGTTTTTAGGTTGTATGGAGGTCGAAAAATAGCATAAAGCCAAGCTCAGCCCACTGACTTATAGAAAATCCAAGGTTTCAACTCCATACAACCGTAGCAACCTTGCTTAGATTTACGCACTTATGTGTTTGCGGGGAGGCCGATTATTCATGCTTGATTTTTGCGTCCTTTTTATCAAGAAAAAGGACAAAGAAACAACCACAAACGAATACTGTTTTTCTTTTCAAAAAAATCCTTATCTTCGTACTCCATTAATTTTTAAAGCTATGTTGTTGCGAATTTACCCCGAAAATCCCGCTCCGCGCCATATCAGGCAGGTTGTGGAATGCTTGCAAGACGGAGGATTGGTGATTTTTCCTACCGATACAATTTATGGATTAGGTTGTAGCATCCAGCATCCGCGTGCTGTAGACCGTATTGCTGCAATCAAAGGAATCCGAAAGGAAAATGCAAACTTCTCTTTTCTGTTTGAAAACCTGAGCCTGCTATCTGACTTTACAAAACCCATCAACAATGATGTGTTTAAAACCATGAAGCGGAATCTTCCGGGACCTTTTACATTTATCCTTGAAGCAAATAACAATATCCCGAAGTTGTTTCAAAGCAAAAAACGTACGATTGGAATACGGATTCCGGATGAGCCGGTTATTCAAGCTGTTTTGGCTGAGCTGGGGCATCCCATTATGACCACCTCCATTCATGACGATGACGAGCTTGTTGAGTATGCTACTGATCCTCAGGATATTTACGAAAAATTTAAAGATAAAGTAGATATTACCATTGATGCCGGATTTGGTGGAAATATTGCAAGTACCGTGATTGATTGTACCGGTCCGGAGATGCTTATAATACGTCAAGGGAAAGGCGAATTACTATAAAAGAAAAAAAATAAGGGAAAAGTCTTGGATTTAAAAGAAAATTGACTACTTTTGCACCCTCAAAACTTTGATTTGTTAGCTCAGCCGGTAGAGCATTTGCCTTTTAAGCAAAGGGTCCCGGGTTCGAATCCCGGACAAATCACAAATTACCACCCAAACGGGTGGTTTTTTGTTTTTATGCCCTGGCTCACTTTCTGAGGAAGCTGATTAGAGGATGAGTATTAGTCGGTAATATACAATAGTACAGTTATTTACGTAGTAAATTTATTGCATTTGCGGTTTCATTTGTAATAATGCCGTCCACGCCTTTTGCAGCCATTTTTAGAATGTGCTTATCCTTATTAATAGTCCAGCTATATACTTTTTGTCCCCGCTTTTGAATACGTTTTATCTTGCTTTTGCCAATAAATTTATAGTGTGGATTAATTGCATCGTATTGACTGTATTTCATGATCGAGCCCCAGCGTAGTTTAGTATCATAATGAAGCGGTAAAATTGGGATATTACCCACTACCAATTTATGCACTTCTATTTTCGGGGCAAAAAAGCGGACATTATCCAACACTTGTGAATCAAAACTTTGAATGATACACCACGCATGGGCTTGATGTCGTTGGATGTGTTCTATCACCATTTTTTCAATCTCGGTCGTGTTTTCAGGAGGCGATTTTATTTCAATCAGTAATTTCCAATCTCCATGCAAAACAGTCATCACTTCATCAAGATTTAAGATGCGTTCGCCTGCAAATTCTTCTGCAAACCATGAGCCGGCATCCAAAGTGCGTAAATACTCATATTCAAGCTCTTTAATCTTCCCTTTTGCATTTGTGGTGCGGTCCACACTATAATCGTGCATTACTACCAATTCCCCGTCTTTACTAATGTGTACATCAATTTCTATCATATCGGTATTTAATTCTTTTGCACGAATGATGGATGCAAGCGTATTTTCCGGTGCCTCACCCGAAGCACCTCGATGCGATATGATTATAGGCTTTTGTGCAGCTATTTGTAAGGAAATGAGGAGGCTTAGCAGCAGTGGAAAAATGTATTTTGTTTTCATTATAATTGTTTTTTTCAAAAATATGAAATAAAAATAAAAGCCCCCATTTTTATTTATGAGGGCTTTGAAAATATTTTATTTATGACGGGTTTATTGCTTCTTAAAGCCTACCACTTCCAAAATCAAGGGTACAATATCTGTATTGTCCATGATGCCGCCAAACTTTTGGGCAGCTGCTCCGTATGCAAATAGGGGCACACCTACTCCGGAATGACTTTTTGTGGAAAAGTTAAATGCCACCGGCTCATTTTTTGAAGGGTGAATAATTGTCAGCCCGCCTGTTTCATGGTCTGCGGTGATAAGTACCAATGTTTCAGGATGCCTATCGGCAAAATCGAAAGCTTCTTTAATGGCAAGGTCAAAGTCGAACATTTCGCTGACCACAAAAGCCGAATCGTTGGCATGTCCGCCCCAGTCGATTTGAGAGCCTTCAACCATCAAGAAAAAGCCTTTTTCATTTTGTGAAAGTGCTTCCAAAGCGATACGTGTTCCGTTTGGGAGCAGATTGCCTCTGCCGTTCAATACGCTTTCGGGATGTACGCTATCGGTAAGTACAAGCAGCTTATCGAATCCTTTACCTGTCTCAGGTAGTTCGTTGAGGTAGCTGAAGCCTTTTGCTTGCATCTCGTCGGTAAGTGTACGCCCGTCTTTTCGCTTATTGAAATGCGTTATCCCGCCACCAATTGCCACATCAATTTTAGAAGTAAGAAAATCGGCGGCAATATCTTCATAAAGATGTCGGCTCACTGCTTTGGCAACAAAGCTTGCGGGTGTGGCATGTGTCACTGCACAACTTACAACCAGGCCTGTTGAACGTCCTTCTTCGGCAAACATATCCAATATACTTGGAATCGGGATGCTGTCGGGATTCATTCCTATCATTCCGTTACGTGTTTTTTGCCCGGTGGCAATTGCGGTGCCTCCTGCGCCGGAATCGGTAACTAAATCATCAAAAGAATGGGTGGTTACCATGGCTGCATTTGTGGAACGCTGCATATGAAGCGGCTCTTCGGCAGCCAAAAGTGCCGACTGTACTTGTGCATGTCCCATGCCGTCTCCGATAAACAAGATGACGTTCTTTGGTTTGATAAATTCAGTTTCTTGGCTATATATCTGAGAAACAGATACAAAGCTCAATGCCAAGAAAAATACTGTGCGTAATACAATAGTTGAAAAATTGGTTCTCATAATATTATACATTTTGAAGTTCTATTACTGTTATTTCCGGTAAAATACCGATACGCCCGGGATAGCCAATAGAGCCTAATCCTCGATTTACGTATAGGTATTGTTCATTTGTTTCGTGTTGATATAATCCAGCCCATTGCTTGTATAAATATTGTGCGGGGCTCCATCTGATGCCGGGTATCTCTACCCCAAATTGAAATCCGTGCGTATGTCCTGCCAGCATTAGTTGAATATCTTGATGTTTTTGGGTTATTTCGGCATCCCAATGACTTGGATCATGTGATAAAAGCACTTTTAGCGTGTCTTTACTGATTCCTTTGCTGGCTTTTATGATGTTTCCCAGCTGTGGGAAGCGTTTGTTGGAGCTCCAGTTTTCTACGCCGATAAGGGCAAGCTCATCTGTGCCACGGCGGATGATGGCATTTTCGTTACGCAATAAATTCCAGTTTATCTGATGATAAAAGGCAAACAACTCTTCAAGATTCTTCTTCTTTTCACTTTTTGATGCCCAATTGATATAATCTCCGTAATCGTGATTACCTAAGATGGTGTAAATACCGTCTTTTGCTTTTAGATTAGCCAAGCTGTCTTTGAAGCGATATGCTTCGTCAGTTCGAAAGTTAACCAAATCGCCGGTAAAAACTACCAAGTCAGGCTCCAACTCATTGATGCGGTTTATAACTTCTGTTACAGGTTTTTCAGTTGACCAAGAGCCAAGGTGAAAATCCGATATTTGGACGATTCGATATCCGGCAAATGCTTGTGGGAGATTTGTTAGTTTGAGGCTAAGTTGCTTAATATTAAAATCTTGCACCCATTTAAACATGCCCGTAAACATGCTGCCGATGATGAGACCACCGCTAATTAAAGCCAGATTCTCCAAAAACTTGGCACGGCTTATCTTTTCTCCTTCAAGTTTTGATTTTTTATCTTCTTGAAGCGAATGCCACATTCTTTTTGTAAAACGAAGGAGGTCAGCTACCAATAGTACAATTGCCATAATGGCTTTTGCCACAAAAAAACTAAATATGGTACCAAATACGATATTACGTAACAATGGGTTCCAATTTGTCGATGGAACAAATGCCGCTGCCACCACACTTATAATTAGTAAGATAAATGGAAACCAATATAACAGGCCTGTGAGTGCTTTTGCCCACTTCTTATAGGTGAACACCTTTTTTTTGATGAGTCCCCATACGTAGTAGTCGATGAGCAATAATAGCATAAATGCAGGATATCTGCCACTGTTTTTGGGATACGCATACACAGTGAGAAAATAACCTGAAATGATTATTACAATAATTGCCGATACAATGAAAACTTTTCTTTTCATGAGAGGGCTGCAAAAGTACTAAAAGAATAGAAATGGGAAGTTAAATCAGTGAAAATTAACAATATTTCAAATTCACAGCATATTATTTGGCTGTGGAAAGAATAAACCTGCTTAATTCATGAATTTAATTTTGAGGAATTTTAAGGCGTGAGCTGTGAAGCTGTAAAACAACTACCGCGAACAGCTCATAACGTAAAAATTACCAAAATTAAATCAAAATTCATTTTATGATAAACAGCTTTTTAAGTAACTACTAACATCCCCCTAACGCAACGATTATAAGCTTATTACGATAAAGTTAGATTGACAAGCT
>CAZDWA010000115.1:0-4755 GCA_964509065.1 uncultured Lentimicrobiaceae bacterium
TTTTAACTGAAAGAGAGAGTTCCTTATATAGGCATCGCAGCCACCTATGTAAGGAACTCCTTATCCCAACTACCGGCTGTCATTCCATAGTAATGAGGAATCTAAGAAAGTATTGCAATGGTTTTCAGACTTAATGAATACGCTGAAAGAAAACTGAAAATAAAAATAAATATTTTACTGGAAATATATGCCGAGGACAAGGGATAGCGCGAACAATATATAAATACTTTTCTTGTTTAAGCGAAGCTTATCAGCCGTTAAACAAGAAAAGTATGCAAAATCAATGATTTTAGTTTTCGAATTCGCTTAAGCTTTTCATTAATTTCTTTCTGCTGTAGAAAATTCTGCTTTTCACAGTACCTATTGTAAGGTTTAGCTCGTCTGCAATTTCTTTGTATTTATAACCTTCGTTATACATATCAAAAGCTCTGCGAAACTCTTTATCCAAGGATTCAATGCCTTGCGTGAGTTCTTTGGTGGCAATAATTGAAAGCGGATTGTATTGGGTATCTTCTGCGCCCGAATTGATATGATACAGGTTATCCGTCTGATCAATAAAGGTTTGTATACGTTTTTTTCTTCTGTAATTGTTGATGAAGATGTTTTTCATAATGGTGGAAACCCATGCTTTGAAATTATTGTTGTTCACATATTTCTCGCGATACACCAAAGCTTTGAGATAAGTCTCTTGTAAAAGGTCTTTGGCATCATCCTCGTTTCCGGTAAGCTGTCTAGCAAAAATTTCTAAATAAGGTTGAAGTCCGGTGAGGTTATAGTTGAATTCAATTACTGTCATGTTTCTATATTTTTTGTTTAATGTTTCTGTATGCAAAATTAAACAAACAAAAAATACTGTCAAGCAGTTTGAAGCCCACGCACCCAAAAAATCATAAAATCATATCCTAATATATTGATATGTCGTAAGTTGTTGAAATCTAAATAAATGTTAAATAGAAAAAATAAAGGATAAAATTGTCCGAAAATCAAAAAATCAGCTAAAAAATCGACTTCAAAATCACTTATTTTTGAAGTATAAAGCTTGTAAATTGTCTAAATTAATTTGATTTAAAGGTTGATTTCCTTCCTTGGAATACATAAAATCGACTTCCTTTTTATAATGGTTAAGCACTTTATGGCGTACCATTTTCATGGTGGAGTTAATCATTTGATTTTGCTCACTAAAGTCTTCTTTTCCGATAATGAAGCTTTGGGGTGCCCAAATTTCAGGAATTTGTCCTTTATAAACCTCCGTAGTTTTGTAGGAATAGAATGATTTTTTAATCTGCTCCAGCAATTGCTCCGGATTTGATAAATTCTGTTCTTTTATCAATTCGTTAATTTTTCCGTGTTCCAAGTTAATCACTGCAACGGTATAAGGCGACATATCATTATATACCATTACTTGGCTGACGAGCTCCGAGCTGTTCATGATAGCTTCTTCAATCCCTTCAGGAGAATATTTTTCACCTGCACTACTTATCAGCAATGCCTTTTCACGCCCGACCACCACTAAAAAGTCGTCTTCGTCAATATATCCGAGGTCGCCTGAAAACAGCCATCCGTCACGGATTACCTCTGCTGTGGCTTCCGGATTATTATAATATCCTTTCATGACATTATTGCCACGAATTACGATTTCACCTTTCACTCCGTTTGGAACGGTTTTTCCTGCATCATCCACTATTTTACACTCTATTCCCGGCAGCACCATACCTGAAGTGCCTAATTTATGGCGTCCCGGTGTGTTGGCGGATATGATGGGGGTAGCTTCCGTAAGCCCGTATCCTTGAAAAACAGGGGCTCCGATAGCGGCAAAAAACTGTTGCTGTGAGATATCGAGCAGGGCGCCCCCGCCCACATTAAATCGGAAGTTGTCGCCAAATACTTTTTGTAGCTTCTTGAAAATCAAGTTATAGGCTATTTTATATACAATTCGTTCACCTATGCTTCCGCTTGGGGCTTTGTTATATCCGTTGCCGTATAATTTAATACCGGCAGCAACACCTTTTTCAAACAAACCGGCAATCAGCTTTCCTTTTTCTCCTACACCTTCCTTCATTTTATTCATGAAGCTTCCGGTTAAAGCGGGTACAGTCAGCATGAAATGAGGATTGGCTTCCTTTAAGTTTTTCGGAATATTTTTTAGTACACTCTTATTCCCGTTTCGGGCATCGGCAAAATATATTGAAAGCCCTTTTACCGCACTTGCATAAATGCCAACCGTATGTGCAAACGAATGATCGAGCGGTAAAATGAGCATCAGTTTATCGCCTTTATTCACGTCAAAAATGCTCATGGCATCCGTGCTGTTTGCCCAATAGTTTAGGTGCGTCAGCATAATACCTTTTGGGTTTCCGGTTGTCCCGGATGTGTACGATATTGTAACTACCTGATCTTCTTCAATCTTCGCTTCAATATCATCCAGCTTTTGAATTTCCGTTGCTGCCAAAGCTTTTCCGTTTTCATACATTGATTGTAAGAAAATAAAATCTTTTTTGGCATTTAATCCAAAGCTTTCTAAAAGTTCGTTGTGTTTATCAATATTGGTATCGATATAAATCAGCAATGGAAGTTCATCTTGCTTTGTATCAATCGATTTCAATACACTTTCAATCGTATTTGAAGAAAAGATAATTGCTCTGCACTCGGCATGCGAAAGCCTGAACTGTATTTCTTCCGGTAACAACTTGATACTCAGCGGCACATTAATGCTTCCTGCACGTAAAATTCCATACTCCGTGATAATCCAATCATTCCGCCCTTCTACGATCATTGCAATTCTATCGCCCGGATTAATGCCGGCTTGCAATAGGGCTAATGCAAAATGCCCTGATTTTTCGAGTACATCGTTAAAACTTTCGGATACCCATCCGTCATTTCCCTTTTGATTCAAATAAGCTGCACCGCCAAACTGTTCGCTTGCTTGGCGTAAGAGATTGATAACAGTTCGTTTCATTCTAAAATGATTTAAAGGCGCAAATTAGTCAATTTTTGAAATATGCAAGCATTTAAATCTAAAAATCTGGATAAAAATCTGAAAATCAATCGGTTAAACATTCAAGTAATTCCTTGAATTCAGCGGCACAAGACATGAGACGGGTGTTTTCGGGCAGCTGAAAGCCAATGGCGGATGCATGCATTCCACTGATATAAAACTGTTTTGTTTTAAAATGAGTGGCTATTTTATGGATATACTCTTTCAGTAGCTTTGAATTTACGGCTGAAACAAATGAGGTGGCAATAATATCCGGATCCACCTTTTTTGCCATGATGAAAAGGTCTTGCAGCGGAATATTTGGTCCAAGATAATACACTTTTAAACCATATTTGCGCGCGAGATAAAAATGAGTCAGCATACCAATTTCATGCAACTCCCATTCGGGTAGAAATAAGATAATCTTTTTGGCATCAGGCTTCACGGAATAGGATAATCCGTCAATTGCCACAAACAGTTTCATGCGTATCAAATTGCTGATAAAATGCTCTTGAGCCGGATTTATTGCACCTGTTTGCCACAGCATGCCTGTTTTTTGAAAAAATGGATAAATAAGCTGGTATAATGTTTCTTCAAAGCCGAGATTCATGATGCTTTGAGCCAAAATCTTCTCAAATTTCTCTTCATTAAACTCAATCATCGCCACTACAAGGCTTTCAATTTGATTTTGGTAAGCCGATTCAGGGCGCGTGATTTCCATTGTTTTTTGATTGAGCTCTTGCAAACTCATTTGTGCAATTTTGGAAATCTTTAAGCCGTTACGATTGAGAATAGATACATTCATCAACTTACGTAAATCTTTATCGGTATACGCTCTGATATTCGATTCGCTTCTTTTGGGCTCCACAATTCCATAGCGCTTTTCCCATGCGCGAATGGTATGTGCTTTGATACCTGTGAGGCGTTCCAAATCTTTGATTGAGTAAGTTGACATAGTTGAAATAGCTTTTGCTCTTTCATAAACAATTGTTTAGTGATTTTGTTTTATGTCTGCCGTTTTGCCGTATAAATCATAGCCTGCTTAACTCATGAATTTAATTTTATAATGAACACTTTTTAAATAACTAATAAAATCTCCAAACACATTTATTATAAGCCTGTTAGGATAAAGTTAGATTGATAAGCTTATGAATTGGTGAATTATACAGGATAGATGCTTTTTCGCCTTAAGCTTTAGTGAAGCTCCTTTGATTTGAAATTCGTTGAAATCACTCAAAATGTTGTAATTTCGTGAAAAATTAAATTGTGAAAGCTGCTGTTTCTTATACTGTTTCAATCCTAGGTAGCGGTCGTGTTGCCACGCATCTCGGCAATGCCTTGTTTCAAGCCGGACACCATATTGTACAAGTTTATGGGCGAAACCCGGAAAAGGCAAATGCATTAGCCAAAAAATTAAATGCGAAAGCAATTCACGATATTTCGCTAATCAATCCGGATGTCGCCATGCTAATAATGGCTGTTTCTGATGATGCAATCGGCTCCTTAAGTGCGGAATTGCCACTTATAAACGGCTGTGTGGCACATACGGCAGGTTTTCGCGACCGACATGAAATAAACAGCAAGCACAAGCGCAAAGCTGTGTTTTATCCGTTACAAACTTTTACGTTTGAAAGGGAAGTGGATTTTTCTAAAGTGCCGTTTTTCATCGAAGCGGATGAAGCAGATGACCTTAAGCTGCTTCGACAACTGGCTGCGGGATTAAGCCCGAAAATCATAGCTTCTACCATTGAGCAAAGGCGTATTTTGCATCTGGCGGCCGT
>CAZDWA010000116.1:0-4583 GCA_964509065.1 uncultured Lentimicrobiaceae bacterium
TGTCGTTCAACCAAATCCCTGCGGTATGCATCTACTCCATCCTCATAAGGGCGTTGTATGCTCCTGCCTGTAGGCGTATGATAACGAGCAGTGGTAAGGCGGATTACCGAGCCGTCAGGCATTTGGAAAGGACGCTGTACCAAGCCTTTGCCAAATGAACGTCTTCCGATAATAAGCCCACGGTCCCAATCTTGTACGGCACCCGATACAATCTCACTGGCAGATGCAGAAGCTTCGTTAATCAACACAATCAGCTTGCCTTCTTCAAAGATGCCTTTTTGTGTAGCATTGAAATTTTGGCGCGGACTATTTAAGCCTTCAGTATAAACAATGAGTTTGCCGGCATCCAGAAATTCATCCGACAGCTCCACTGCAGTATTCAAATATCCACCGGAATTGCTGCGTAAGTCAAGGACAAGGTTTTTCATGCCTTCCTCCGAAAGCTTTTCCATGCTGCTGTAAAACTCTTCCATACTTGTTTTTGAAAAGCGATTCAGCTTGATATAACCCGTGTTTTCTTCAAGCATAAAACTAGCATCAATACTGTGAATCGGGATTTTGTCGCGCACAATGGCATAATCTATCAAGTCTTTACGCCCTGAGCGATAAATACTTACATTTACTGTAGAGCCTTTTTTACCTCTTAGGCGTTCTGTAACAAAATTGTTGTTCACTTTGGTTCCAAAAGCTTCTTCACCGTCAATTTTAATAATCTTATCGCCTGCCTGAATCCCTAACTTATCGGAAGGACCGCCGGGCACTGGAGAAACAATAAGAATGGTGTCGTTATGTAGCTGAAACGTAACTCCAATCCCTTCAAAACTACCTTCAAGCGGCTCATTGGCAGCTTCAATCTCTTTCTTGGTAAGGTAGGCCGAATGCGGGTCAAGCTCCTTTAACATCTGAATTATCGCATGTTCGGTGAGCTTGGGCGTTTCCGTGCTGTCCATATAATAGTTTTCAATATAAAACAGTGCGGTAGCGATTTTTTGACTTGTTTCCTTTGGGTCGCTCTTCATCTTTTGCCCAAAAACCACTTGAGATGATAAGAAAATAACAGCCAAAAGGCCAAGGATTTTGATTCTCATAGTATGCTAAAAATTATGTATGGTTGGCGAAACAATCACCAACGGATATTGCTTGTCAAAATTAGTAATTTAAAACGTGAAAGACCCCATCCGTATTGCCGGATTCGTGTTAATCAATTTTAAAAGCCGCTAAACTGCATAAAAAAAGCCGCAAAACAGGCCTGCGGCTTGTAAACCTGCTTAAATCAAAATTCATTTTATGATAAACACCTTTTTAAATTACCACTAAAGTCTCCTAGCACAATGATCATAAGTTTATTAATATAAAGTTATATTGACAATCTTATGAATTGGTGAATTATGCAGGTAAAAAAGTCTTATTTGTTAGAATTCAAGCAGCTCAATCGCAGCTTGATAAATACGTTCAGCATTCGGAAGAATGGCATCTTCCAAGATGGTGTTAAATCCGACAGGAGTAAATGTGCTTCCGACTCTTTTTACCGGGGCATCCAAATAATTGAATGCTTTATCCGAAATAAGTCCTGCAATCTCGCCTCCAAATCCTCCAAATACTTTGTCTTCATGCACTACCAAGGCGCGCGATGTTTTTTTCACTGAATTTATAATGCTTTCGGTATCGAGCGGAATCAGTGAACGGATATCTACTACCTCCACTTCGAGTCCTTTTTCTTTGCTGATGCGCTCGGCAGCTTGTATAGCCATATGGGTAGTATTTCCGTAGGTGATAATACTCAAATGCTTTCCTTCACGGCGTACTCTTGCTTTCCCGAAGGGAACTTCAAAATCATCCGGTACAAATGTCTCTGCTACAGGATTGTTATACAATGCTTTAGGTTCCATAAACATGGTAAGTCCTTTCGATCGCATGGCAGTACGCAATAATCCTGCAGCATCATCTGCAAAAGATGGATACACAATACGTACACCCGGGAAGGTCGTAAGTGCTCCTTCAATAGTTTGTGAGTGATACAAACCGCCTCCGATATATCCGCCACTTGCCAAACGGATGGTAACATTTGGTGTAAAGGCACCATTGCTGCGCCAATAATCGTGTGTAGCTTCCACAAATTGCTCCATGGCGGGCCAGAAATAATCTGCAAACTCAGCTCCTTCAACCACCACGCGTATCTTTTCATTGAAACGGGTCATACCGTTCGCAGTACCCATGATATAATCTTCGGCAATGGGTGCATTGAAGACACGTGCTATGCCAAATTCTTGCTGCATCCCTTTGGTCACATTGAAAATACCACCCTTATCTTTGTGTGCCACATCTTGTCCCCAAATATAGGTGTCGGGATTATGACGAAATTCGGCTTTAAGGGTTTCATTTAATGCTTGAATGAATTTCAGCTTTGTTCCTTTTGTTTCATTATGAATGCCTTCAGGATATTTAGTGCTTACATAAGCTTCGGGAATTACAAAATCGAAAATGGATTCCGGCGAAGGATTTGGAGCCTTTATCACTTTTTTGTGTGCAGCCGAAATGATTTTACGTGCTTCTTCATCCAATGCGTTCAGCTCTTCTTCGGTAAACTTCCCTGAGTGGAGCAGCTGTATTCTGAAACGTACCAAGGGGTCGGATAAACGCACGCATTCGCGCTCGTTCTCATCGCGATACAACTCATGATTGTCGGAATTCGAATGCGAGTGGATACGCACACAATTTGCATGTACGATGACCGGCTCACCATGCTTGAGGATATGCTCTCTTGCTTCAAAAACAGTATTCATCGAGTCGAATACGTTTTTGCCGTCGCAATACATAATTTTCAGATTTCTAATTCCCTTGTAGTTTTCGGCAGCTCTGCGGTTTGCTGTTTGATCCTTTTGAGGCACCGAAATTCCGTATTGGTTATCTTGAAACACAAACATCACCTTGAGTTTCTCATTTGACGCTCCGTTAATTGCCTCAAACACAAAGCCTTCCGATGTGGATGACTCGCCTTGTGAGCTGATGGCAATACCCGGTGATTCATAACGATTCATGGCGCGGGCAACACCTACAGCATGCAAAGTATGGTTGCCGGTTACGGAAGAAACATTGTGAATATTCCATTCCGGCTTGGCAAAGTGGTTCGACATATGACGACCTCCACTAGCTATATCAGTCCCTTTCGATAAACCGTTCAGTATAATTTCTTCGGCAGTAAGGCCCGCTGAAATTGCAGTAAGCATATCCCGATAATAGGGAAATAAATGGTCGTGCTCGCGATTAAAAACCTGCCCCAATGCCAATTGTATGCCGTCGTGACCGGCATATGGAGCATGGTACGACCATCCTAATGCTTGCTTTAAATAGTTAGGGGCTTTATCGTCAATCTGACGACCAAGTGTCATAAGACTATACCACTTTTTTAGGGTGTCTTTGTCCGTATTTTCAAGAGTAAATCTTCTTTTTGTCATCTTCTAAGTAATTTAACTGCGTTTTAGCACCTTTAAAAGGACTGCAAAAATAGAAAAATTTATTTGTTTAAAATCAATCTAAATAAGAGGTGTTCGACTTTTCATATCTCAAAAGTCCTTGCATCTTTCATTTACCAGCTGCTAACTTATTGGCTTTAACGGCTTAAGCCTTAATGTGCCAAACAAGAAATCAGCTTCATATTGAACAAGTGAACGGCTTAAATGTTTTGTGAAGTAGAATATTTGGTTTTTCTGCATTCAATGATTGAATTTTATATAACAAAATACAGATAAGTCATGAGTAAAACAATTGTATTATACGGTTCTTCTACCGGCAACACCGAAGATGTCGCAAAAAAGATAGCTAAGCTTTTGGAAGCGGATGTATCTGATATCGTTTACTTTAAGATGGATCGTCTGCCAAATTATGATCAACTTATTTTGGGCACTTCTACTTGGGGTTTTGGCGATATGCAGGACGATTGGGAGGTTTTTATTTCTCAACTGGATGAAGATTCATTGAACGGCAAAACCGTTGCATTATTTGGTCTTGGTGATGGCGACAGCTATTCGGATACTTTTGTGAATGGCATGGGACAATTGTATAACGCCATTAAGGATAAAGGCTGTAAGATTATTGGTTTCACGGACTCCGAAGGCTATAATTTTGATAATCCGGATGTATTGGTGGATGGTCAGTTTCCGGGCTTGGCATTGGATGAAGACAATCAGTCAAACAAAACCGATGCACGTATTCAAACTTGGCTTGAAAAAATAAAATCGGAATTTTAATCGAAAGTAGTTTTGTAGTTCCTTGAGTTTTGAAAGCTGTCAACTTTCAATGGTAATGTCCGCCACGGCGGAAATGAGCAATTTGATGCTGTTAGTTTGTCGACGGGGGTGCTTACATACCGAAAGCTTCGGCACTTAGCCAACGCGTAATTCTGCATGCTTTAGGGAATGGAAAGGAACAAAATAAAAATACTTCAAAACAACACCGGGTCGGGTGGGGAGCCCGCATGTTCCGATAATGGATCGGAAGGGGGAGCAGCGCCCGCTTGAAAACACAAAAGTGCTTGTAAATCTTGCAAGGCAGCGCCTCTAAGGCGCTGTTTTTAGGTTGTATGG
>CAZDWA010000117.1:0-4250 GCA_964509065.1 uncultured Lentimicrobiaceae bacterium
AGTGCTTCATGCTCTTTTTTTATTCCGCTGCGCTTCATAAAAACGCAATTCCGCATAGCCCAAAGCTGTCGCTGGAATAAGCTCCTACGCCAATTAATAAAAAATGCAAGGATTATATCTTTTGTATTGGCGGCTGATGTCCATTCCTTTACTGACATGTTTTGACAAATAAGAGTTTCCAAGCAAAAATGAAAACACGAAACACCTGCCCTCATAACCGGGATGGGCGGGGAGGAGGGCATGAATACGGGAGCAGCGCCAGCCTGAGAATTGACAAAGCATAATAAATCTTGCAAGGCTCCCGATAATGTCGGGACCGAAACGGTGGTCTGTTTGAGCTTGTTAGGAGTAGATAAAATGTTCTGTAAAGCAAATTCATCCCACTTAATTTTATTAATGGATGAGACAAATCTCCTAATAAGCGACGCAACCTTGCTTAGATTTAAATGCTTTGTCAAGTGCGGGGAGGCTGATTATTCATGCTTGATTTTTGCGTCCTTTTTATCAAGAAAAAGCACGAACAGAGCTATATGTTTTGCGCGTGAAATTGTAATTTATATTAACCTATAAATCAATCTGACTTAATCGTAATAAGCTAATGGTCATTACTTTAGAAGATTTTACTAGTGATTTTATAATGTGTTTATTATAAAATGAATTTTGATTTAATTTTGGCAATTTATATATTATGAGTTGTTCGCGGTAGTTAGCTACAGCTCCACAGCTCACGCCTGAAAATTTCTCAAAATTAAATTCATGAATTAAGCAGGCTAGGTTGCACCAATAGGCTATCAAGGCGACTTACTTAATAAAATACGGGTCAAGAACCGGAAAAGCAACAAGTCATTCGGCTTGGGTTATTTAAGAAGTTTTAATGAATTAAACGGCTTTGCCGTCCGGGATAATTTTAAAACAGCTTTATATTTGCCACGGGAAGTTTTTTCAATTTTTAAACATATACACAGTACGCTCTTCGGCTATGAAACATCTTTGGGACGAACGCTATTCCTCAGAATCATATATTTACGGCAAACAGCCCAATGTATTTTTTCAGCAAGGCTTATCTTTTCTTTCGCCCGGCAAGCTGCTGCTGCCCGGAGAAGGTGAAGGCAGAAATGCGGTTTGGGCAAGTCTGCAAGGCTGGCAGGCTTATGCAGTTGATTACAGCGTGGAAGCGAAGCGCAAAGCCTTGTCATTAGCCGACAAGCATGCCGTAAAGCTTCATTCATACATACATTCTGATTTGGAAAACTTTGAACCGGAAGAAGCATATTATGATGCTGCCGCATTAATTTATTTGCATTTGGATGCGGATTTTCGCAGCAGATTTCATCAACGCATTGTAAAGGCGTTAAAGCCAGGCGGTCATCTTATTTTGGAAGCATTCAGCACGGAGCAATTACAGTTTCAATCGGGAGGTCCTCGAAATATTAGCATGCTTTATAAGTTAGAAGAGCTTGCCGAAGATTTCCGAGATTTACACTTCCTTCAATTGGAAAACTTTCGTGACCAGCTGAGTGAAGGCACGCATCATATAGGGGAAGCAGCCATAATACGCATTTTGGCTCAAAAGCCATTATAAATTCAATGTAGCTCGCAGCAAAAATGAGCGTGGTGGACGTATATCGCCCGGGCGACCCATATATTCGGTATTTGTAAGATTTTTTGTCATAAAAGATAAGCTGAGCCCGGCAGTGATTTGATAAGAAACATAGCTGTCAAAAAGAAAATAAGCCCGATTGTTGTCATGCCAATACTGATTAAAACCGGACAATATCAAATCGGAAAGAAAAATGTCGTCAACCCGCAATAATTTTGAACGGAAATAGGCATTCAGTCCAAAATCAAAGCTTTTATAAGCGAACTCATAATTGAGTTTCAGCGCATGTTTTCTGCGGTATTTTAATTTCTTATCCGTGTTTTTTCCACTATGTGGATAAAACTCATTTGGTTGCATAAATACATAACTTCCCATAAGCTGATGCTGAAGCATTCGACTTTCCCATTTCATAAACCACTCTGTTTCAATACCATAAATACGCGCCGCTTCAATATTTATTGCTCTAAAGCCCGGTTCAATTTGATTGGTCATCGGATTCCTTTGGGTGACAAAAGCATATTCAATCATTTGCTTGTGCTCGGCATAAAATAAGGCAAGGTCGACATGAGCTTTCAATTTTTTAAAGCGAAGAGCTTGCTTAAATCCGATTTCCGCATTCCATCCTTTTTCGGGCTTGATATCTATATTCGGAAAAACAGTTATCGACCCCAAGCTCGTTGAAGCAAAACGCTCGGCTATTGAAGGGAAGCGGAAGCCTTGTCCGAAAGATGCACGTAAATAGCTGTAATCGTGAAGCTGATAATTAAGACCTGTCCTAAACAGCGGCACCTGCTTTTTGTGGGCTCCGTCAATAAAGAAATTCTCCAAACGCATGCCTGCTACAATTTTTAAAGCTTCGGCAGGAGTAATTTCAAGCTGCGAAAAAATTGACGGATTAAAACTACGGTGATTTTCATAAAACTTAGACTGTATACTAACGGCATAAGCCGAAAAACCGCTGCTGAGGGCAAACAACCTATTCAACTGCTTATGAAATTGATAATCTGCATAAAGCGATAAGGCTTTGCTGTTGTTTTTATCTGCATAAGGAAATGTATTATCGCTAAGCTGCAGCCTCATTTTCACATCATGCCGTGCTTTTCCGGGTTTGTAATAGCTCAAAAAAGGGTCTAATGCAAAAAACTGTGCATGCAATTTAGCCGCAGTGGCGGTATCAAGTTTCAAAGCCCCATAGGTTGCATCCTCCCATAAAAGAAAGTCAGTTTTACTGTTGTATGCGGCATTAAAATTATATCCATACTGCAAGCCTTCAATCTTTTTATCGAAATGCTTAAGCTTGGTATGCATACGCAGCACAGTTTCTTCGTTATTTTTACGATATCCGCTGTTTGACATGGCATTTATTCCAATGCCAAAATCCGTATTATTTTTCTTTTGTAAATGGTTAAATCCTACTGTTCCAAACAAGCGCGGGCTGTCCCACCATTTCCAGTTTTTATTGGTGGGGGCATCATATATACCGATTTCACTATAAATCTTGGTAGCAGGATAGCTTGTGGCGTCTGCCGTGCGAAAATTGATTACGCCGTTTAGTGCGGATGAGCCGTAGGCAACCGAAGAAGCCCCTTTGATAATCTCCACTTGACTGAGATTATCGAGCGGCAGAAACTGCCATCGTATGCTTCCTGCATCGGCAGCAAGTATGGGCAATCCATCCAGCAATGCCAAGACGCGACTTCCCACTCCATAGCTATAGCCACTCCCTCCGCGTATGGAGGCTTGACCGTCCATCACTTCAATGCCGGGTGCTTTGTCCATTAGCTCTTGGGCATTGCTAATCTGCTGCTTGTCAATCTTATCAGCAGTCAACACACTCATGCTTACACTCAGTTCTGCAATTTTTTGCTCATATCGGCTTGCCGTCACCACCACTTGTTCCATCTCCACCGCATGCTGTTGAAGCAAAATATTCAGCTCGGGTTGCTCGCCCGACTTCAGCTGCATCAAATGGATATAATCTTGATAACCAATCATTTTAAAATGCAACTTATAGATTCCGGGCTCCAGCCGAAGCTCAAAATGCCCTTCATTATCGGATGCTATCCCTTTGTTTTTATCATAAAGTATGCTTACTCCTGCCAAAGGCAGCCCATCCGTCTTATCGCTTATAAGTCCACGCAGCACTGCCTGCTGTGAAAATGCAGCAGTCGAAACAAACAATAATACAATTGAAAGAATGAATATGCGTGTTTTTAAGCTATCTTTCATACTATTAAAAATCAAAAGCGTAGTGCATGGGGGTATACAATAATCCCATATCATCAAATACGCCTTAGTTTATCAAACAAAGATATATAATTCAGCTTTTAAACCTGCATAATTCACCAATTCACAAGCTTATCAAGCTAACTTTATCGTAATAGGCTTAAGAACTTAGTGGTTCATGCTCTTTTTTTATTACGCTGCGCTCCATAAAAACGCAATTCCGCAATGCCCAAAGCTGTCGCTGGAATAAGCTCCTACGCCAATTAATAACAACTGCTTGAATTATATCTATTGTATTGGCGGCTGACGCAAATTCCATCTCTAAAGCACCTTCCAGAACAAGGACTTTCAGGCATAAATAAAATCATGAAACACTTGCCCTCATAACCGGACCGGGCGCGCGGGCCTGCATGAATACGGGGCA
>CAZDWA010000118.1:0-2242 GCA_964509065.1 uncultured Lentimicrobiaceae bacterium
TAGCACTGCTAATATACAAAATAGTTAACTGAAAAACAAGTTATAAAAACAGCAGCGCTTATGGTTGGTGTTTAAAGAAATTGTTATTTATTGAGGTTCAATTTGTTGCGTGCTATTTAGAATGGTTTTAAATTGTCAGTTGATTAGAAATCAGGCATAAATGCTGTTCCATAGGGATAAGTTAATTGTAAAAACATTGGCTTTGTAAAGTTTCGTCCCATACGGGACGAGAAGAAACCTACTATACATGTTTTTACAAAGCTTAAATCCCTAACGGGATTGTTAAGGTATATGCTTAATTAACGAAGTATCAGGTACAAATGCTGTCCCGTAGGGACAAAATGTTTGTAAAAACTGTTGCAGCAAGTTTTTACCTTGTCCCGTAGGGACAAAACACTCTTCTAGCGACAATCTCACACACAAAACACATAAGTTTGCTTGTCCTTTTTCTTGATAAAAAGGACAAGAAATCAAGTGTGAATGCAGAATTACGCGATGACTAAGTACCGAAGCTTTTAGCATCAAAGCCATCCTATTACCCCCTTCGACAAACTAACAGCATCAAATTGCACTCCACCGCGGCGGAGCTAATTGCTTCTACTACGCCTGGCAATAAGCAACCGGACTTTTAAGTGTATATCCTGCTTTATCTGCACATCTTCAAAGCCATACTGCTTCATTAAGTCGGCGGTTTCTTTGCCCAAAGCTTCGTTCAGCTCCACAAGCAACAGCCCGTCTTCTTGTAAGTGCAATCCAGCAATTTCCGCTATTGCACGATAATATTTTAAGGGGTCTTCATCAGATACAAAAAGTGCATCTTCCGGCTCCCAGTCGAGGACATTTTGTCGCATGAAAGCCTTTTCTGAATTACGCACATATGGCGGATTGCTTACAATTACATCAAATGAGGTATCAAAAGCCAATACTTTTGGCTTCAGCATATCTGCTTGGAGAAATTCCAGCCTTGCCTTGTGCATTTCTGCATTCTTTTGTGCCACAACTAGTGCTTTCTCAGAAATATCCACCGCCAAAACCGATGCATCAGGCTGCTCGAGTGCAATACTTATCGCAATATTTCCTGAGCCTGTGCCAAGCTCAAGCATATGCTTCGACTTACGGACAGATAAAAGCTTTAAAGCCTCTGCCACTAGCATTTCCGTCTCCGGACGCGGGATGAGTACATGCTCATTCACATAAAAGGCACGCCCATAAAAATATGCGCTGCCCAGCACATATTGAACAGGTTTATGTTTTAGTAAATCTTTCACAGCGAAATGCACTTCCAGCATTTCGGATTCCGACAAGCGGATATCGGGATGCAGTGCAAGCTGCTGTCTGCTATACGAAAACAAGTCTTCCACCAGCAACCACATCAACTGTTTAGCCTCTTCTTCAGGATAAATAGTGCGTAGCCGATCAGTATAATGATGCAATATGTCTTTTAAAAGATTGGTGGAAACCTTCATCTAAATACTTGATAATCTGTATAAAAACAAAATCCCAACGAATAAAACTCATTGGGATTTATAATGGGTGGCTAATGGGATTCGAACCCACGACCCTCAGAACCACAATCTGATGCTCTAACCAGCTGAGCTATAGCCACCATGATTTGAAGTGCAAATATACTATCTTTTTTTATTCTCATGCAATAGTTCACGAAAATAAATTCTGAACAATTTGCAGCACAATATGGGGTCCAACTTATGAAATTCGTTATTCTTTTACAGAAATTCAAAATAAATCAAGCATTTAAGACGTTTTACGGCAAGGTATTTGTACTTTTGTTCTAAACAAAGCTGCCATGAAAAAGATTTTGCCGCTTATTATTATTTTATTTCTTGCCCTTGAATCGAATGCGCAATTTACGCTCGGACCAAAAATAGGCTATACTGCCACCAGCTTGTCCACCGATCACAGCGACATCAGCACGAGTCTTAGCAATAGTGCAGTATTTGGGGCTTTTGCACGCTTTGGAAAGCGATTTTATGTACAACCTGAAATGAATTGGTATACGGTGGGTACAGTTTTTACTCCTGTGAATATAGGTTCATGGCGACCTTTTGAACAAGAAGTAACCCTATCAAACATACAAGTCCCCCTGTATTTTGGAGTCAAGCTCATTAATATGCGGTTTTTAAAGCTTAGGGCGATGGCAGGACCTACCGCAAACTTTGTTATTGATAAATCGGTATCTACTTCGAAATTTAATAATTTCTTAAGTCCGATAAAAGAAAAAGAC
>CAZDWA010000118.1:2252-4243 GCA_964509065.1 uncultured Lentimicrobiaceae bacterium
ATAAACGATATCCATTGGGGGGCACAGTTTGGTTTGGGAATAGATGTATTTATTATAACCCTTGATGTACATTTTATTGTGGGAGTAAGCAATCTGATTGATGATATTGAAATTATGGGGCAAACCGTATCTTTGGATTCAAAAAATCATGGAGTAGTAGTGTCGGCAGGGATTAAATTATTTTAAATAGTGTCATCAATTTCAATGCAGACAAACTCCGCTTTTTAGTTTTCACTAGCTTTGTAAATACCTGCGTTTTATAACAAGATATATGCGTATAACTAAGATTTTACTTTTATTTTTCAGTCTTTTGATTCTTTTTTCATGCGAACGCTCCTATAAAAAGCAATTAAAATTTTCGGTGAAAGGACTTGAACCGACTGAATTACAGATTCATAACTATGGTGATGCACTTTTTGGCATTGACACCGACGATTTTCAAGCCTCCTTGGAGCTTTTAAAAGCTGAATACCCTTATTTTTTGGATGCAGACCTTGGCGACAGCAGCCTCGTCATGCAGTTGTATAGCTTCATTACCGATCCATATCTGATTGAATTACACAAGCTAAGCCAAAAAGCATATCCATCGTTCGCTACTTTGGAAGCGCAGCTGACAGAAGGCTTCAGGCGCTTTCATCATTATTATCCAAATCTCGCCATCCCCGGAATATATAGCTATATCTCAGGTATTCAGTACGAAGAGCCGGTATATACGGATGGGCAACATCTTGTTTTTGGCATAGATTGTTATTTAGGCCATGATGCTGCTCCCTACCAGCAGATGGGCATTCCGCGTTACATCAGTGAGCGCATGCGTGAAGAGCGGATAGCTCCCGATATCTTTGCAGCAATTTACGACTTACAGCTGATTCCCGAAAAACCTTCGGCAACCATAGTGGAAGAAATGATACAAGCCGGCAAACGCTTGTTTTTTATTGAATCCATGCTGCCATCGGCAGATGAGCGCTTTATCATCGGCTATTCCAAAGAACAGCTGACATGGGTTAAAGAACACGAAGCGGCCGTTTGGGCATCATTTGTGGGTGAACAATTACTATATCAAGACGATCAAATGCTGTTTAGAAAGTTATTTGGAGATGCCCCCTTCAGTAAAGAATTTGCGCACGAAGCTCCTGCCCGCTTGGGCGAATGGATTGGATGGCAGATAATTCGTAGTTTCATGGACTATCATCCGGATATGTGTATAGTGAAGCTGCTGGGAATCAGTGATGCACAAGATATCTTAAATCGCTCGCACTATAAACCAAAATAAACAAATTCGACCGAAATATATTGCTTTTACCAGGCCAATAAATGGATTTAACGCATTATCTTTTGGAAATAAGAAAATGCTTTACTTATCTTTGTCAAGTAAAAAACATCTGAGATAAGGAAGTCCTATGCTTGTAAAAACCTATGGAAGTGCCCTTTTTGGCATTGAAGCAATTACCATTACCATTGAAGTAAATATTGACAAAGGCATACAGTTCTTTTTGGTCGGGCTGCCCGATAGTGCCGTAAAAGAAAGCCAACAACGTATTGAATCGGCATTATCCAATACCGGTCATAAATACCCCAAGCAAAAAATTGTGATTAATATGGCTCCTGCCGATATTCGGAAGGAAGGCTCTGCATATGACTTACCTATTGCCATTGGCATTATGGCTGCATCGGGTCAGGTTGCTCACGAAGAGCTTGACCATTATATCATTATGGGGGAGTTATCGCTTGATGGCGGGCTAAAACCGATAAAAGGTGCGCTTCCCATTGCTATAAAAGCATTGGAAGAAGGCTTTAAAGGGATGATAATACCCACCGAAAATGCTGCCGAAGCCGCTATTGTTTCAGAGCTTGAGGTGTATGGAGCCAACACCATCAGCGAGGTTGTCAACTTTTTGAATGGAACGGAACGACTGGAACGCTGTGTAGTAAATACCGAAAACGATTTGCTAGCAGGCTTAGACGGCTATGAGTTCGACTTTTCGGAGGTC
>CAZDWA010000119.1:0-3713 GCA_964509065.1 uncultured Lentimicrobiaceae bacterium
GTTTTCATTTGAGAATCACGCTCAAATATACGAAGTTATTGAGAAAAAGTCAAGTTTAACATAAGGTCTTAACTCAATTTCTTGATTTTGGGAGTTAATTTGCAAAAGTCTGGAGCAAAGCTTATGAGCTTGTCAGCCTATTTTTATTTATTTTTGCAGCGTGAAAAATATGCGCGCCTATATTTCTTCTAAATTATTTTCGCTTGTAGCATCTGTATGTAGCGATCAAGCTATCCCTTGTTATGTGATAGGCGGCTTTGTTCGGGATGCCTTGCTGGGGCGCACTTCAAAAGATATTGACATAGTGGTGGAGGGCGACGGCCTTGCAGTGGCTGCTGCAGTGGCTGAAAAGCTGGGAAAGGGCAGCGAAGCCAAGTTTTACGGACAATTTGGTACGGCAATGATTCGCTATCGCGATTATGTAGTGGAATTTGTCGGAGCCCGTAAAGAATCCTACACTGCCACAAGTCGTAAACCCGCTGTGACAGCCGGAAGCTTGGAAGACGATCAAAAACGCCGCGACTTCACTATTAACGCACTCGCAATCAGCTTGAATGCTTCTGATTATGGAGTATTAGTCGATCCCTTTGATGGAGTGAAAGATTTGGCGAAAAAGATTATCCGTACTCCTTTGAATCCGGATGTCACCTATTCGGATGACCCTTTGCGGATGATGCGCGCCATACGCTTTGCCACACAGCTTGAGTTTACTATCGAGCAAGCCTCACTTGATGCCATCAGCCGTAATAGGGAACGATTGAAAATAATTTCTTCCGAACGTATTACCGATGAGCTAAATAAGATAATCTTAGCTGAAAAGCCTTCAATTGGCTTTAAGTTGCTTTATGATACCGGGCTGCTTCAGTTGTTTTTACCCCAGCTGGCTCTTCTGCGTGAGGTAGAAACCATCAAAGGCAAAAGTCATAAGGATAACTTTTATCACACCTTGGAAGTCCTTGATAACCTGGCTGCTGTATCGGATGACTTATGGTTGCGATGGGCAGCTTTATTGCACGATATCGCCAAGCCTCAAACCAAACGCTTTGATCCCAAGCAAGGCTGGACCTTTCATGGGCATGAATTCAAGGGAGCCAAAATGGTACCTGCTATCTTTAAGCAGTTGAAGCTGCCTTTGGGCGACCCTATGAAGTTTGTTCAAAAGTTGGTGCTGCTTCATTTACGCCCCATCGTGCTGGCACAAGAAATTGTAACCGATTCGGCGGTGCGCAGGCTGTTGTTTGATGCAGGAGACGATGTAGATGCCTTGATGATGTTGTGTAAAGCAGATATTACTTCCAAGAATGAATACAAAGTGCGCAAATACCGCGAAAACTTTGAATTGGTAGAAGAAAAGCTACAGGAAATCGAAGCAAAAGACCGTATTCGCAACTGGCAGCCGCCCATAAGCGGGGATGCCATTATGGAGGTGTTCGGCCTGCCGCCGGGAAGGGAAGTAGGTATCATAAAAACTGCCATACGAGAAGCTATCTTGGATGGAAAAATCGCGAATAACTTTGAAGAAGCCTACGCATTTATGAAAGAAACCGGACTTTCAATGGGGCTGTCACTTAAGCACGAAATTGAAGAAATAAAAGTCAAATCTAATGGTCCTTTGCCACTCTAATTATGCAAACAAATAATCGAAAGCAAAAGAAACTGATTGTCCTAAGCGGTCCAACTGCTTCAGGAAAGACGGAGATGGCAATTTGGATAGCGCAAGCCTTTAAAACCGAGATTATTTCAGCCGACAGCAGGCAGTTTTATCGTGAAATGCAGATTGGTACGGCAGCTCCTACAGCTTTTGAGTTGGAGCAAGCAGCCCATCATTTTGTTCACCACCTAAGCATACATGACAGCTATGATGTGGCAACATATGAGCAGCAGGTCATCCAAAAGCTGGATAAGCTGTTTGAAATTCATGATTATGTAGTTTTGACAGGAGGTTCGGGCTTGTTTATTGATGCAATTTGTGAAGGCTTGGATGTGATTCCGCCTATCAGTACGCAAACCCGCAAAAAATTAGATGAAATTTATAAATCCCAAGGGCTGCCCGCACTTCAGCAGCTGTTACAAGAGCATGACCCAATTTATTTTGCTGAAGTAGATCAAAACAACCCGCGCCGCCTGCAGCGTGCCTTGGAGGTGTACTTCGAAACCGGAAAGCAATTCAGCTCATTTCGAACAAAGACAATTACCGACCGCCCTTTTGAATGCATCCACATTGCATTGGATTTTGATAAAGATGAACTGGTAAATCGGATTCATTTACGGGTCGATAAAATGATTGAAAGCGGCTTGTTGGAAGAAGCGAAAGTGTTGTTTCCATTTCGACATCTAAATGCGCTGAATACAGTGGGATATAAGGAGTTGTTTGCATACTTTGAAGGCAAAAATAGCTTGGAAGAAGCCATTGAACGGATTAAAATTAATACGCGCCAATATGCTAAACGTCAGCGTACTTGGTTGCGCAAAGGGAATAAATACACTTGGTTTAAGCCCGAAGATAAAGACGGTATCTTGGCATTTATTCGTTCAAAAGCTTAGGCTTTATCGCCGGAGCCTTGCTGTTTGGGATTGTATATTTTGAATTTTTCCTTAAATATAATCCCTTCATTATTTGCCCCGTCAATCGCAATACAAAGCGGTTCCGCGAAGCGGATATGTCGAATAAACTTGTCTTCATACACAGCCGGCATGCTGTTCAGATATGCTATATCGTAAAAACCGTCATTTATAAATGGATTTATGGTAAAATATCCTACGCCGAAAGATGTCAAGTTTTGAAAAAAATGTGTTCCTTGGCTTGGGTCAATGCGATAGTTTTCCAACCCGGACTCCACGATTACACGTGCCGCAGAAATTTGAGGCCATTTGACAGGTATCCCAAGCCATGGGTCTGACGAGCCCCAGCGTCCCGGACCAACCAATACGTAATTTTTGCCTTCCTTCAGAAATTGTGCGTTAAGTATACCGACTTGCTCTGCTATCTCCAAGGTTTTGGCAGCCTGAAACGCCTCCGGTTTGATATATACGAAATCAGCAATTTCATTTTGAATTCCATGACCCAACACACGGTTCGACTTGATAATTGCTTGTGCATCATCAATATGTTCGATGTTTAAGTCGATGGAGGCATCCAGACTTGCAATAGGTCGAATTTGTAACAAATGAAATACCGGAGCTACCCCTTTAGGCTGGTTTAGCTTGACGGCAAATTCAATTTCAATAGGTTTTCCCATTTCTTTTTGCCCTATCTCCAAAATCTGTTTGAGGATGGCTGCGAGGGGGAATGTGCTGTATTTTAATATATTGGCAAAAGTAACCAGCTTTTTCCCGCCCGACATATAGCCGTCATAAAGCATTTGATTGTCGTAGTCGTAGGTGGAGCAAACCAATTTCAGTAGTCCGTCTTTGTCGGCTTCTTCGATTGGCAGCTGTAATAAGTTTGCTGCTTCATCCGTGCTTACTTTAAAGCTGTCGGGGCGCATATCAAGCGCGTAAAACAGCTTTTGTGTGTCGCGCAAGGCCATATCGGGCTGGCTTGTTTGCAATACCTTTTGCGGAAATTGCGGTGAAAATCGCAATGTTTGCCCCCCATCCACAATATATTTTCCAAGCCCTATGGCGATATCTGCTATGCCGTCTTCGGGCTTTTCAAGGCTGATAGGGTAAAAGTTAATGGAGCGTGCCACACCTGAAAAAGCCGGATAATA
>CAZDWA010000120.1:0-3376 GCA_964509065.1 uncultured Lentimicrobiaceae bacterium
ATGATATATCAGTATATTTACCCGCATTTATTTTTATTTTATGAATTATTCAGGCAAGGTAGCCCACGAAAGAATTCGTGGTCTATTTTGAGGTTATAAGGAGTTGGAAAAATGCAAGTTAAAGCTGCTTAATTCCACGTGCTTAAAAAAAGCAAGAGATGGTTCTCCTTGTAACCGACGCAACCTTGTTTAGATTTACGTGCTTTCTTGAGTTCCGATAATAAATCGGAAGCGTTGACCCATTGATTCATGCTTGATTTTTCCGTCCTTTTTATCAAGAAAAAGGACGAAAAGAAGAACGTTATGCAGCGGTTTCTTGGTTTAATGCATAAGCTGTAAGAAAAGCAAAAAAAATGATTCTCTTAATAAGCGACGCAACCTTGCTTAGATTTATATGCTTTGTCAAGTGCGGGGAGGCCGTTTATTCATGCTTGATTTTTCATCCTTTTTATCAAGAAAAAGGACTAAAGAACTGCTATGCTTACTGCGACTGAATACACTTTCCTACAGCTACTTAAATAGATTTCTGAATGCTTTAAACCCTCTTAAAAAATCATGTGTATAAGCTTTAATTTTACTATCCATTTATAAACCAAACTAAAACCCTCCAATTTATTTACCTTTGTAAGTGAATCAATTCATCACACACAAAATGCGTCATCAAATTCCATTATTATTTTTGATTTTTATATGGAGGCTCAGCGCTATTGCTCAGCCACTTAGCTTTACGGTATCGGAAGCAGAGCTTCTGCAATATCCATGGGCAGGTGGATTGGATGCATGCCAGTTTGCTGCCATGGACTTGGATGGGGATGGCAAGGAGGATTTGGTGGTCTTCGACAGGAGAGGTAATCGTATATTGTGCTTCATTAATGAAGGGGAGGAGGGCGAAATAGCATACCGTTATGCCCCATCCTATCACAAATATTTCCCCCCGCTTTTCGATTGGATGGTTTTGATTGATTATGATGGTGACGGACGTAAAGATATATTCACGTATTCACCCGGCTGGGCTGGGATTCGAGTGTTTAAAAATATAGGAGATAGCCATCCTGAATTTGAATTGGTCGTTTCACCTTATCTTACTTCCTTTCAAGGGGGTGGTCACGTGAATATTTTTTCAAGCAATGTCGATTATCCTGCAATAGTGGATATTGATGGCGATGGCGACCTCGATATCATTACTTTTTGGGCATTGGGAACCTTTATCGAGCTGCATACCAACCTTTCTATGGAAAAATACGGTCATGCCGATTCGCTCGACTTTGAAAAGACAGATTACTGCTGGGGCAGGATAGCGGAAAATGAAGAAACGAATGAAATTTACTTGGATACTTGTCTTTTTGAGAAACAGCTTTCTATGCCTATGAACGGCTTCCGTCATCGCGGAGCCACGCTTTTGGTTCACGACCTGAATGGCGATGGCCTACATGATTTGTTGATAGCTGATGTGGATTATCCCAATCTGGTATTCCTTGAAAACGGAGGTACGCCGGAGCATGCCGTCATGGTAAGCCAAGATACGGCATTCCCTGCAGGAACAACGCCCATACATCTATTTTCAATGCCCTTTGCGGCATATATTGATGTGAATAATGACGGCATAAAAGACTTATTGGTTTCTCCTTTCGATCCTAATCCCTTTGTTACTCAAAACCGAAACAGCATATGGCTTTATTTGAATCATGGAACAAACAGCTTGCCTCAATTTGAATTATATAGCAAATCTTTTCTCCAAGACCAAATGATTGACTTAGGCTCGGGTGCGTATCCGCTCTTGTTTGATATGAATAATGACGGGCGTAAAGATTTGATAGTGGGCAATTTCGGACATTACCTACGTAGCTGGTATACCGGTCTTACCCTACATTCCGAATATCGTTCTACACTTACTCATTATCGTCAGATTGAACAGGATGGTGAATGGATATTTGAAAGGCAAACCGAAGATTTGGCAAACTTGTCAAAACTTAAATTACGTGGCTTGGTCCCGGCTATGGCTGACCTCGATGGAGATGGGCTGCCTGATATGTTGGTAGGCAGCGAAAACGGTAAACTGATTCATCTGCGGCAGACTGCCACAGACGAATGGGAGCTGCTAAGCGAGTTTTTTCAGGAAATAAATGTGGGAAGCTGGAGCGCCCCCGAGCTGTTTGATGTGGATGAAGATGGGATTGTAGACCTGCTGATAGGTTCCAAAAATGGTAAAATAGCATTTTATAAAGGGGAGCTAGGGCAGGAGGGGATCAACTTCAGCTATCAAACCGATTTTTTTGGTGAAATAAATGTCACGGATTATACAATTTCTTATGACGGCTATAGCACGCCACGCATGTTTTACGCACCCGATAATGAGCTGATGCTGGTAAGTGGCTCGGAGCAGGGAGAGCTTTTTCTTTTTGACAACATTCGAAATAACCTTGGAGGTGCTTTTCGTGCGCGCAGCAATTGGGATATGCTGATTGATACCAATTTATCTGTTATTGACCCCGGAATGCGTACCGCAGCATGGATCGGGCAACTTTTTGAAACAGAAAAGCTACAGATGATAACAGCTAATTTCAGTGGCGGACTGGAATTGTATAATGCTAATTATGCCGTGGCACCCGCCATTAGTGAAACTGCACAACAGCAAATTCATATATACCCAAATCCAACTAAAAACATATTGTTTGTCGAACTGCCGGAAAGCCATTTACAAACTGTGCAGCTGGAAATATATAATTTGCATTCCCACAAATTGTATCAAGAGCTATGTCAAGGAACAAAGCAAACACAAATCGATGTTTCGTCCTTGAAGCCCGGGCTGTATTTCTTAGTGATGACGACAGCAAACAGCAGGAGCGTACAGAAGTTTATTAAGCAATAAAATTTTATCGGAGTTCCGAGAAAATGTCTTCTTTCTTCATTACCTCCAATGCCTTTTGCAGTGTTTCATCGATTGGAACAACTACTTGGTAATAGGCATTCATGTCCCAGATATTACGAGCTATTAAGCCTTTTATCTGGTATTTTATCAAGTCTTCCGATTGGTCAAACTGTTCTTCATTCCATTCTACTTTTTCCTTTTCTGCAAGCTTCAAGAAGTTTTTCATCATACTTTCGTCTACTTCAAATCCATCGATAAAAGCTTGTACATCTGAAAACTGTCTATTCAGCTTTTTCCTGTTGCTGTTGGTATACTCCAATGTATAACGGTTCAGCACTGCTTTACGCACAAGATTTGAGTAATAATCGGTATAAAGTGTTGAATCCCATGGCACAAAAATGTCCGGCATTATGCCTCCACCACCGTATACAACGCGATTTGCAGGTGTTAAATATTTCAATGAATCAATGAAATGTATGCTGTCGGCGTGCACCAGCTCCCCACGCT
>CAZDWA010000121.1:0-3305 GCA_964509065.1 uncultured Lentimicrobiaceae bacterium
TATATTTCTGATTATGATCCCGGTCCAGGCCGGGATTCTTCTTTTATGACAATCAGTTTTGATTTGTAATTGTAGATTGTTGTATTTTTGACGCCATATTTTAATTGAAGAAAGAATGAAGAAACTCTTGTTTTCCTGGCGAACAAATAAAAATCTTGTTGATTTATGGCTTTTAATTAGTCGTGTGGCTCTTGCAGCTTTTATGCTCACCCACGGTTACCCGAAATTTCTAAGGTTGCTGGAAGGCGGTCCATATAGCTTTTCCGATCCTTTTGGAATTGGTGCCGCAGCTTCCTTGGTTTTGGCAGTATTAGCTGAATTTATTGCTCCTTTGTTTATACTTTTTGGACTGTTTAGCCGATTAGCAAGTGTGCCGGTGATTTTCACCATGTTTACCGCCGCATTCATCTTTCATGCCGCAGATCCTTTTGCCCGGCGGGAATTGGCATTATTGTACTTGGTAGGTTTTCTTGCTATTCTGATTTTAGGACCCGGAAAATATTCGGTAGATCGAATGATGAAAAAATAATAGCTTGTATCCGGCTTAGCCGAATTTTGTTCATCGCCTTTTTCCTAAGTTTATAGCTAAGTGAAAGTTCATAAAATAAAACAAGGGCTGAAGTAATTTACCTCAGCCCTTGTAATAAGTTTTATTTGAGAGATTAACCTGCTTAATTCATGTAATAAACACTTTTTTAATTCACCACTAAAATCTTCTAGCGTAGTAATCATAAGGCTATTACGATAAAGTTAGATTGATAGCCTTATGAATTGGTGAATTATGCAGGTTAAATAATATTTGTCTCGATCAAACATTTTTTAATCCGCTGCCAAGTAAGTTCAATATCATGGTCAAGCCCAACACTAAAGCGTACCAATCCTTCGCTGAGGCCCATTTCACGTTGGGTATCTTCGGGCACTTCGGATGAAGTACTTTTACCGCTATTGCTAAATAATGTTTTGAAATAACCTAGGCTTACCGCCAGATATCCTACATCAGCAAGCTCCATACATTCCATCAGTTTATTGGCTTTCTCTTCACTGCCCAAGTCGATGGCAATCATTCCACCAAAACCGAAGTCAGGATTCATCATGCTTTTCATCAATTCGTGTCCAGGATGTTCGGGCATGCCGGGATAGTTGAATTTGAGGCCTGCTTCTTTGAATTTTTTAGCGAGATACATGGCGTTGTAGCTGTGCTGCTTCATTCGGATATGCAGGGTATGCAGGTTTTTCAGTACGCTGCTGCTGCGGAAGGGGTCAAGGACAGGTCCGAGCAACATGGCAGTGCCATCATTCACATCAATCATTTCATTGATGGTTTGCTCTGAGGCACAAATGGCTCCGGCAACACAATCGTTTTTGCCGTTTACGAATTTTGTCAAGCTGTACACTACTATATCGGCTCCCAACAAGGCAGGTGCAATAATCATCGGGGTAAAGGTATTGTCAACCACCAGTTTTATATCGGCTGCACGAGCAATCTTCGAAAGCTCCGGTATATCACTGATTTGCAACAACGGATTGGTCATTGCTTCAGTATATATCATTTTTGTATTTGGTTTTATTGCCGCTTTCACAGCATCCAAATCGGTAATATCTACAAAACTTACTTCGATATTGTATTTTGGTAACCAGTTAAGCATGAACGCAAAAGTACCGCCATAGGTGGTCATGCTGCTGATGATATGGTCTCCGCTTTTACATAAATGAAGTATGGTTGTAGTAATTGCTCCCATGCCGCTCGCTGTTACCCAGCCTGCTTCGGTGCCTTCCATGGCAGCCATGGCATCAGCCAGATATTTATTGGACGGATTCCAGTGGCGCGAGTACAGAAAACATCCTTCTGCTTCGCCTTTGAAGGTTTCGGTCATGGTTTTAGCCTGCATAAATGTAAAAGTTGCAGAATCGGTAACGGAAGGGTTGACATCACCAAACTCACCAAATTGTTTGAGGTCAAAAAGATTTTTTGCCGGATCGTGTTTCATAATATGTTAGATTAGTTTTAGTTTACATTGCAAAAATACGAATATATCATCGAATTTTATGTAATCATGAAGAATTGAAAGTGGAAAACTTAATAAAATTGAAAACAATAAGTAAAAAGCTTTAATTTTGGAGAAAATATAAATATTTTAACAAAATGTCACTTCCTCCCTTTAAAATTGATAGTCTTGATCGCAGGATACTGAAAAATCTTATTGATGACGCACGCATGCCATTCGTTGAAATTGCGCGTAAATGCAATGTTTCCGGCGCCGCCATTCATCAACGTGTGGCGCGTCTGCAGGAAGCCGGTGTTATATCGGGTTCACATTTACAGCTAAATCCCCATGCCATGGGATATATGACTTGTGCATTTATCGGGGTGCAAGTCAATTTGACGACTACCCGCACCCACGATGAGGTATTCGAAAAAATTAAACAAATACCGGAAATTGTTGAGTGTCATCATATTAGTGGTAAATATTCCTTGCTGGCGAAGATTTACACGAGAAATAATGAGCATTTGAAAGAAGTTATCGTAAATAAAATTCAAAGCATTCCGGAGATTACGTTTACCGAGACCTTTATATCGCTTGCAATAGGTTTTGAGCGGGAGTTGTTCATCAATTCATAGTGATAAAACAGCTGTAGCTTGTACGTGATTTTATCCGGTCGCAGTATTTCTTTCCTACATAATTCACCAATTCATAAGCTTATCAATCTAACTTTATCGTAATAAGCTTAGGAACATTGCGTTAGAAAACTTTAGTGGTAATTTAAAAAAAGCATTTATTATAAGATGAATTTTGATTTAATTTTGGCAATTTTTACGTTATGAGTTGTTCGCGGTAGCTTACTACAGCTTCACACCTCATGCCTGAAAATTTCTCAAAATTAAATTCATGAATTAAGCAGGCTTTACTATTTACTTTCGATAAGTCGTAAATATTCGTGCCTGGCACATCAGTTTAACGTACATTTGTGAAGCGAAGAAATTTGTACAATTATGAGAAGCTTTGTTAGCGCCGGTATTATACTTGTTTTTATATTGATTCAGTTTTTGAGGGCAGGGGAGGCTGTACGCACGATTGACGGCGACGGAAGCGGTTATTATGCCTATTTACCGGCTGTGTTTGTGTATGGTACAACTGATTTCAGCGAGGTATACCAAGCGGAAAAAGCACGTCACAGCTTGGATTATATGGCGCATTATTTTCATGAAGAAGACGGGAAGCTATACAATAAATACTATCTGGGTACGGCTTTGATGCTTTTGCCATTCTTTTTGCTTGCCATGCTGTATTCTTTTATTATCGGCA
>CAZDWA010000122.1:0-2804 GCA_964509065.1 uncultured Lentimicrobiaceae bacterium
GCTTATTACGATAAAGTTAGATTGACAAGCTTATGAATTGGTGAATTATGCAGGCTTGGTGCAATATTTAGGAGGACCTGCAATATATTCTCAAAGACGTGGACATCCCCGACTGCGCAAGCGCCATGAAGCTTTTTATATTGACGAAAAAGCAAAAGACCATTGGCTGGCATGCATGAAAACTGCTATGGATAAGGTGGATTTGACCGAAGGAGCAAGGCGTTACCTATGGAGTTACTTTGAGCATACTGCCAATTTTCTAATTAATAGACCTGAGCCAGCTTAATTCATGAATTTAATTTTGAGAAATAAACAATTGGCTTATTTTGGCTTTTTCATTGCTTTTTTTGCTGCTCGTTTACTGAAATAATAATAGCAAGAAGCTGCCGATGCTATACCTATTGCAGCTCCGGCAATTACATCAGTAGGGTAGTGGACCCCAAAATACATTCGGGTATACCCCACTAAAAAAGCCCACAATATTAGAAAGAATACAAGCCACTTTTTGGGAAATATCAAGCTGAGTGCGATAGCAAGCGTAAATGCATCGGAGCTGTGACCCGAAGGGAAAGAATAGCTGCCACCTCCACTTAGTTTTTCAATGAAATCATAGCTCACGAAAGGGCGAGGACGGGCAATAAGGTGTTTTAATAAATGTGTAATTATTACCGAAATAATCAAGGCGGTTATTAAATAAAAAACCTGTCTTTTCAGTATGGCATCTTTTTTAAATAACGCAATGAGTAAGAATAAGATAGCTATGCCAAAGCTAATGGGACCCACACTATCGGTAATAAACTTAAAAAAGGCATCCAAATAGGCAGAGCGATGACTATTTATAAATCTGAGCCATTCCACTTCTATCGGAATTTGGATGCCTTCCGAAGATGTGAAAAGCTTATGAAATATATGTATCGGATGACTTAAAATCATAGTGTAGTTCTGGAATTATCAACTAAAATTTTATTGGTTTTTTCAAAATATCGCTTATTGAATCCAAGCTGCCATCAGTTTCTGCCGGATGCAGCTTAAGCAGATGTGCCATTAGCGGATAAAGGTGAATATTTTGAAAACTTTTCTTGCTATATCCCGATTTAAAAGCCGGTCCAATCGCATAAAATATACTGTGCATATCCGGATTTAGTACATCATAGCCGTGTGCTCCTTTTGATTTTGAAACCCTCCACGACCAGAAAATACTGTATCCATCATCAGCTAAAACCGTGATATCGTGCGTGCGAATATGCGTTCCATGATGCAGATGCTCAGGTGCTTCGCCTGTGCGCCAGTAGCGGATATTAGGTATTTTGGTGATTTGTTTATAAAGCGCATCCGCTTGACCTTCTTTTGCCAAAATATTTATAGTGGGATTGCCGCCATTGGCAAGCTGCATCAAGCTTGTATCAATATAATGATCCAACATGATTTGCTTTTGTTCGTCCAGCTGTGCCATGCCGTGGTCGGAAACAATGATGAAGTTCACCTTATTTCCATGCGGAAGTGCTTGAACTTTTGTTCTAAATACTCCTACAAGGCTGTCAAGTCGACTTATCAAGGGAGGTATTTCAACTCCTTCGGGTCCTACTTTATGTCCTTGTGAATCAGGCTCATCAAAATACCACATAATCAGCTTGGGACGTTTTTCAACAGGCAGCTGCAGCCAATATAAAACCGTGTCGATGCGGTCTTCGTAAGGCATAAAATGATTGTATCTTTTCCAGTATGTGGGACGAATTCCTTGCACATCTGCCTCGCTGCCAACCCAAAAGCAGGTGGCGGTGGTAGTACGTTGTTTTTCGGCAGTGACCCAAATCGGTTCGCCACCATAAAATGAGCCATCTTCCACGGAAGACCGATTATTATAGTCGTTATAATGTGCGTTCAAATCGGGAGCATAAAAGCTGTTTGCCAAAATGCCGTGACGATCGGGGTACAAGCCGGTTGCCATGGTATAATGATTGGCAAAAGTGGTAGTGGGAAATGAGGGCAGCATACGCTCAGCTTTCACACCTTTGGCTGCAATTTCATCCAAGTTTGGGGTGGCGGCAAATTGGTCATAATCCCATCGAAAGCCGTCAAGAGAAAGAATTACCAAATACTGATCATCTGCTTTTTTGGATGTGGTTTTAACTTTGCAGGAACTTAAAACAAAGAGGACTAAAAGACTGAATAAGAAAAATCTGTTCATAAATTAAATGCAATTTTACGAATTGTAAAATTAACCAAAAACTTGAGCTTGGAAAAACAAAAAAATAAACACCGGGTTTTGAGGTGATAATTCGATTAAAATTAAGTTGTTATTAACAATTCAATGAACAAATTTATTGTGATTTTCTTAAATGAATTTAAAATGCCTGGTTATATTCAAATATTCATGATATATATAAGCTATAGATAATCAATAGGTTACCTTATGTATTTTAAATTTAAGCTCTTTTACTGCCTATTTGCAATGCGGCATAGTGCCACTTTTTTAACTAATTGAGTTTCAAAGTGCTAAAAATTTGTTAATAACTGAAAGCCCTTTATCCCAAAAAAACTATTGCAGGTAAGTGCATTTATTCTATTTTTGTAGATGTTAAAAACTTTAAAATTTAATCAATATCATTTAAATTTACACATTATGTTGCACAAGCTCAGATTTTTGTTAGTGGCATTTGTATTAATGTTCACTACAGCTTTACAGGCTCAGATTACAACATCGAGTATGAGTGGACGTGTTACCGACAATGAAGGTCCGGTTCCCGGAGCTACTGTTATCGCATTGCACGCTCCATCAGGTACTACCTACGGAACCATCACCA
>CAZDWA010000123.1:0-2728 GCA_964509065.1 uncultured Lentimicrobiaceae bacterium
ATGATATATCAGTATATTTACCCGCATTTATTTTTATTTTATGAATTATTCAGGTGTAATCGAATCGGATGCAACCATTGTCGCTCCCTTGATTTTTGCATGGGTATTAGGCTGGTAAGTTCGTAATTTTAATCCAAGGACCTCATGCTGACAGAAACAGAAATAAAGCAACATACTGTTCTATTTTCTATCTTTGTGGCTCAATTTATTAATCAGATATATGAATAAAAATATTCGCGTTCGTTTTGCTCCCAGTCCTACCGGTGCCTTGCATATAGGCGGAGTACGCACAGCTTTGTATAATTTTCTTTTTGCCCGCAAACAGGGCGGTACCATGATTTTACGTATTGAAGATACCGACCAAACACGATTTGTGGAAGGAGCTGAAAAATATATAACCGATTCTTTTAAATGGTGTGGCATCCAATTTGACGAAAGCCCTGAAAAAGGAGGTCCTTATGCTCCTTATCGTCAAAGTGAAAGAAAAGCACTTTATAAACAATATAGCGACAAGCTGATTGAAGTCGGACATGCCTATTACGCCTTTGACAGCCCTGAAGAGCTCGATCAGCTGCGTAAAGAAGGGGAGTCACGGAAAACACCATTTATTTACAATACACAAACACGAAAACAGCTTCGTAACAGCCTTAATTTATCGGCTGAAGAAACCAAAAAGCTGATAGAAGCCGGAGAGCCTTATGTGGTTCGTTTTCTGATTCCAGAAGATACAACCATCGTCATGGAAGACATCATCCGAGGTAACGTTCAAGTGAAAAGTGAAACCCTTGATGATAAAGTTCTCTTTAAATCAGACGGAATGCCCACCTACCATTTGGCAAATATCGTAGATGACCATCTGATGGAAATAACCCATGTCATTCGCGGTGAAGAATGGCTGCCTTCCTTACCATTGCATGTGCTTCTTTATCAGGCTTTTGGGTGGGAACAGCCACAGTTTGCGCACCTGCCTTTATTGCTAAAACCCGATGGCAATGGCAAGCTGAGTAAAAGAGATGGAGACCGCCTCGGATTTCCGGTATTTCCACTCCAGTGGATTGATCCTGTTTCAGGAGAAAAATCTTCGGGTTATAAAGAATCTGGCTATTTTCCGGAAGCTTTTATCAATATGTTAGCCCTGTTGGGCTGGAATCCGGGTACCGAACAAGAATTGTTTAGCATGGATGAATTAATTGACGCATTTACACTCGAAAGAGTGGGTAAATCAGGTTCAAAATTCGATCCCGAAAAAACAAAATGGTTCAATCATCAATACCTGATTCAAAAATCGGATGAAGAAATTACCGATGATTTTGCCAAACTATTAAAAGAAAAAAATATCACTGCCGAACAGGATTATATCATAAAAGTAGTCGGGCTGTTAAAGGAACGTGTACAGTTTGTAGCCCAGTTATGGGATGAAGCCTACTTTTTCTTTAACGCACCCGAAGAATATGACGAACAAGTCATAAAAAAACGATGGAAAGCAAATACGGCAGAACAAATGCTAAATCTCGCACAACAAATTGAATCAATCGATCTGTTTGAAACAGAACAAATTGATGCCACCATTAAATCTTGGATTGAAAGCAATCAATACGGCATGGGAGCTATTATGAATGCACTACGCCTGCTTTTGGTTGGCACTTCTAAGGGACCTCATTTGGGAGATATCATGGCGTTGATAGGGAAAGAAAATACCCTTGAAAGAATACGTAAAGGAACAGAAATAATTCAAAAATAAATCTAAGTTTAGCCTTATGTCAGTAATTTCTATCGAAGGAATGGAGTTTTTTGCTTATCACGGTTGTTTTGTTGAAGAACAACTTATAGGCACTTGGTTTGTCGTGGATTTATTTTTAGATGTAGATACACAAAATGCCGAGCAAAGTGACAATTTAGAAGATACGGTAAACTATCTGGCTGTTTATCAATGTGTAAAAGCTGAAATGGAAGTGGCTTCCAAGCTGTTGGAACATGTGGGAAGACGTATATTAAATGCCGTACATCATCAATTTTCTACAGTACAACATGCACGGGTGAAAATTCGTAAAATGAATCCTCCGCTTGGCGGGAAAATGGATTTTGTAAGCTTGACACTCGAAAGCTAATGCCACAAAAGAAAGCTGATACACAAAACTCAAAATGCCCTCAATGCGGCAGCTTGTTTCATTGCAGTAATTCTGAATCATGCTGGTGCAATACAGTAAAAATTCCAAAAGAAGCTTTAAATAAGCCGGAATTTGATTCAAAAAATTGTCTTTGCCCCGATTGTTTGCAAAAATTAGCAGAAAAAAGCAATTTGTTGTATTAATGAAAACATCTTATCTTTGCCGTCCCAAAAGACCATTTTAATTGGTCTCGTGGCCGAGTGGCTAGGCAGCGGTCTGCAAAACCGTGTACAGCGGTTCGAATCCGCTCGAGACCTCACAAAAAATCCGGAGATATAATATCCCCGGATTTTTTTGTTTTTTGTCAAGCGCAGCCCTCCTTCCGATCCAAAATTAGAACCCTCGAAAGCTTTCGAGGCGGTGCTATTTTGAAGTGTTTTTAGTTTGCTTAAGCTTAATTAACTAAGTATCAGGCACAAACGCTGTCCCGTAGGGACAAAATGTTTGTAAAAACTGTTGCAGCAAGTTTTTACCTCGTCCTGTAGGGCAAAACACCCTTCCAGCAACAATCTCACACACAAAACATCCTTCTTTCGTCCTTTTTCTTGATAAAAAGGACG
>CAZDWA010000124.1:0-2375 GCA_964509065.1 uncultured Lentimicrobiaceae bacterium
TTCACAGCTCATGCCTTAAAATTTCTCAAAATTAAATTCATGAATTAAGCAGGTTTAATGGAATCAGGTATTTCTGACCTAAAAAGATTAAATTTGCAGCATTAATAACTGATTGCAAATAAAAAAATAGTTGGCATCTTAGGCACATGGCAAGACTTGATCTAATAAAAAAAACCATTGATTCGGATTTGAAAGCCTTTGACAAGGTATTTCGGAATGCCATGAAGTCGTCTGTTCCATTGCTGGACAAGATTACAAGTTATATCGTCAAATCGAAAGGCAAGCAGATGCGACCCATGTTTGTATTGCTATCGGCTTCCATCACCGGTGGGATTACAGAATCTTCATATCGCGCCGCCACGCTGATTGAACTTTTGCACACGGCTACCTTGGTGCATGATGATGTGGTAGATGATTCAAACGAAAGGCGCGGATTCTTTTCCATTAATGCCCTATGGAAAAATAAAATTGCAGTATTAGCCGGTGATTATCTGCTTTCGCAAGGCATGCTTCTAGCACTTAAAAATGATGATTATCAATTACTTAAAATAGTATCGGAAGCCGTAAAAGAAATGAGCGAGGGGGAGTTGTTACAAATTGAAAAGGCGCGCCGATTAGATATAGAAGAATCGGTTTATTTTGAGATTATCCGTAAAAAAACAGCCTCTTTAATCAGCTCTTGCTGTGCAGTAGGTGCCGCCTCGGCAGATGCCTCGCAAGAAATAGTGGATAAAATGGCTGATTTTGGTACCAAAGTAGGTATCGCTTTTCAAATTAAAGACGATATTTTAGACTTTGAAACTTCCGGTCTAACCGGAAAACCTGTTGGCATTGACATCAAAGAGCGAAAGATGACCCTGCCATTAATTTATCTACTCAACAATAGCGATAAGGCAACAAAACGAAGAATCATCAATACGGTCAAAAATCATCACGATAATCCGCAAGAAGTTGCCAAACTGATGGAAGAAGTACGCCAATCCGGTGGGATTGAATATGCAACAAAAAAGATGGACGAATATATCAATGCCGCCTTGGTTTTGTTGGATGATTTTAGCCCAAGTGAGCAGCTCAGCTCCTTAAAACAATTGGTCGATTATAGCATTCAACGAAAAAAATAATTTGAATATTTTAAAATCATGAAACATAATCTCTTCAAAATAATTGCAGTTATTCTGCTTGGTTTTACTGTGTATTCATGTCAAAAAACCGAAAATACAACTGTCAGCTCGCCCAATGGCGCAATTCAACTACAGTTTGAACTTACAGACGTAGGGCAGCCAGCTTTTAGTGTGTTAAAAAACGGGAAATTGCTTTTTGACAAGTCTACTTTGGGCTTTTCATTGTATGAACAAGATGATTTAATGGAAGGCTTTCAAGTGACGAAAATTGAGCAAAGCAGTTTGGATGAAAGTTGGGAAATGCCATGGGGCGAACAGCGTTATGTACGCAACCATTTCAATGAAATGAAAGTTTATCTTGCTGAAAAAGAAGGACTTAAACGAATGTATGCTGTTGTTTTTCGTGTTTTTGACGACGGTATTGGTTTTCGTTATGAATTTCCTGAGCAGGACAATTTAAAAGAGCTGAAAATCAGTGAAGAAAACACCATTCTTCAGCTTACCGAAGATGCCTTATGCTGGTGGATGCCGGGTGACTGGGATATATATGAGCATTTGTTTAACAAGACCCGTTTCAGTGAAATTGATGCGATTAGCAAGCGAAATCACCCCAATCTTGCCCAAACTTATATCCCTCATAATGCGGTAAATACGCCTTTTACCATGCGTAATGAAGACGGTACGCATTTGAGTTTCCACGAAGCTGCACTACTCAATTATTCAGGTATCACCTATGAAATATTGGCTGAAAAGCTTCAAATGCGCAGCAGATTAGTCGGATCGGAGCGCAATCCTTATAAAGTAAGTGCGCCGGTTCCTTTTCATACACCTTGGAGAACCATTCAAATTTCGGATAAAGCAGTTGATTTAATTAGTTCAAAGCTGATTCTCAACCTGAACGAACCAAATAAATTGGGTGATGTCAGTTGGATAAAGCCGACAAAATACATGGGAATATGGTGGGAGATGCATCTGGATAAAGGAACATGGGATTATAGCGGAACACAAGATATGACCGGCACTCAGATTATAAAACCTCATGGAAAACATGCCGCTACCACCGAAAACACCAAGCGTTATATTGATTTTGCAGCAGAAAACAATATTCACGCACTTTTGGTTGAAGGCTGGAACACAGGCTGGGAAAATTGGGTTGATCCCGATAAGCGCGAAGGTATTTTTGATTTTGTCACTCCTTATCCGGATTACGATATAGAGGAAATTGTAGGTTATGCCAAATCAAAAAATGTACGC
>CAZDWA010000125.1:0-2281 GCA_964509065.1 uncultured Lentimicrobiaceae bacterium
CCGATTATTCATGCTTGATTTTTGCGTCCTTTTTATCAAGAAAAAGGACGAAAGAGTTATATGTTTTGTATGTAGAAGTGCTGTGTATTGCATCAATCCACATTTAATCAAAGCATGATGTCTCTAGCTAGGCTTTGCACTGCGATTAGCTTCGTTTTATGAAGGCGATGACTTCGATACGCGAAAGCTTTCGGTATTCAGTCATCGTGTAATCCTACATTCATGCTTGATTTTTCCATCCTTTTTATCAAGAAAAAGGATGAAAGGAGGAGCGTAATGCAGCCCTTTTTCTAGTATTTACCAATTTAATATACGGTAAAAATCATATTCTTCCGGATTTGGCAGAAACTGCTTTGCCGCTATGTAATCTTCAGGTCCTATAAATTGCAAACCGTTGCGGAATACTGATTTTGTTTTTTCACCTTCAATATTCACGAGGCGGGGTGTGATAATACCGTTTTCATCGGTCAAATCCTTCAGGTATAAGGGGCTTACAGTACCTAAGGCGTTTGCGGTGACCATGGCACCTGTTACGCCTTGATCAAATAATTCTTTCACCCCATATCCTAAGAATCCGCAATACATCAAGTCGAAGGAGCTGGGATTTACACAACGCAGCTCATAACCCAATTCTACCGGACGGCTTTTGATACTAATATTGAGTTCTTTCAGCCTGTGCTGCACTAACATATTGAAAATATGTGCCTTACTTACATTGCCCAGCTCGGGATGTCCGTGCTCGTCATAGGTGAAATCAATTCCTGAAGAAACGACTTCTTTATCTGTCATAAAGTGAAACACTCCTTCACTGATGATTACAACGCCGTATTTAATACCCAAGATTCGGCGTTTTACCATGGATGAAATTATCAAACGGATGATGCGTTCAAATGTGATTTCCACATTTTGAAACATCTCAGGTATGATGATCATCGGTAAATGGCATGAAGCACCAATACTGAAAGCCAGGTGACCTGCTTCACGACCCATGGCTGACATCACAAACCAGTTGCCACTTGTACGTGCGTCTTCATAAACTGTTTGAGCAATGCGAACCCCCTCATCCTTAGCAGAATAATAGCCAAAGGTAGGAGTGCCTTCAGGTAAAGGAAGGTCGTTGTCAATCGTTTTGGGAACGTGGATATTTTGTATTTTAACGTTGTTTTCAACCAAGAAATTTGTGATTCTATTGGCGGTAGAAGCCGTATCATCTCCACCAATCGTTACCAATAATCGTACATTATGTTTTGTAAAGAAATCTGTTTTAAACTCTTCATCTTTTGGCTTGTAGCGACTCATTTGAATAGCCGAGCCTCCCATCTTTTGAATGCTGTCAGCTAAAATAAAGTCAAACTCCATTAAAACAGGCTTATCTGCAAACAGATTTTTAAAGCCTTCATTCAGTCCGATGACTCGGTAACCACTTTTAAGAAATACTTTGGCAACCGTACTGATTACGGTATTTATGCCCGGTGCCGGACCGCCGCCGGCTAAAATAACTATTGATTCTCTCATTGATTAATAAATTTCGGCAAAGATAATAGATTTGGAAAAATAAAGATTCTTGATGAAATTTTCTTTAAAACGGCATTACACAGCTTGTTTGAACGCCTTATCCGTCCAACTGAATTTTTGGAAAACACGAAAAACTTGGAAAAATTGTATAAGAAGCCTTTAAGTTTGAATGAAAACATGTACTTTTGTTTTAAATATCCTTTAAATCAATTATTGTAACGATGAAGTACTTCTATCAAAAAGCATTAATCCTTATTTTGGGTTTATTGTTTGCTGCCCCTACATTTGCGCAGCGGGAAACAAATTCAGAAGCCTTGTTGAAATTAAGCAAGGAGCAAGAAAAAGAATGGAAACAAAAAGAAAAAAGAGTTAAACGTTATGCCCGTCTGCATAATATTGAAATCCGACAAGAGTTCCCCGACGGTAAAGTCGTTGAGCTTATTGACGTGATTGACGGCCAGCCTATTTATTACAAGACCGATAATATTGGTGCTGCCATCACTACTCGTGCTAACCAATTGTGGGAAGGCGGAAGTGTTGGTGTTGTGGTGGAAGGGGAAGGCTATAGCAATGTCGGTATTTGGGACGGTGGTGCAGTACGTCGTACGCACCAAGAGTTTAACAATACCGGTGTACAGCGTGTGACACAACCTGATAATGCAGGCTCACAGTCGGCGCATGCCACGCACGTTGCCGGAACCATCGTTGCAGGTGGAGTAAATGCCAATGCCAAAGGAATGGCTCCCAAAGCCCAGCTTAAAGCATA
>CAZDWA010000126.1:0-2261 GCA_964509065.1 uncultured Lentimicrobiaceae bacterium
TGCACCACTGGGATTGTGATTACATCCCACATCCCCGTCAACTGAAAATGTGTCACCAAATAATAAAAAACCACCATCTGGCAAACGAAGAAAACTATTCGGCGTCTCAAAATCACTACCTCCATAAATTTTCTGCCATATAATTTGCCCCGAAGCATCAGTTTCAAACAACCAAAAATCCTTTATCCCATAATTAAAAGGGAGGTCACCGTCTGATGACCCACTGGCGGCAAATACATAATATCCTCCTTCTGCTTTCTTATACACATCCCATATTTCGTCAATACCGGAACCTCCGTAACACTGCTGAAAAAGAATTTCAAACTCCTGTGCACATAAAGAAATACTAATAAGCAATAGGGGCAAAAGGAAAAGCCTTTTCATAATACCATCATTTTTAATAACACTTATAGGCGGCTGTAAGCCGCCTATAAGTGTTGGTTTTAAATTTTATTTTATAATTACTATCTTTCCAGTTTTAATACTGCCTCCGGCTTTCACACTATAATAATAGGTGCCGGGCTGCAATTGACGGGTATCCCATACATACTCGCCCTTTGACTGACTGAGTTGTGCTTGATGTATCGTCTTGCCAGCGGCATCGTAAATCTCCAATACAGCCTGAGACTTTTCATCTGAAAGGGTATAATCAAAGCTTACCCAAGTGTTAGCCGGGTTGGGGCGAACATTTAATGAAGATGCCAAAAGCGTTTGAACATTCTTAGCACTTATTGCTTGGGTCTTCAACTCGTCATCAAGAATTGCAGGGCAGTCACAATATTCATAATCGCCTATAAAAGCCAGAATATTGCGAGCCTGTGTTCCAGCCAATCCTTGGCTTTCATCCATTAAATTGAAGAGTAATGACTTTTCAGATGATTCCAAATCAAAGATTGAACGGTCTTCCGACCATATATCTGCTTGCAATTGTTTCAGACTGACAAAACGGTTGTACTCTTCAAGCTCTTCGTTCGAAAGCGAATACAACTGAAAAAGCATTGCAGCAAGGCTTAAAGCTTGCTCTGTTTTTCTTTCCTGCATAAACAATTCTACCAATTGCATATCCATAGGTAAACTTTGGGCGGCAGCCAATAGATTGCGAATACCCTCTAAATCAGAGCTATGATTGTGAACAAGGTCGTGTAGCAAGGCTCTATCAGCTCGGAATTGTTGCAGACCGTATTGCCCCATCTGACTTTGCAATATGGTCTTATAGGTGATATTATCACGCAGTCCTATAAGTACTTCAATCATCTCTTCCGGCAAAGGATTTGATTTGGTTTGCAAAAATTCAATCAGCTCTGCATCTTTAAGTTCATCAGGATTGGTACTAAGCAGCTCGAAAATAATGCTTTCAGGCAATACATCGGTACGATCAGCGGCTTTTTTCAATACTTCTTTGCTCAAATGCGGCGCACCACCCAAAAGCTGGGCACGCAAATCCCACATATCTCCGGGCAAAGCTGTTTCCACTGCTGTCAACATAGAAGTAGTATTCCCACCGTCAATAAGGCTTGCGTATAGGGCGAATAAACTGTTTAAAGCCGCACGACTTGAAGCTGATTGTTCCGTGAAATAGATTTGCTGATCAGGACTTAGGCCCAAAAGCTCAATCTGTCCCGAGCCGCCACCAAAACTCGAAAGGCAACTATTGAAATTGACAGTAGGATGTTTCGTGGTATTAATGAAATACAAAGGCTCTTGATTTTGAGCGGACGAATAGTAATAATCTATATGATTAGTGGAATAGTTGAAAATATGACGTGGGGACATAAATACACCTGACATAAAAGAAAAGGTATTACCGGCAGGAATATTCAGGCTACCTTGATGCCCTGCTATACCTTGTCCCGTAATATGGAAATCACAGTAATTGTCCGTATTCTGATTGCATTGATATACAAGCCCTCTAACATGATAATTTTCTAATATATTTGTTCCGTCGGCTAAGTTTCCTCGGTTAAGCCCGTTAAAGCTATTTCGATAGATTTCGTTGACTTCGGGCAGATAACCTTCATCATTAATCACTCGAATTCCAATGCTGCCTTCACCGCTATTATCAGCTGCCAAACTAAAGATATTCCCTTCTACCAAGTATCCGTTACATTCGCTCAACTCAATCCCAATACCAAAATCTGTGGTGCACGTATGGCTTGTATAGTTGCCAATCTCAAATACACTATTGGTAATGGAAGCATTATTTAGTCCGCTGAGTTTTATTCCATAACCGTTATTGATAAATTGTGCGCTATCAACAAATA
>CAZDWA010000127.1:0-2128 GCA_964509065.1 uncultured Lentimicrobiaceae bacterium
TTTTAGTTTGCTTAAGCTTAATTAACTAAGCATCAGGTACAAACGCTGTCCCGTATGGGACAAAACACCCTCCCAGCAACAGTTTCTCACGCAAAACATCCTTCTTGCATCCTTTGAAAAAAATAATTTATGACTAAAATAGTTACAAATTATATCAGACTATAAAAAATTTAAAGCATATAGCTTATTTTTGTCATATACATTAGAATTAATGCATATATTTGTATGATAAATCATTCATTAAGTCAATAAATTAAATACTATGACTGATAATTCATTCAAAGAATTTGCCTCCATGAGCGATAAAGCATTAGCTGAATACATTGGTACATTTGTAAGACATCAGCGTATGGAACTAAACAAAACGCAGGATGAATTGGCTACATCTGCCGGTATCAGTCGCTCCACCTTAAGCTTGCTGGAAAGAGGCGGAACAGTGACAGTTGCCACACTCATTCAAGTATTGCGCGTACTGGATCAATTACAAGTACTTAGAACATTCAAAGTGCAGGACATATTTAGCCCTTTAGCATTAGCTAAATTGCAAAAAGAAAAACGCCAACGTGCAACTGGTATATCCAAAAAAAGTGATGCATACAAAAAAACAGATTGGTAAGTCATGGAAGTAGCAGAAGTAAAAATATGGGGTAAGTTAGTAGGTGCCGTAGCTTGGAATAATGAGACAGGGGTGGCAAGCTTTGAATATAATCCAAGGTTCAAGCAGTTAAACCTGGATTTAGCACCACTTAAAATGCCGGTTTCAGACAATCGGAATTTATTTTCTTTTCCCGAACTAAAAAAAGATAGGTATTCATCATACGACACCTTTAAAGGTTTGCCCGGCTTATTAGCAGATTCATTGCCCGACAGATATGGAAATCAGTTAATTAATATGTGGCTGGCACAACAAGGACGTCCACAAGACAGCATGAATCCGATTGAAATGCTTTGTTTTATAGGAACGCGCGGTATGGGGGCACTTGAATTTGAACCCGCCGTATTCAAAGAAAACAAGAAAACATTCTCAATAGAAATTGATAGCCTTATTGAAACAGCACAAAAAATGCTGTATCAACGCAAAGCATTCTCAACAAACCTAAATAAATTCGAAGAACAAGCAGTATTAGAGATTTTAAAAATTGGTACATCAGCCGGTGGTGCCCGTCCAAAAGCTGTGATTGCTTGGAATGAAAAGACCGGTGAAGTTAAATCCGGACAAACCAATGCACCCAAAGGCTTTGAACATTGGCTCATCAAGCTTGATGGAGTGAGTGATGTACAGCTAGGTAGCAGCCATGGCAACGGCAGAGTAGAAATGGCGTACTACAATATGGCAAAAGCTTGTGGAATTGAAATAATGACATCACGCTTGCTTGAAGAAAACGGTAGAGCACATTTTATGACTAAGCGCTTTGATCGTGAAGCCGGTGAACAAAAGCATCATATTCAAACCTTCTGCGCACTGAAACACTTTGATTACAATCTTGTAAACAGCTTCAGTTATGAACAGCTTTTTCAATGCATGAGAGAACTGAAATTGACCTATGCTGATGCGGAACAAATGTTCAGAAGAATGGTTTTTAACGTAATTGCACGCAATTGTGATGACCATACCAAAAACTTTTCCTTTTTATTGAAACAAAGCGGTAATTGGGAATTAGCTCCTGCATATGACTTATGCCACGCGTACCGCCCGGACAGTGAATGGGTTAGTCAGCACGCCCTAAGTATCAATGGTAAAAGGAAAAATATTACAAAAGCTGATTTATTGGTTATTGGAGAATCCATCCGCTGCAAAAAAGCCGCTGCTATTATTGACGAGATTAACGATACTATAAATCAATGGAAAACATTTGCTGACAATGTGGAGGTAAGACCGGATTTACGAGATGAGATAGCCAAAACACTTTTAAACCTGAAATAATGAAAAACAAAGGCAAAGCATGTGAAATATGTTTGGACAGCGCATTGATAAATTGAGGCTGGTCACTGGACAAAGCCTGGCAAGAGACATCATACTTTTCTAAAAACTTCTGCATTAAACCAAAAAATCACTGCATTACTCTATCTTTCTTCGTCCTTTTTCTTGATAAAAAGGACGGAAAAATCAAGCATGAATGAATCTTGT
>CAZDWA010000128.1:0-1995 GCA_964509065.1 uncultured Lentimicrobiaceae bacterium
GCCTTGCAAGATTTACAAGCATTTTTTTTGATTCTTGGGCGGGCGCTGCTCCCCCATTCATGCGTGCCTGCGCGCCCATCCCGGGAAAGATTTGAAGTGTTTTTAGTTTGTTTAAGCTTAATTAACTAAATATCAGTCATAAATGCTGTCCCGTAGGGACAAAATGTTTGTAAAAACTGTTGCAGCAAGTTTTTACCTTGTCCCGTAGGGACGAAACACCCTTCCAGCAACAATTTCACACGCAAAACAAAGCAACCTAAGAAATAGAATTTGGCTTTTTAAGGCTCGGTTATTTAGAATAATTATAAATTAACACATGCTCTTGTGTATGTATATAAATAATTTAATATATTTGCATTATCATTATTGAACGAATACCAATTACCTGAAAAAAACATGAAAAGAAAAGCGTTCCAATCTTATAAGAAAGAGCATGAGCCTATACACGAAACCTATGGCAGTAGAACTTTAACACAAAATTATATGAAATACTTTTTGCTCTTTTTACTTTTATCCTTTCGGTTTGTTTATGCGCAGCATTCTTTTGAAATCGTACTTGGCGATGAAGATGGACATGAATTTATGAGACATACTATTGAATACCAGGGTAATTACTATGCTGTTGGTCACAAATCCACACCGGAAACCGTTTTTTCGAATATAAACCGTATTAGCCTTGAAGGGGAGCTTATACAATCAGAATGGTACTCAAAAACAGATACAGCTAATTTTTTATGCTTTATCTTGCCAAAGGAAAATGGCAACTTATTGTGTATCGGGAATATTGCACCTGCCACATCATATCGCTATTCAAATACGCTTTACTTTCGTGAAATTGCTCCCGACTTAAGTTTAGTAGGCGAGAAATATGACAGCCTGCCTGTGACAAATACGAATACGAATTTCGTTATAAAAAACTATCTGATCAGTCCTATGAACGAAATCATAGTACAGGGTATCATAGATACTGCACTTCAAGGACACACAAATCAGCTCTTCTTTGCCAAGTATGATTTTTCAGGGAATTGCCTGCAGCAAAAAATTTATTACCAATACAAAGAAGATTCTGGAGGTAGCGATATGTTTTTCAATGAAGACAGTACGGCCTTTTATTTATGTGGGTCTTTATCTTTACCCTATTCTTATGAGTGGGCAAAGTTCGATTTGGATTTTAATTACCTTGATTGTGGCAAATTCCCTACTAATGAAACTTCTTTTACTATGACACCTGTAACCGTAGAATGGTTACGGAATGGCAATTTTATTATGGCGAATAAGCTTCGTAAAGTAGGAGATGAGTTTGTTAGGGGATTGGAAATGCGTATTTACTCTCCTGACTTTGAGCTTTTGGAAAATGTGTTCATTTATCATGATCGGAAAGTGGAAATACCCTATTTCAGGGGTATGGGATTTATAGATGAGGACTTAATCTGGGTTGTAGCCCATGAATCCCAGTATTTTTATATGCCAATGGATATAACTTTTTATCTTTTTGATTCCAATCTCAACCTCAAAGGCAGCAAAGTGTATCATATGGACGTAAATCATTGGTTAATTGATTTGCTAGCTACTTCTGATAGCGGATGCTTGGTTAGTGGAGCTCGTTTTCAAAAGCCATTGGATTCATCTGGTGATTCCTATATACTAAAAGTCAGTTTAACTGACGTGATTACCGGCAGCAGTGAACAAATGGCGGTTGGACAGAAAGTGCGTATAGGACCTGTGCCGTCTACCGACAAACTCTTGGTGCAAACACGGAGTGAAGATTGCACCCTGCAGCTCATCAATATGGGTGGAATCATGCTTTCTGAACATCGGTTATATCAGGGTGTCAACCAGATAGATATACGGCATCTGCCATCAGGAATGTATATAGCCACTGTTTCAAACAATAAAAGCAAGCATATAGAAACCTTCAAAATCATAAAACAATGAAACATTTTATTCAACACCGTTTCAGCCGCAGCATGCTTAAAGCTGCTGTTGGTTATTTAT
>CAZDWA010000129.1:0-1674 GCA_964509065.1 uncultured Lentimicrobiaceae bacterium
CCATGGATGTCGAACATCTGTCACAAGGCATGTATTTGCTACGCCTCTGGGATGGCGAGTGCTGGCGTGTGCAGAAGTTGATGAAGCAGTAGGGAGACGAATAACATTTTTCGCATGCCACCTTCTTAGTGTCAAAATCATCTATTATTTGAATCAATGTTAAGAACAAAATAACTTTGAGCTTTAAGCTCAGCTTGTTTTTAGGATATGGGCAGGCTGAGCGGAAATTAACATATCATAAAAACCTAATTAAAATAAAAACTTAATCAAAATTATAATGAAACAATTTTTATACACATTTATTTTTTCATTCAGTATTGTGTTATTTGCTACTGAAGGCCTTGCTCAGGAGTATATTCCTTTACCCGAAGACAATGCAATATGGACCGAAATGAATGGGATTTATGAAGGATATCCTCCACAAATTTGGACGAGCCTTTTTAAAACCGAAACAGACACTATATTGCTTGGCAAAACTTATAAATGTATTTACGAGTACTATATCAAGCACGCTACTAATGATACAGTTAAGGAATTGTATGCTTCTATTCGACAAGATGTGGATGTTGAAAAAGTGTATATCATTCGGCATTATCTGGGTGAAACGAAAGAGCGATTATTGATGGATTTCAGTGTAAAAGCCGGCGATACGCTCCATCTGGATGCATATTATTGGGATATTGACCCGCTGCATACTGACAGCACATTTGTTGTGGACAGTATTTCAGAAATTAGATTAGGCAATAATCAAGCACGTAGGATTCAGTATCTCAGGAAACAGAATGCAGCTTTTTCTCAAAGTCAAATTATCATTGAAGGGGTAGGCAGTATTTTTAATCCCTTTGGTCCTACAACGGATTTGGTAAATAAACAAAAATCTAGAAGCAATTTATGCTGTCCCGATTATTTAGTTTGCTTAACGGTAGATGGCGAGCATATTTATGTTCGTAATGATGATGAAACTTACTGTTCGCTACTACTGAATTTAACCTCAACGGATGAGCGTTTTTCTGCGGATCAAATCAGCTTGTTCCCAAATCCTAGTGATGGGTTATATCGAATAAAAATCAGTGGCGAAAGTTATTCAGAAAAGCTTTTGGAGATTTTTGACTTAAGCGGGCGAAAGCTCATTGAAAATCGTTTTTATGAAAACGATATCCGCATTGATTTGAGCAGCTTGAAAGCCGGCACTTATCTAACAAAACTTTGGTATGATGGCACGGTAGTTACCAATAAATTAATCATCTCACAGTAAATCTTACAAAGTTACAGATAATGTCGGGACGCCTATGGAGGCGTGCTGTTTGAGGTTAAAAGGAGCTGGAAAGATGCAGGTTAAGGATGTTGATTCCCACTTGCTCAAGAAAAAGGCCAAAAGAAGAATACAATACAATGTTTTACAGGTCAAACCAAAGTAAAAAGCGCTGAAAATATTACACAATAAGTTTTGGTATTTTTACTATAAAAGTATAAGAAATATGTACTTATAAAATCGAAAGTAGCTTGATTAGTTTATGTGCTGAGAGGAAAACAAATTCTGTTTGCATATTAAAATTTTATTTTGTCGCTTTTTGAAAAGAATAACGTATTTTTACTTGAAAATTAATGCAATTAAGCCAATCCTGTTTAATTCACAAACCTACAATTTTCTTTCTAATCATCCCATTTTCCATT
>CAZDWA010000130.1:0-1524 GCA_964509065.1 uncultured Lentimicrobiaceae bacterium
ATATGATAATCCAACATCCGCTTTCCCATACAGGGATGCTACCTATTATATTTGTGAAATGTTAAATTCTACAATTGACGATAATATTTGAAATTCTTGTTCTGATTGGTTATTTGATATTTGTATTCATTATATGATAGGCTTATACCTAGTACGCCTCTGGAAAGGAGAACGTTGGCAGATATAGTAATAAGTGAAATACTAAATAAATTTACAACATTTATAAAATTTAAAATATAATAATATGAAAAAGATTCTTTTGTTTATTCTAATTTTAATGAAAGTGCATTTTCTGTTTTCTCAGGAATTTGTCTTTCCCATGTATTTCGAAGATTCACAAGGTAATCGCGATACAATTTATATTGGTTATGATGCACAGGGCAGCAGAGATGTTATCTTAACCGAATTTGGTGAACTGGATATTTCAGATATTCCTTTTAATTCAACTTTTGATGTTCGGATTAGCAATAAATCCGATTTATTTGAAGAGGATTATACAGCACCGCTGTTTCATAGCAAACGTAAAATAATACCTACTCCAACAGATTACTTCGATTCACCAGCTCAAGTAAATATCGATATTCACGCACTTCATTGGCCAGTTTCGGCAAGTTGGGATGCTTCAGTATTTGACCATTTTCAACGCGAAGGGAGCATATTTTCATCTCGTCATCCGCATTCGTGGTGGGATATTTCTTGGTATCCTGTTTGGTGGGGCGGCAGCGATTTAGCACGAGTTCTTATGGCTGATGAACAAACAGTTGTGTTTGCTGAAAACTTTCCGGAAGACTGGTTTGCATATACTTCAAACGATTCACAGGTTTTTTATGTTGATGAGTTGAATCGTCCCATAGCAACTTATTTTGTTGTTTTGGGTGATTCTACGCTAATTACATTGAATGTGGCAGAAATGAATTCTGACTTACTCTTTAAGTTGTCTCCCAATCCTACTAGCGGAAAAACCCAAATACAACTTGCCGAAAATATAGTCCTAGAAAATGCAATGATTGAGCTTTATAGCCCCAGCGGTAAGCTGTTGTACAGCGCAAAGCCTAGGAGCCAAGTTCATACCTTGGATGTCGCACATTTGTCACAAGACATGTATTTGCTACGCCTCTGGGACGGCGAGCGCTGGCGGGTGCAGAAATTGATGAAGCAATGAGCAATGTGCAATTTACAATTGGATTGCACATATGAAAACACGAAACACTTGCCCTCTTTCCCGGGTCGGGCGGGGAGCCCGCATGAATGGGGGAGCAGCGCTCGCCCAAGAATCAAAAAAAATGTTTGTAAATCTTGCAAGGCAGCCCTGCGAAAGCTTTCGCAGGGCTGTTATAGCTTGTTAGGAGGTCGAGCATTAACTTTTAAAGCAGGTTATTCCCACTAAATTTTAGTAAGGCTTGATATAGCACTCCTAATAAGCGTAGCAACCTTGCTTAGATTTATGCATTTTTTTTGATTGTGCGGAGGCCCCATTCATTCATGCTTGATTTTTGCGTCCTTTTTATCAAGAAAAAGGACGAA